>CBIHRR010000057.1:0-13071 GCA_966212495.1 uncultured Gammaproteobacteria bacterium
CCGGCGGAGCCTGGATCCGGAACATCATCGGCTCGGGCACCGTGACCTGAGTGTTGCCGGCCTTGCGGTCGCGCAGGTAGCCGACGGCGACCTTGCTGCCGGCCTCGCGCCCGCGCAGCGCATCCATGACGTCGCGCGGCGACTTCACCGGCTTGCCGTCGACGCTGCGGATCACGTCGCCGGCCTGCAGGCCTTCGAGCTCCGGGCCCGTGCTGACCACCAGCACGCCGTCGTCGGCGCCGAAATAGCGGCCGAGGCCGCCGTCGACCGACGCCAGGTTCAACCCGTTCCAGCGCAGCGCGTCGGCGATCACCGGCATCTTGCAGTGCTCGCCCTTGCAAGCGGCGGCGCCCGGCTGCATGAGGACGATCTCGCGCCGCACGTCCGGCGCGACCGGGGCGATCATTCCGCTCATCCGGTCGGCGTCGATGTCGAAGCCACCGCCCGGGAGTTCGGTGATCCGCACGTTGCCGTCGAGCTGCTGGCGACGCATTTCCGGGATGAAGATCATCCGCTCGCCCGGCCTCGGCGTGACCGCGACCGCCGTTTCCTTGCCGTCGCGCACCAGGCGCAACTTGACCTGCGATTTTTCGTTGTGCGCACCGATCGCGGTGCGCGCCGCGTCCAGGCGCGCATCCGCGTTGCCGCCGGCGAGCGTCCTGCCGTCGATGGCGATGATCCGGTCGCCGCTCCGGACGCCGGCCACCGCTGCCGCGCTGTCCGGGGTGACGCCCGCGATGTGGACGCCGGCGGTGTCGTCGGGCGCCAGGACCACACCGATCACCGGCTTGCGCATCAGGTGCTGCTCGACCTTGAAGCGCACGGGATCGGCGCCGTACCGGCCGGCGAGTTCGGCGTAGCGCTTGGCCGCGGCATCGAGCTGCGCGCGCGCGGCATCGAGCTCCTTCTGCTGCGCGGCGTTCGGCGCCTTCGCATCCGGCGCGATGTTCCATTCCTGCGCGGCCGCAGGCAATGCGAGTGCGAGCGCCAGCAAGAGCGCGGCGCGGGTGGGGGACAGTGTCATGCGTTCACCTCTGTTGTCGTGTCGTGGGGGCAATTCGGGGAGTTTTCGAGGCGGGTCAATCCACGCTCACCAGCAGCGCGCCGACGTCGCCCTGCGATGCGAGCACGCGCTGGGTGCTTTCGAATCCGGCGGCCTGGCGCAGCACGTCCACGCGCGCCTGCCACAGCGCGTTGCGCTGGGCCGCGTCCAGGCCGGGCTGGGCGAGGCGCGCGTCGATGCCGGCGACCTGCGCGTCGAGCGCGCTCGCCAGCACGGCGGCGCTGGCGCTGGCGACGCGATCGTCGCGGGCCAGCGCGAGCAGCGCCTCCAGCTGCGCGGATTCCGCGTACAGGGCATCGAGTTGCGCAGCCGCGGCAGCCTGCGCGCCGGCGGCGGGCGCTTCCGGGCGCGAAGCGCGGTGGTGGGCCGGCGCGTCGCGCGAGGCGAGGCGCGGCTTGCGGGCGGCTTCCACCACCTTGGGCAGGGCGATCGCGGTGGCGTCGTTCTTCGGCGCGTGGGTGCCTGCGGCCAGCGCGCGGTCGATCGCAGGCGCGGGGGATGTCGTGGCGGTCGACGGTTCCGATGTCGCGTCCACAGCCGGCGCGATCGAAGCGGGCACTGCGTCGTTCGATGCCGGGACGGCTTGCGGGACGTCATTCCTTGGCCACGCGACGACGAGCGCCAGAGCGGCGGCCGACGCTGCGCCGAGCCAGCCGGCCGTGCGCGCGAAGCGCCGGCGGCCGTGGCGGTGCGCGGCGGCGGCGACGGGCGCCGCCGTCGCTGACGTCGTGCGCGCGTCGAGCTGCGCGGCCACGCGCGACCAGCCGTCGGCCGGCGCGGATTCGAGCGGCAGGGCAGCGAAGGCGTCGCCCCAGCCGAAGGGCGCGCGCCCGCGCGGATCGCTGGCATCAGGCATGGATTGGTTCCTCCAGCAGCGCGCGGAGCCGGCGGCCGCCGCGCGCAAGTTGCGATTTCGAGAAGCTCGGCGTGCGCTCCATCAGCGCCGCGATCTCCTCGTGGGTGTAGCCCTCGGCGTGGTAGAGCCAGAGCACGCTGCGGGTGGCGACGGGCAGGCGCGCGAGCGCGCGCTGCAGCACGGCCGCGTCGGCGGCGGCGCTCGGCGGCGGGAGCAGGTCGTCGGGCAGGCCGTCGTCGTCCGGCAGTTCGAACGCCGCGCCGCCGCGCGCCTTCGCGCGCCGCATCCGCATCAGCGCCTCGTTCACCGCGACCTGCCGCAGCCAGCCCCAGAACGGCGCACCGTCGACGGCGCGGTAGTCGCCGATCCGGTCGAACAGCCTGAGCATCGTGTCCTGCAGCACGTCCGAAGCCTCCTCGCGGTCGCCGCACAAGCGCAGCGCCAGGGTGAACACCGGCCGCTCGAACCAGCGGTAGAGCTGCTCGAACGCCGCCCGTTCGCCGCACCGCGCCCTGGCGAGCAGGGCGGCGGGCACGTCGATCGCGAAGGCCGAGGCGGGCGCGGTGGTGGCGGTCATCCGATGGCTAGGATGCGCCAGGCCGCGGAACCGTCGCAGCCCGCGCGCGCGGCCGGGCCGGCCGCCGCTGGCGACCCGGTCCGGGCCGCGCCGCGCGGGTACACTGGCCGTCTTCCGGGGAGGATTTCCATGATCGGTTCCGCACTTGCCGCCGTCCTGCTGTTCGCGGGCGTCATCATCCTGTTCAAGACCGTGCGCATGGTCCCGCAGGGCTACGAATGGACCGTCGAGCGGTTCGGGCGCTACACCCAGACCCTGACCCCGGGCCTGCACTTCCTGGTGCCGATCATGTACGGCGTCGGCCGCAAGGTGAACATGATGGAACAGGTCCTGGAGGTGCCGTCGCAGGACGTCATCACCAAGGACAACGCGGTGGTCAAGGTCGACGGCATCGTGTTCTTCCAGGTGCTGGACGCGGCGAAGGCGGCGTACGAGGTGGCGACGCTCGAGATCGCCGTGCTCAACCTGGTGATGACCAACATCCGCACCGCGATCGGTTCGATGGACCTCGACGAATCGCTGTCCAAGCGCGACGAGATCAACACCAAGGTGCTGATGGCCGTGGACCAGGCGACGCATCCCTGGGGCATCAAGGTCAACCGCATCGAGCTGAAGGACATCGCGCCGCCGCGCGACCTGATCGAGTCGATGGCGCGGCAGATGAAGGCCGAGCGCGAGAAGCGCGCCAACATCCTCGAGGCCGAGGGCTTCCGGCAGGCCGCGATCCTCAAGGCCGAGGGCGAGAAGCAGGCGACGATCCTGGAAGCCGAGGGCAACCGCGAAGCCGCGTTCCGCCAGGCCGAGGCGCGCGAGCGCCTGGCCGAGGCCGAAGCCAAGGCGACGCAGATGGTCTCCGACGCGATCGCCGGCGGCAACGTCAACGCGATCAACTATTTCGTCGCGCAGAAGTACATCGAGGCGTTCAAGGCGCTGGCCGAGGCGCCGAACCAGAAGTTCGTGATGATGCCGATGGAATCCGCCGGCGTGATCGGTTCGCTCGGCGGCATCGCCGAACTGGCGAAGGAGGCGATGCAGCAGCAGCCTTCCGCCCGCGCCGCGGTCGCCGCGCCGCGCAACCCGGGGGCCTGACCGTGCGCTGGGACGTGTTCGGCTGGGCGGCGCTCGCGCTGCTGCTGTTCGCGGCGGAAGCGATGGCGCCCGGCGCCTTCATGCTGTGGCTCGGCCTCGCGTCGGCGGCGGTGTTCGTCGGCGTGCTGCTCGTGCCCGGCATTCCGCTGCTGGCGCAGGTCGCCGCGTTCGTGGTCCTGAGCTTCGTGTCGGTGCAGGTGTACCGGCGCTGGTTCCGCGGCCGCGAGCCGCAGGGCGACAAGCCCACGCTCAACCGCCGCACGGCCGCGCTCGTCGGCCAGGTCGTGGTGCTGCACGAGCCGATCGTCGACGGACGCGGCCGCGTGCAGATCGCCGACGCCTACTGGGACGTGCGCGGCCCCGACCTGCCGGCCGGCACGCGCGTGCGCGTCACCGGCGCCGAGGGCATGGCGCTCCACGTCGACGTCGCCTGACTCTCGCGGAGTCATCGCTTCGGGGCTGGGCGACGCGACGACGTGTGTGTGGTCCGCCGCGTCGGTCAGTCGTCCATGCCTGACTCCGCGGGCGCGGGCCATCCATGGCCCGCTCGGCCCACACACACGCCGTCGCGCCGCCTACCACGAGCGTGTCTCCCCCGCTTCGTGGGGAAAGAACAAGAGCCGAGAACGGACCCCGAAGTTACGGAACGACGAATGCGTCGCCGGCTTCGGTGGCCGCTTCCGGGGGCTTCGGCGCCATGGATGGCGCCGACGAGCCTACAGGGACGTACTTGCGGCGTCCCCCGAAAGTCCCCGCGTGCTCGCGTCGCCCAGCCCCGAAGCCGCTGCCCCGGCGCCCGATGGCCGATAATGGGCGCCCCACACGGCGAGGCGCCCCATGACCCGCAAGACCATCCTCAACGACGCCCACCGCGCCCTCGGCGCCCGGATGGTCGACTTCGGCGGCTGGGACATGCCGCTGCACTACGGCTCGCAGGTCGACGAGCACCACATCGTGCGCGGCGACGCGGGCATGTTCGACGTCTCGCACATGACCGTCGTGGACCTGCGCGGCGCGCGCGTGCGCGAATTCCTGCGCGGCCTGGTCGCGAACTCCGTCGACAAGCTGCAGAAGCCGGGCAAGGCGCTCTACACCTGCATGCTGAATGCGCAGGGTGGGGTGATCGACGACCTGATCGTCTATTTCATGGCGGAGGACTTCTTCCGCCTGGTGGTGAATGCCGCGACGCGCGAGAAGGACCTGGCCTGGATCAATGCGCAGGCCGCGCCGTTCGGCGTGTCCGTCACCGAGCGCGAGGATTTCGCGATGATCGCGGTGCAGGGCCCGACCGCGCGCGAGCGCGTGCTCGGCCTGCTCGACGAGGCGGGCGCGAAGGCCGCGGGCAAGATCACGCGCTTCGCCGCCGTCGAGGCGCGGGCGAAGGACGGTACGCCGCTGTTCGTGGCGCGCACCGGCTATACCGGCGAGGACGGCTTCGAGGTCGTCGTGCCGGTCGATCGCGCCGTCGCGCTGTGGGATGCGCTGCTCGCCGCCGGCGTCAAGCCCGCGGGCCTGGGCGCGCGCGACACGCTGCGCCTGGAAGCAGGCATGAACCTCTACGGCCAGGACATGGACGAGACGGTGTCGCCGTACGAGGCGGCGCTCGGCTGGACCGTCGCGCTCGACGAGGATGCCGCGGGGCAGCCGCGCGCCTTCACCGGCCGCGACGTGCTCGAGGCGCAGCACGCCGCCGGCGCGCCGCGGCAGATGGTCGGCCTGGTGATGGACGAGAAGGGCGTGCTGCGCCATGGCCAGCGCGTGCTCACGCCGCACGGCGAGGGCGAGATCCTGTCGGGCACGTTCTCGCCGACGCTGGGCAAGGCGATCGCGTTCGCCCGCGTGCCGGCGGGCGATCTTGCGGACGGCGGCGTGCGCGTGGACATCCGCGGCAAGGAAGTCCCGGTGCGGGTGGTGAAGTTCCCGTTCGTGCGCGAAGGCAAGGCGCAAGCCGGGATTTGATTTCCCGGCCCGCTGCTTGGATACACTACGTCCCTGACCCCAACGGCCGGCTTGCCGGCAACGCGAAAACCCGGAGCACACGATGAGCGAGATCCCCGGCGACCTGAAGTTCCTGAAGTCCCACGAGTGGGCCCGCGTCGAAGGCGACGGCAAGGTCACCGTCGGCATTTCCGACCATGCCCAGGGGCTGCTCGGCGACCTCGTCTACGTGGAACTGCCCAACGTCGGCGACCGCGTCGAGGCCGGCAACGCCAGCGCCGTCGTCGAGTCGGTGAAGGCCGCGTCGGACGTGTACAGCCCGGTCAGCGGCACCGTCCTGGAGGTCAACGCCGCGCTCGCCGACAAGCCGGAAACGATCAACGAGGATGCCTACGGCGACGGCTGGCTGTTCGTCGTCCAGGTCGACGAACCCGACCAGCTCAACGAGATGCTCGACCCCGACGCATACGCCGAACTGCTCGAGGAAGACGACCACTAACCGGTCGGGCGGAGCGACGCTCCGCTCGCTTGCACCGGCCGGGCACGACTCGGCGCGACACCCGACCGGCCGCCCTGCGGCCGGTTTCTTTTTGCGCAAATCGGCGCAATCGGGCTGTTGCGATGCGCCATCCGTCGGGTTCGCATGAACGCATCCGCGACGGCTTCGCGGGGGCGCGCGACGTGGTCGCGCATGCCCGCGCGTGCGCCGACCGCGCATGCCGCCGGTTGCGCGCGCCACGCGGTGCCGTTCGAAGTCGAGTGCGTAAAACAAGGTGTTTCCGCTTTGCGACTTCGCCGCCGGCGCGATGCGTCGCCGTGCTTCGACGCCGTCCGTCGGCGCCGTCGCGGACGTCGCGTCGATGCCGTCGCGACCCGCCGCGGTCGACCCGCCGGGGAATTTTTTTCGCCGGGGTTGTTGACAGGCGAAAAAACCGTGATTAGTTTCCGCCCCAGCAGAGGTGACCTGCGGACGAGAGTGAGTCGAGCAACTGGCACAACGCGCAGTACAACAAAGCCTTCCGCCCTGGAAATCTCAAAGGTGGACTCGGGCAGCTTCTCCCTCGCGAAACCGAAGGACACCCTCCGAACCGATGACCTGCATCGCCGCGCGATGCGGGTTTTTTGTTGCCAAGAATCCGTCCCGGCGCGCCACGCGCGTCGGCGGCTGCTCGCGGGTCCGACTCCCGCGGCGTTCCAAACTGGGCTGCAGTACCCGTAAGTCCAACTGACGAGGAGCCATCTCATGGCCATGAAGAAAGCTGCGAAGAAGTCCGCCAAGAAGGCGACGAAGAAGGCCGCGCGCAAGCCGGCTGCCAAGAAGACCGTGCGCAAGGCCGCCGCCAAGCGCAAGCCGGCCAAGAAGGCCGCGAAGAAGACCGTCCGCAAGGCCGCTGCCAAGCGCAAGCCGGCGAAGAAGACCGCCCGCAAGGCTGCGAAGCGTCCGGCGAAGAAGGCTGCCGCCAAGCGCAAGCCCGCCAAGAAGGCCGCCAAGAAGTCGGCCAAGAAGACTGCCCGCAAGGCTGCGAAGCGTCCGGCGAAGAAGGCTGCCGCGAAGCGTCGTCCTGCCAAGAAGGCCGCCAAGAAGACCGCGAAGAAGGCTGCCAAGCGCAAGCCTGCCAAGAAGGCCGCGAAGAAGGCCCGTCGTCCCGCGAAGCGCAAGGCTGCCTCCGTGGCGATGCCTTCCGCTCCCGCGCCGATGATGTAAGCAGACCCCGAGAAGCCGTAAATCGAGTTCCCCCTTCGCAGCCCAGGCGAAGGGGGAATTTTTTTGCCTGGCGTTTGGCGGGCGCGCGGCCCGCACGGCCGACCCGCGGGTCGGCGTTACCGCGGCCTGGCGGTTACCGCGGCTTGGCGCGCGACGTGGACGCGTCGGTGCCGGCGTCCTCCGGCGTCGACTGCAGCCGGCTCGCGTAGAGCAGGTCCACGTCGTCCTCGTCCAGGTCGAGCCAGTCGCCGGACAGCCCGAGCGCGCTGTCGAGGAAGGTCGGGACCAGGCCGCTGGGCACGCCGCTCGTGCTGTTCCAGAGCACGACGATGCCGATGTCGCGTTCGGGCAGCAGCGCGATCGCGCCGCGGTAGCCCTGCACGGCCCCGCCATGGAACACGACCCGGTGGCCGGCGTAATCGTAGATGCGCCAGCCGATGCCGTAGCCCGCATCCTCCAGGCGCGAGCGCCGCCAGGACGAGCCGCGCATCTCGCTGGGCGTCTCGATCACCGGCGAGTGCAGCGTCGCCAGCAGCGGCGCGGGGAGCACGTCGGGGCGATGGCCGGTCTGCGCGACCAGCCACTGCGCCATGTCGCTGATGCTGGCGTTGACGCCGGCGGCGGGCGCGACGCGGTAGTAGGTCGGCTGCGGCGCGGACAGCGACACCCAGCCGTGGCGGCCGCGCACGTGCGGGCGCGCCCAGCGCGGGCTGGCCTCGATGCCTTCCAGGCCGTAGCTCGCGTCGTCCATGCCGAGCGGCTTGAAGATGCGGCGCGACACCGCTTCGCTGAAGAAGCGGCCGGTGGCGCCGAACACGACGTCGCCGATCAGGCTGAAGGCGACGTTCTGGTAGGCGTAGCAATCGCCCGGCGCGCAGGTCATCGGCGCGTACGCGAGCTTCTGCACGAGGCTGCGATAGTCCTCGCCGCCCTCGACGAGGCCGTCGTAGGCGTTGTGGGTGAGGCCGACGCGGTGGCTGAGCACTTCGGCGACGGTGAGTTCCTGCGCGGCGCCCGGCTTCGACAGCTGCAGCCCCGGCATGTAGTCGGCGACGTGGCTGTCCCAGCGCAGCGAGCCTTCGGAGACCAGCAGGCCGGTGACGGTGCCGGCGAAGGCCTTCGACAGCGAGGCCAGGCGGAACACGGTGTGCGCGTCGACGCTCTCGCCGGTGTCGACGTCGATCGTGCCGTACCCGCGCGCGGTGAGGATGCGGCCGTTGCGGACGATGGCCATGGCCATGCCGGGCACGCGGCCCTTCGCGACCATCGCCTCGGCCATCGCCTCGAAGCGGGCGACGTCGAAGCCCGGCGCGGGCGCGAACACGCGCGGCGCCGGCAGCTGCTTGACCTGGTCGGCGGCGACCGGCGGCGAGGGCGGGGAGGTGGTGACGACGGTGGCCAGCCGCGGCGGTGCCGGCTCGGGCGTGGTCGCCGTGCTGCCCAGCGCAAGCGGCAGGAGCACCGCCAGGGCGGCGAGGCGGGGCTTGCGCCAACGGAGGCGGTCGCGGCTTTGGGTGTCTTTCATCGGCCATGCCCCCTGCGTATGCTGAGCCTGCCGTCCGATCATAACGTCTGTTCCGGACTTTGCATGAACAAGGGGAGCTTCAATGGGCACGCTGCTGATTCTGCTGGTAATTGTGGCCGTCATCGCATTCTGGGCGGTGGGCATCTACAACGGCCTGGTCACCGCCCGAAACGCCTACAGGAATGCGTTCGCCCAGATCGACGTGCAGCTGCAGCGCCGTTTCGACCTGATCCCCAACCTGGTCGAGACCGCCAAGGGCTACATCAAGCATGAACGCGAGACCCTCGAGGCGGTGATCGCCGCCCGGGGTGCCGCGATGTCGGGCCTGGCCGCCGCGAAGGCGAGCCCCGGCGATCCCGCGGCGATGGCGGAACTGGCCAACTCGCAGGGCGTGCTCAACGGCGCGCTCGGCCGGCTCATGGCGGTCGCCGAGGCCTATCCGGACCTCAAGGCCAACCAGAACATGATGCAGCTGTCCGAGGAGCTGACCTCCACGGAGAACAAGGTCGCGTTCGCGCGCCAGGCCTTCAACGACTCGGCGATGGCCTACAACAACCGGCGCGAGGTGTTTCCCTCGAGCGTGGTCGCAGGCATGTTCCAGTTCGCGCCGGCGGCCCTGCTGGAGATTGCGGCGGACCAGCAGGCGGCGGTGCGCGCGGCGCCGAAGGTGCAGTTCTGAATGGCTGGGAACAGGGAATAGGGAATAGGGAATCGGGATCGGGAAGCAGGGATTCGCAACGCTTCCGGTCACCAGGCACCCGGTCGGCCCCTGCATGAACTTCTTCGAGCACCAGGCTGCCGCCCGGCGCGCGTCGACGCGGCTGGTGCTGCTGTTCGGGCTGGCCGTCCTCGGCATCGTGGCCGCGGTCGACGCCGCGGTGTACGTCGCGGCGGGCGCGGGCATGATTCCGGCCGCGACCGTGCTGACGCTGGCGGTGATCGGGCTGTCGTCGCTGTATCGCATCGCCTCGCTGCGCGGCGGCGGCGATCCGGTCGCGCTGCAGCTCGGCGGCGTGCCGGTCCCCGAGGACACGACCGACTTCAACCTGCGCCGGTTGCGCAACGTGGTCGAGGAGATCGCGATCGCCTCGGGCGTGCCGGTGCCGCGCATCTACGTGCTCGAGCACGAGGCGGCGATCAACGCGTTCGCCGCCGGCTACACGCCGGCCGACGCGGTGGTGGCGGTGACGCGCGGCGCGCTCGACCGGCTCAACCGCGACGAGCTGCAGGGCGTGATCGCGCACGAGTTCAGCCACATCCTCAACGGCGACATGCGCCTGAACATCCGGCTCATGGGCGTGCTGTTCGGGATCCTCGTGCTGGCGATCATCGGCCGCAAGGTGCTGCAGTTCGGCGGCGGCGGGCGCGGCCGCGACCGCGGCGCGGCGGCGGTGATGGTCGCGGCGCTGGTCGCGATCGTGGTCGGTTACGTCGGCCTGTTCTTCGCGCGGATGATCAAGGCCGGCGTGAGCCGCCAGCGCGAATCGCTGGCCGATGCGAGCGCGGTGCAGTTCACCCGGCAGGTGGGCGGGCTGGCCGGCGCGCTGAAGAAGATCGGCGGGCTCGATGCCGGCTCGCGGCTCAACGACAGCGGCAACGCCGAGGAAGTGAGCCACATGCTCTTCGGCGAAGGCCTGCAGGTGTCGCGGCTGTTCGCCACCCATCCGCCGCTGCTCGAACGGATCCAGGCGCTCGAGCCCGGCTTCCGGCCGGAGCAGCTCGAATCGCTGCGCAGGCACTGGGCGGTGTCGCCACCGGATGGGGCCGGCGAGGACGTCGCGCTGGGGCTCGCGGGTGGCGTCATCACGGCGCTGCCTGCGGCGGGCGCGGAGTTCGCGATGCACCCGTCGACGGTCGTGGCCCAGGTCGCGACCCCGTCGTCCGACGATTACGCCCGCGCCGATGCGATCGCCGCGCGCATCCCGGCGCCGCTGCGCGCGCTGGCCGCGCGGCGCGAAGAGGTGATGCCGCTGCTGCTCGGCCTCCTGCTGGACGACGAACCCGGGCTTGCCTCCAACCAGCGCATGGAAATCGCCGCGCGACTGGGCGACGACGTCGCCGGCGCCGCGACGCGCCTGCGCGCGGGGGAACTGGCGGGGCTGCACCCGATGCTGCGCCTGCCGCTGGCGGCGCTCGCGTTCCCCGTGCTGCGGCTGCGTCCGCGCCCGCAGCTGGAAGCCTTCCTCGACGCCGTGCAGGCCGTGGCCAATGCCGATGGCGAGGTGTCGCTGTTCGAATACTGCCTGGGCCGCCTGCTGCAGTCGCAGGTGCGCGATTCGCTGGAGCCGGCGAAGCATGCGCGCTTCGGGCGGCGCAAGCTGGTCGATGCCGGCAGCGAGGTGGCCACGCTGCTGTGCGTCCTCGCGCAAGCCGGCAACGACGATCCCGAAGAGGCGAAGCGCGCCTACCTCGCCGGCATCGAGCGCGCCCTGCCGCGCGAGCACCTGCCGTACCTGCCGCGCGACGGCGTGCAGGCGCTGGAGGGCGTGTGGGCGGCGCTCGACGCGCTGGATCCGCTCGGGCGCCAGCTGCTCGTCGAGGGCATCACCGCGACGATCGCGCACGACGGGCGCGTCGACGTCGCCGAGGCCGAACTGCTGCGGACGATCTGCGGCGTGCTGCGCTGCCCGCTGCCGCCTATGCTGGAAGGATGAGGCTCGCCGCGCGCTCGGCGATCATGATCGTCGGCGCGTTGGTGTTGCCGGTCGGCAGCGCCGGCATCACCGAGGCGTCCACCACGCGCAGGCCGTCGACGCCGCGCACCCGCAACTGCGGGTCGACCACCGCGGTGTCGTCGCTGCCCATGCGGCAGCTGCCGACCGGGTGGTACACGGTTTCGGCCTTGGCGCGGACGAAGTCGGCCAGGGCGGCATCGTCGAGGTCGTCGCGCGCGGGGAAGATCGGCGCGCCGCGGTAGCGGTCGAACGCCGGTTGGGCGAGCAGTTCGCGCGAGAGGCGCGCGCACTCGACCATCATCCGCAGGTCGAAGCCTTCCGCGTCGCCGAGGTAATTGGCCTCGATCCGCGGCGCGTCGGCCGCGTCCGCGCTCGCGAGGGCGATCCGGCCGCGACTGCGCGGATGCAGGAAGCAGGCGTGCAACGTGTAGCCATCGCCGGGCAGCCGGTTGCGGCCATGGTCGTCGAGCATCGCCGGTACGAAGTGGAACTGGATGTCGCAGCGCGCATCCGGGGCCAGCGCCGAGCGCGCGAAACCGCCGGCTTCGGCGACGTTGCTGGTGCCCGCGCCGCGCCGGCCGCGCAGGAAGTAGTCGAACGCGATCCGCGCCTCGCTCGTGCGGTCGTAGCTGACGCCGGGGATGGTGTGGCGCAGCGTGCAGACGTCGAGGTGGTCCTGCAGGTTCGCGCCGACGCCGGGCGCGTCGAGCAGCGGCGCGATGCCGTGCCGCCGCAGTTCGGCCAGCGGACCGATGCCCGACAGCATCAGCAGCTGCGGCGAATTGACGGCGCCGCCGCACAGCAGCACCTCGCGCGCCGCCCGCGCCTGCGCCACGCGCCCGCCGCGGGTGTATTCGACGCCGCTGGCGCGTCCGCCCGAGAACAGCACCCGCCGCGCCAGCGCCCCGGTCACGACGTCGAGGTTGGGCCGCTGCAGCGCCGGACGCAGGTAGGCGACGGCCGCCGAGCAGCGCGCGCCGTCGCGCTGCGTCACCTGGTACAGCCCGACGCCGGCCTGGCGCGGGCCGTTGAAGTCCTCGTTGCGCGGAAGCCCCGCCTGGACGCCGGCCTCCACGAACGCGCGCGACAGCGGGTTGACGTGGCGCAAGTCGGAGACCGAGAGCGGGCCGTCCGCGCCATGCAGCGCATCGGCGCCGCGCGCGTTGCCTTCGCTGCGCCGGAACCACGGCAACACCGAATCCCAGTCCCAGCCCGTCGCGCCGAGCGCCGCCCAGCCGTCGTAATCGGCCGGCACGCCGCGGATGTAGCACATCGCGTTGATCGAACTCGAGCCGCCCAGCACCCGCCCGCGCGGCCACCACAGCCGCCGCCCCTGCAGCGCGGGCTCGGGCTGCGTCTCGTAGTTCCAGTTGATCCGCCGGTTGCCGGCGAGGCGGGCCAGGCCGGCCGGCATGTGGATGAAGGGATTGCGGTCGCGCGGCCCCGCCTCGAGCAACAGCACCCGGCAGGCGGGATCCGCGCTGAGCCGCGCGGCGAGGACGCAACCGGCCGAGCCGGCGCCGACGATGACGTAATCGTGCATGCCGGCACTATGCCGGGCGCGACAGCGCTTCGCCATTTCGGCTAACGTGGCCGCGCCGCCGGCCGGTGGCGCCAGTGGAGCGGCGATGAGCGGGGTGGGG
>CBIHRR010000058.1:0-13063 GCA_966212495.1 uncultured Gammaproteobacteria bacterium
GTGCTGTGGGCCGCGTACCTGTGGGCGAGCGCGCTGGCGCCGGCGGGCAAGCGCGCGTGGCTGCTCGACTGGGGCGCGCTGACCGGCGGCCAGGCCGTCGCCGGCACCTGGCATGCGCTGTGGTTCGACGGGCGCTGGGTGCAACTGTTCAGCGCGCTGTTCCTGCACGCGGACTGGGCGCACCTGCTCGGCAACCTGGTGTTCCTGCTGATCTTCGGGCTGCCGGCGGAGCGGGTGATGGGCGCGGGGCGGCTGCTGGTGCTGTTCCTGCTCGGTGGCGCGGTGGCGAACCTCGCGGCGGTGCTGGCGATCGACGGGCCGGACCGGCTGCTGATCGGCGCCAGCGGCGCGGTGTCGGCGCTGATCGGCGCGTACCTGGCGCTGTTCCCGCGGGCGCGGCTGGGCGTGGTGTTGCCGCTCGGCCTGTTCCTGCAGTTCGTGCGCACCCCGGCGTCCTTGCTGATCGGCGTGTGGGCCCTGCTGCAGGTGGTGTTCGCCTACGTCGGCCCGGCCTTCGGCGCGGTGGCATGGGTCGCGCACGTGGCCGGCTTCCTGTTCGGCGTGCTGTTCGCGCTGGTGGTGAAGGCGGCGATCGCGCGGCGGATGCGGCGCGAGCGCGGGTACTGAAAAAGCCTGCTGCAGCGCAGCATCGAAAGTGCCGTACGGCACCGAACGGGACGTTACCATTCGGTTAAATTGCCGCTATAGTGGCATACGCCGTAGTACGTCACGCCAAATAAACATCCAACGCCACCAGGCCCTGTGCCGGAGATCGACACGATGCATACCGCTTCCCGCCTCACCTTCACCGCACTCGCGCTCGGCGTCGCCGGCATCCTGGCCGCGGGCCAGGCCGATGCGTCCGGCTTCCAGATCCGCGAGAACAGCGTCAAGAACCTGGGCCGCGCCAACGCCGGCACCACGGTCGCCTGGGGCGACGCGTCGGTGGTGCTGAACAACCCGGCCGCGATGGTCAACCTCAAGCAGACCACCGTGCAGGCCGACGTCACCGTCATCGACCTCACCGCCGACTTCAAGGGCAGCGGCACGACCGCGCTCGGCGCGCCGGCCGGCCCGCTGACCGGCGGCAACGGCGGCGACCCGGGCGACGCGACGCCGGTCCCGGCGATGGCCGCCGTGTTCCCGCTGCACGGCTCGCTCGAGGGCATGACGCTGGGCGCGAGCATCAGCGCGCCGTTCGGCCTCAAGACCGATTACGACCCGACGTGGATGGGCCGCTACGACGCCATCACCTCCGACGTGAAGATCGTCGACCTCACGCTGTCCGCCGCCGTCGCGTTCACCGACCGCGTGTCGGTCGGCGTCGGCGTCATCGCGCAGCGCGCCGACGTGACGCTCTCCAAGGCGATCGACTTCGGCACCGCGCTGTGCGCGGCGACCAATCCGCTGAACTGCTTCAACCCGGCGTACCCGTTCCACCCGCAGAAGCAGGACGGCAGCATCGAAGTCGCCGGTGCCGACACCGACTTCGGCTTCGTGTTCGGCGCGCAGCTCAAGGCGACCGACAACCTGACGTTCGGCTACGCGCACCGCACCGAGATCCACCACACGCTGACCGGCACCGCCGACTTCACCATGCCGGCGAGCGTGTCCGCCACCCTCGGCGCGCTGCACAACCACGCCTACGACGACGGTTCGATCTGGGCCAACCTCGACACGCCGGCCACCGACACGGTGAGCGTGCTGTGGAACGTGCACCCGGGCTTCCGCCTGATGGCCGACGCGCAGCTGACCGGCTGGAGCTCGCTGCAGTCGGTGGACATCTACCGCGACAGCGGCGCCGCGGTGGGCAACGAAGCCTTCGACTGGAGCGACAGCTGGTTCTACTCCGTCGGCGGCGAGTGGGACATGGGCGATGCGTTCACGTTCCGCGCGGGCGTCGGCTACGACGAGACCCCGACCAACGACGCGCATCGCACCCCGCGCCTGCCCGACAACAACCGCACGGTGTACACCGCCGGCCTGACCTGGAACGTGTCGCCGCAGCTGACCGTCGATGCCGCCTACATGCGCGTGCAGATCGACAGCCCGACCGTCAACACGACCTCGAGCAGCCAGTCGCACCTCAACGGCAAGTTCACCGGCTACGCGAACCTGGTGGGCGTGTCGGCGCAGTACCGCTTCTGATCGCGACGCAAAGCGTTTGGCGCCGACCCATGGTCGGCGCATGCATCACGAAAAACCCCGCCTCGCGCGGGGTTTTTCCTTGGCGGCCGGCCGGCGCCGTCAGTCGCCGAGCGTCAGCAGCGACGCATTGCCGCCCGCCGCCGTGGTGTTCACCGTGACGGTCTTCTCGGTCGCGAAGCGCGGCACGTAGTGCGGGCCGCCGGCCTTCGGGCCGGTGCCCGACAGCCCCTGTCCGCCGAACGGCTGCACGCCGACCACCGCGCCGATCTGGTTGCGGTTGACGTAGGCGTTGCCGACCTTCGCGCGCTGCACGATGCGGTCGATCGTGGCGTCGATGCGCGAGTGGATGCCGAGCGTGAGGCCGAAGCCGGTGGCGTTGATGGCGTCGACGACCTGGTCGAGCTCGTCGGCCTTCCAGCGGATGACGTGCAGGGCGGGGCCGAAGTTCTCCCTGTGCAGCTGGCCGATCGACTGCAGTTCCCATGCGGACGGGGCGAAGAAGGTGCCGTGCGCGGTGGCGGCTGCATCCATCGGCGCGCGCGCGATCAGCTTACCGGCGGCCTGCATGCGGCCGGCGTGCTCGTCGAGCAGGCACAGCGCATCCTTGTCGATGACCGGGCCGACGTCGGTGGCGAGGTCCGCGGGATCGCCGACCTTCAGCTCGGCAATGGCGCCGGCAAGCATCGCGATGGTCTTGTCGGCGATGTCCTCCTGGACGTACAGCACGCGCGCGGCGGAGCAGCGCTGGCCGGCGGAGGTGAACGCGGACGCGAGCGCGTCCTTCACCAGCTGCTCGGGCAGCGCGGAGGAGTCGCCGATCAGCGCGTTCTGGCCGCCGGTTTCGGCGATCAGCACGGCGATCGGGCCGGCTTCGCGGGCGGCGAGCGCGCGATTGATCGCGCGCGCGGTGTCGGTGGAACCGGTGAACGCGACGCCGGCGATGCGCGGGTCGGCCGTCAGCGCGGCGCCGACGGTGGCGCCGTCGCCAGGCACGAACTGCAGCACGGTGTCCGGCACGCCGGCTTCGTGCAGCAGCTTCACCGCGTAGTAGCCGGTGAGGTTGGTCTGCTCGGCGGGCTTGGCGATCACGGCGTTGCCGGCGGCCAGCGCCGCGGCGACCTGGCCGGTGAAGATGGCGAGCGGGAAATTCCATGGGCTGATGCAGGCGAACACGCCGCGGCCGCCGAGCTGCAGCGTGTTGGATTCGCCCGTCGGGCCCGGCATCTTCTCCGGCGCGCCGAACAGCGCGCGCGCCTGGCCGGCGTAGTAGCGCAGGAAGTCGACGGCCTCGCGCACTTCGGCGACGCCGTCGGGCAGGGTCTTGCCGGCTTCGCGCGTGCACAGCGCCATGAACTGCGGCATGCGCTGCTCGAGCAGGTCGGCGGCGCGCTCCAGGATCACGGCGCGCGAGGCGGCGGGCAGCGCATCCCACGCGGGCTGCGCGGCGACCGCGTTGTCGAGCGCCTTCGTGACCACGGCCGCATCGGCGGGCTGCCACTGGCCGACGACCTGGCGGCGATCGGCGGGATTCGTGACGTCGATGGCCGCGGCGGACGTCGACGCGCCCGGCACCAGCGGCGCCGCGCGCCAGCTCTGCGTGTTGGCGGCCGCGACCTGCGCGGCGAGCGCGCGCAGCTGGTCGTCGTTGGCGAGGTTGATGCCCATGGAATTCGTCCTGTCGTAGCCAGCGGCGCGATAGATGTCGCGCGGCAGCGGGATGCGGGGATGCGGGATGCCGGTGGTGGCGGCGAACTGCGCGACGGCCTCGACCGGATCGCGGATCAGGTCGTCGATCGCCACGCCGGGATCGGTGATGCTGTTGACGAAGCTGGAGTTCGCGCCGTTCTCGAGCAGGCGCCGCACCAGGTAGGGCAGCAGGTCCTCGTGCGAGCCGACCGGCGCGTACACGCGGCAGGGCACGTTCAACCGATCGGACGGGATGACCTCGGCGTAGAGGTCGTCGCCCATGCCGTGCAGCTTCTGGAACTCGAAGGCGCGGCCGTTCGCGATGCGATGCACGCAGGCGATGGTCTGCGCGTTGTGCGTCGCGAACATCGGGTAGATCGCGTCGCCCGCGTCGAGCAGCCGCACAGCGTTGGCGAGGTAGCTGACGTCGGTGTTGGGCTTGCGCGTGAAGACCGGATAGCCCGACAGGCCGTCGACCTGCGCGCGCTTGACCTCGCTGTCCCAGTACGCGCCCTTGACCAGGCGCACCGGGATGCGGCGGCCGTGCTTGCGCGCCAGCGCCGCGATTAAGTCGATCACGTACGGCGCGCGCTTCTGGTAGGCCTGGATCGCCAGGCCGTAGCCTTCCCAGCCGGCGAGCGAGGGATCGGCGTAGGCGGCGGCGATGACGTCGAGCGAGAGCTCGAGGCGGTCGGCTTCCTCGGCATCGATGGTGAAGCCGATGCCCCAGTGCTTGGCCAGCCGCGCCAGCTCGAGCACGCGCGGCACGAGTTCGGCCAGGACGCGTTCGCGCTTGGCGTGCTCGTAGCGCGGGTGCAGCGCGGACAGCTTCACCGAGATCGACGGCGTGCCGAACACGTTGGAAGCGTTCCAGCCGCCCGAAGCACCGCCCGGCCCGCTGGCGCCGATCGCGTCGATCGCCATCCGATAGGCGGCGAGGTAGCGCTGCGCGTCGGCGGCGGTGAGCGCGGCCTCGCCCAGCATGTCGAACGAATAGCGGTACGCGGCGTTGTCGCCCTTGCGCGAGCGGCCCAGCGCTTCGGCGATCGTCCTGCCCATCACGAACTGGTGACCCATGATCCGCATCGCCTGGCGCACGGCCAGCCGGATCACCGGCTCGCCGACGCGCCCGACCAGGCGCTTGAAGGCGCCGTGGACGTCGCGCTTGGTGTCGTCGGCCAGGTCCACGAGGTGGCCGGTGAGCATCAGGCCCCAGGTGGACGCATTCACCAGCACCGAATCGGACTGGCCCAGGTGGCGCTTCCAGTCGGCCTCGCCGAGCTTGTCGCGGATCAGGCGGTCGGCGGTGCCGGCATCCGGGATCCGCAGCAGGGCCTCGGCCACGCACATCAGCAGCACGCCTTCCTCGCTGCCGAGGTCGTACTGGCGCATGAAGGCTTCGATGGCGCCCTGGTCGCCGGCGCGGGCGCGGACCCGGCGCACCAGGTCGGCGGCGGTGGCCTGCACGGCTGCGCGATCCGCCTCGTTCCAGCCCGGGCGCGGGGCGCGGGCGATGGCCAGCAGTTCGCCGACGTGTTCGGCTTCGTCGCGTGCCCAGGCGGCGGTGATCGCGGCGCGCAAAGGCGCCTGTGGCGTGGGGTCGGGGGTCATCGCCCTGGGCGGCCTGGTGCGGGAAAGTCTCCCATTTTAGCGACTGCGCGCCGGTTCCGGCAGTCGCCTCGGCTTGCCGCGATGCGGGCCGGGGGCTACCATTTCGCGGATTTGTCGACGTTCACTGGGGCTCGAACTGATGAAAGCCGGTCGTTTCACGCAGCAGCTGCTGCAGACCCTGCTCGGAACCGCCATCCTGGCGATGCCCGTGCTGGCATGGGCCCAGGCGGCCAGCCCCGACGTCGAGCCGGACGAGCCGGTGCGCTGGCAGCTGAACATGACGCCGGGCATCACCCACACCTCGCAGATGGCCTACGACGCGCACATGTTCGCGCTGTGGGTCTGCGTGGCCATCGGCGTGATCGTGTTCGGCGCGATGGCCGTGGCGATGTTCAAGTTCCGCAAGTCCAAGGGCGCGGTCGCCGCCCAGTTCAGCCACAACACCACCGCCGAGATCATCTGGACCATCGTCCCGATCATCATCCTGGTGGTCATGGCCTGGCCGGCCACGACCAAGCTGATCCACCAGTACGACACCCGCGATTCGGAAATGACGGTCAAGGTGACCGGCTACCAGTGGATGTGGAAGTACGAGTACCTGGGCGAGGGCGTGGCCTTCACCAGCCGCCTCGACCGCGACAGCGAGGCCATGCGCCAGAGCGGCAAGGTCCCGACCGCCGGCGAGGTGCCGCATTACCTGCGCGACGTCGACCACCCGCTGGTGCTGCCGGTCGGCACCAAGGTGCGCTTCGTGATCACCGCCGACGACGTCATCCACGCCTGGTGGGTGCCGGCGCTGGGCTGGAAGCAGGACGCCATCCCGGGCATCGTCAACGAGGCCTGGACCGACATCGCCAAGCCGGGCATCTACCGCGGCCAGTGCGCGGAACTGTGCGGCAAGGACCACGGGTTCATGCCGATCGTGGTGAAGGCGCTGCCGAAGGCCGAATTCAAGGCGTGGCTGGCGCAGCAGAAGGCTGCCGCCGCCCCGGCTTCCACCGTGGCTGCGGCTCCGTAAGCCTGCGCCCCACCGAACAGAACACCCAGAGGTAGCCCATGTCCACGCATTACGAAGGCACTGTCGACAGCCACGGCCACGCCGCCGCCGGCCACGACGCGCACGACCACAAGCCCGGGTTCGTCGACCGCTGGTTCTTCTCCACGAACCACAAGGACATCGGCACGCTGTACCTGCTCTTCAGCTTCCTGATGGTGATCGTCGGCGCCGCGCTGTCGGTCGGCATCCGCGCGGAGCTGGCGGTGCCGGGCCTGCAGTTCTTCAAGCCCGAGTTCTTCAACCAGCTCACGACGATGCACGCGCTGGTGATGATCTTCGGCGCGATCATGCCGGCCTTCGTCGGCCTGGCGAACTGGATGATCCCGCTGCAGGTCGGCGCGCCGGACATGGCGCTGCCGCGCATGAACAACTGGTCGTTCTGGATCCTGCCGTTCGCCTTCACCCTGCTGCTGGCCACGTTCTTCGTGCCGGGCGGTGCGCCGGCCGGCGGCTGGACGATGTACCCGCCGCTGATGCTGCAGGGCGGCTACAACGTGGCGATGGTGATCTTCGCGGTGCACATGATGGGCATCAGCTCGATCATGGGCGCGATCAACATCATCGCGACCGTGCTCAACATGCGCGCGCCGGGCATGGACCTGCTGAAGATGCCGCTGTTCACCTGGACCTGGCTGATCACCGCGTTCCTGCTGATCGCGGTGATGCCGGTGCTGGCGGGCGCGGTGACGATGCTGCTGACCGACAAGTTCTTCGCCACCTCGTTCTTCAACGCGGCCGGCGGCGGCGACCCGGTGATGTACCAGCACATCTTCTGGTTCTTCGGGCACCCCGAGGTCTACATCATGATCCTGCCGGCGTTCGGCATCGTGTCGGAGATCATCCCGACCTTCAGCCGCAAGCCGCTGTTCGGCTACCAGGCGATGGTGTACGCCACCGCCGCGATCGCGTTCCTGTCGTTCATCGTGTGGGCGCACCACATGTTCACCGTCGGCATGCCCCTGGGCGGCGAGGTGTACTTCATGTTCGCGACCATGCTGATCTCGATCCCGACCGGCGTGAAGGTGTTCAACTGGGTCAGCACCATGTGGCGCGGCTCGCTCACCTTCGAGACGCCGATGCTGTGGGCGATCTCGTTCGTGATCCTGTTCACCATCGGCGGCTTCTCCGGCCTGATGCTGGCGATCGTGCCGGCCGACTTCCAGTACCACGACACCTACTTCGTGGTCGCGCACTTCCACTACGTGCTGGTGACCGGCGCGCTGTTCGCGATCATCGCGGCCATCTACTACTGGTGGCCGAAGTGGACCGGCCGCATGTACAGCGAGTTCTGGGGCAAGGTCCATTTCTGGTGGAGCATGGTGTTCGTGAACCTGCTGTTCTTCCCGCAGCACTTCCTGGGCCTGGCCGGCATGCCGCGCCGCATCCCGGACTACAACGTGGTGTTCGCGGACTGGAACCTGATCAGCTCGATCGGCGCGTTCGGCATGTTCGTCACGCCGTTCCTGATGTTCGCCATCCTGTTCTGGTCGCTCAAGCGCGGCCCGAAGGCCGAAGCCCGCGCCTGGGAAGGCGCGCGCGGCCTGGAGTGGACGGTGCCTTCGCCGGCGCCGCACCACACCTTCACCGTGCCTCCGGTGATCCGCGACGGCGACCTGGCGCACGGCGATTTCGTGCACGGCGACTACGAGTAAGCGATGGAGCGCAACGGCGCCGGCGCGTTGAAGCTGCTGGGCGTGGCCCTGGGCGCGTTCGCGTTCACGTTCGCGCTGGTGCCGCTGTACAACATCGCCTGCCAGAAGGTGTTCGGCGTGCGGCTGGCGCAAGGGCCCGCCGACGCGCAGGCGCACGCGGCCGCGAAGCCGGCGGCCGCGCGCTGGGTGACGGTGCAGTTCGACGGTGGCGTGAACTCGAAGCTGCCGTGGTCGTTCCATCCCGAGCAGGCCTCGATGAAGGTGCAGCCGGGCGTCCAGTACGAGGCGAAGTTCTTCGCCCACAACGACGCGACCCGGGCGATCGTCGGCAACGCCGTGCCCTCGATCGCGCCGGCGCGCGCGTCGGGCTACTTCAGCAAGACCGAATGCTTCTGCTTCACCGCGCAGACGCTGCAGCCCGGCGAGTCGCGCGACATGCCGGTGCGCTTCATCGTCGACCCGGCGCTGCCGGCCGGGGTGCAGACGATCACCCTTTCGTACACGTTCTTCCGCAACGATGCGCTGACGGCCCAGGCCGACGGCGCGCCGGACCCGGATCGCGGCTGACGCCGCGCACGCTCCCCATCCACGCCCGCACGCAGCACATCCCGGAAACACGACCATGGCCCAAGCGCACGACTCCCACACGCACGACGCGAACGCCTACTACGTTCCGCACGGCAGCCGCTGGCCGGTGTTCGCCTCGGTGGCGCTGTTCGCGACGATGGTCGGCTTCGCCAGCTGGCTGAACGAGGCGAGCTTCGGCCGCCCGCTGTTCTTCGCCGGCCTGGTCGTGCTGGCGCTGATCCTGTTCAAGTGGTTCGCCGACGTCATCACCGAGTCGCTGCGCGGCTACTACAACAAGCAGGTGGACACCTCGTTCCGCATGGGCATGGTGTGGTTCATCTTCTCGGAAGTGATGTTCTTCGCCGCGTTCTTCGGCGCGCTGTTCTACGCGCGCCAGTACGCGATGCCGTGGCTCAACGGCGTCGGCGACGGCGTGCAGACCAACGCGCTGCTGTGGCCGGAGTTCTCGGCCGGCTGGCCGAGCAACGGCCCGGCGGCGATCGGCGGCACGTTCCAGACCGTGCCGGCATGGGGCCTGCCGCTGCTGAACACGCTGATCCTGCTGACCTCCGGCATCACCGTCACCATCGCGCACCACGCGCTGAAGGCCGGCCACCGCAGGCAGCTGCTCGTGTTCCTCGGGCTGACCATCCTGCTCGGCGCGACGTTCCTGTACTGCCAGGCGCACGAGTACATCGAGGCCTACACCGAGCTCAACCTGACGCTCGGCTCGGGCATCTACGGTTCCACCTTCTTCATGCTCACCGGCTTCCATGGCGCGCACGTCACCCTCGGCACGATCATGCTGACGGTGATCTGGTTCCGCTGCCTCAAGGGCCACTTCAACCGCGACGACCACTTCGCCTTCGAAGCGGTGGCCTGGTACTGGCACTTCGTCGACGTGGTGTGGCTGGGCCTGTTCCTGTTCGTGTACGTGCTCTGACCGCGAAGGCGGGAACGGGGAACAGGGAACGGGGAACTGGACGTCGTCGCGAGGGCGGCGTCCGGCGATCCAGCGGTTACGGGGCGCGGCCGACGCCGTGCGGCGTGATCCAGCCCATGTAGATGGCCAGCGCGACGAGCAGGATCAGGGCCACCGACAGCGCGATGCGCTTGGTCAGGGCGTTGACGGTGCGCTTGGTGGTCCCCTTGTCCACCAGCATGTAGTACAGGCCGGCGCCGAGGTTCCAGAGGATGACCACCAGGAAAGCGACGATCAGCAGCGTCTTGAGCGAGTCGTTCATCGGGGTGGTCGCGTGGGCGCGCCGGGACGGCGCCGGGATCGCATTATCGCAGGCGAAGGCCGGGCAGGCGTGACCGGCCGGCGCAATCTCGTGCTCGGCTGGGTGCTGGCGGTGGCCGCGGCGGCGGCGTTCGCGCGCGCCGGCGCCTGGCAGCTCGACCGCATGCACGAGAAGCAGGCGATGCTCGCCGCGGTGCATTCGACCCTGCTGGCGAAGCAGCCCGGGCCGCTGGCGCTGGCCGCCGACCCGACGCGTGCGCACGACTACGACTGGGCGGCGGGCGAGGGACGCTTCCTCGACCTGCCGGCCGTGCTGCTCGACAACCAGGGCCGCGAAAACGTCGGCGCGGGCGTCCGCGCCTACCGCGTCTTCCAGCCCGCGAATGGCACGCCGCTGCTGGTCGAGCTGGGCTGGCTGCCGCTGCCCGGCAACCGCGCGCTGCCGCGGGTGCCCGTGCCGGCCGGCGTGCATGCGGTGTCCGGGCTGCTGCTGCCGCCGCCGTCGCCCGGGCTGTTCCGCGGCGCGGCGACGCCGCAGCCCGACGGCACGCTCCTCGCGATCGCGCTGCAGCCCGACGCGCTGCGCGGCGCGCTGCACCTCGCCGCGCTCGCGCCGCGCGTGCTCAAGCTCGACCCCGCGCAGGCCCTGCCCGCCGATGCGCCGCCCTACGTGCGTGATCTCGATATCCTGCCCAGCACCCTTCCGCCCGAACGCCACCTCGGTTATGCCGTGCAGTGGTTCGGCCTCGCCATCGCGGTGCTCGTGACCGCGCTGGTGGTCACCGTTCGCAAATCCTTCCGACGCTGAGCCCATGACGACCCCCGTGACTTCCGCCGTCGACGCCGAGCGCATGCGCAAGCGCAACCGCGGCCTGCTGCTGCTCGTGTTCGCGCTGTTCTTCGGCACGATGATCGTCGCCGGCGCGCTGCGCTTTTCCGGCTGGCAGCCCGCGGGCATGCGCAACAAGGGCGAGCTGCTGAAGCCGCCCGTCGACCTGCGCGCGCGCGCGCCGCGGCTCGCCACCGGCGAGGCCTATGCCTGGAACCCGGGCCAGCGCCAGTGGCGGATCCTCGCGGTGCCGCCGGCCGCCTGCGGCCAGGCCTGCGACGCGGTCGCGCGCGACCTCGACATCGTGTGGCGGATGGCGGGGCAGAACGCCGACCATGTCGACGTGCTGTGGCTGTGCGCCGAGGCCGGCTGCACGGTGCCGTCCCCGCTGCGCAAGGACCGCATGCTCCGCGTGCTCGCGCCCGACGATGCGCTGCGCGCGGCGCTGCCCGGCGCGGGCGCCGGCGCCGCAAGCGCTGCCGCGGGCGTCCCGGTCTACATCATCGACCCCAACGGTTTCGTCATCCTGCGCTACGCGCCGGGAACCGACCTGATGGGCCTGCGCGAAGACCTGTCGAAGCTGCTGAAACTCATCTGATGACGCCCAAGCCCCGCCCCGCCGTGTTCCGCCTGCCGGCGCAGAAGCCCACGACGCACCGGCACCTGCATCGCCTCGCCTGGCTCGCCTGCACGCTCGCGTTCTGCGTGATCGTGTTCGGCGCCTTCGTGCGCCTGTCCAACGCCGGCCTGAGCTGCCCCGACTGGCCGACGTGCTACGGCCGCGCGGCGTGGCCGACCGCGCCGGCGGACGTCGCGAACCACGCGGCCACGCAGATCCGCCCGCTCGACGCCAGCAAGGCCTGGCGCGAGCAGGTGCACCGCATGCTCGCCGGCACGCTCGGCGTGCTGGTGCTCGCGCTCGCGCTGCTGGCGGCGCGGCAGCGCGCGCACGGCATCGTGCGCGTGGCCGTCGCCGCAGTCGCGGTGGCGCTGTCGATCCCGCTGTACATGCGCGGCATGCACGGCGCGGCGGTGCTGTTCGCGCTGGCCGGCGAGCTCATCCTGCTCGGCAACGCATTGCAATGGGCGCGGCAGGGCGGCGCATGGAGCCCGCAACCGCTGCCGTCGATCGCCTCGCTCACGCTGGCGGTGATCGTGTTCCAGGCGCTGCTGGGCATGTGGACGGTGACGTGGCTGCTCAAGCCCATCGTGGTGATGGGCCACCTGCTCGGCGGCATGGCGACGTTCGGGCTGCTGGCCTGGCTCGCGTGGCGCGCCACCGACCGGCCGGTGCGCGTGCCGGATTCGACGCTGCTGCGGCGCCTGCTGTTCGTCGGCCTGGCGTTGCTGGTCGTGCAGATTGCGCTTGGCGGCTGGACCTCGTCGAACTACGCGGCGCTGTCGTGCGGCACCGACTTCCCGAAGTGCGTGGGCCAGTGGTGGCCGCCGCACGACTTCCGCGAAGGCTTCGTCGTGTGGCGCGGCATCGGCGTGGACTACGAAGGCGGCGTGCTCGACGGCGCGGCGCGCATCGCGATCCACATGACGCACCGGATGATGGCGGGCGTCGTGTTCCTCTACATCGGCTGGCTCGCGATCCGGCTGATGCGATCCCCGGGCCTGCGCGGCTTCGGCGGGCTGCTGGCCGTGCTGCTGCTGGCGCAGGTGTCGCTGGGCATCGCCAACGTGCACTTCGCGCTGCCGCTGAAGGTGGCCGTGCTGCACAACGCCGGCGCCGCGCTGCTGCTGTTCGTGCTGGTGACGCTGCTGTCGCGCGTGCGCGCGCCCGAGCAGGGCTGAGCCGAGGCCTTGCCCATGCCGATGTCGATCGCCCGCCAGTACTGGAGCCTGACCAAGCCGCGCGTGGTCGCGCTGATCGTGTTCACCGCGGCGATCGGCATGTTCCTCGCCGTGCCGGGGCTGCCGCCGCTGCGCGAATCGGTGCTGGGTTTCCTCGGCATCTGGCTGGCGGCCTCGAGCGCCGCCGCGATCAACCAGCTGCTGGATTCGCGCATCGACGCGCAGATGGCGCGCACGTCCTGGCGCCCGCTGGTGTCGGGCACGCTGACCTCGCGCCAGGCGCTGGCGTTCGCGCTGGTGCTGGCCGCGCTGTCGATGGCGGTGCTGGTGCTGTGGGTGAACGTGCTGACCGCCGTGCTCACCTTCCTGTCGCTGATCGGCTACGCGGTCGTCTACACCGTGTTCCTGAAGCGCGCCACGCCGCAGAACATCGTGATCGGCGGCATCGCCGGCGCCGCGCCGCCCGCGCT
>CBIHRR010000059.1:0-12657 GCA_966212495.1 uncultured Gammaproteobacteria bacterium
GTGCAGGCCAGCGTGGTCGTGTACTTGCCGGCGGTGCCCGAAGTGTAGGCCTCGGTCAGCGTGATGGTGCCGCCCACCGTGGCATTCGACGTGGCCGGCGCCAGCGTCGACGGCGCGGTCGAACTGCCTGCGACCGCGCTGGTGCCGCCACCGATCGTCAGCGTGACCGCGTTGCCGGCGGTCGCGCCGGCGCCCCAGGTCTTGCGCAGGGTGACGCGCCCGCCGACGGCGAAGGTGCCGTTGCCCGTATGGGTGATGGTGCCTTCCGATCCTTCGTTCGCGGTGACGCTCGCGGTCCAGGTACCGGTCGGCGGGCTCGCCGGGACGGTGTAGGCGTACTCGTAGACACGGGTCGCGCCCGAGGTCGTCTTGGTGTGCGTGCCGTTGACCAGGGTCGCGGTCGTGACGGTCGTGCCGCTCGGGTTCTTGATGGCGACGCTGCCGCCGCTGATGTCGGCGAACCCGAAGGGGTCGCTGACGGACGCGCGCACGTACAGCGTGTCGCCCTGCCCGTACGACGTCGCCTGCGTGGTCGCCGGGTACGCCGCCGAGTAGATGTTGACGCTGTCGACGTGCACCACCGTCGGCGTGCTGATCGTGACCGTGCTGCCGCTGCCGTTGTACTGCTGGAACTGGATGGAGCGGTCGTTGCCGCCCGTATCGGAATCGTTGTAGATGCGCAGCACCAGCTGGTCGCCCACGGCGAGGTTGCCGGCGGTGCCGAAGCTCGGCGCGGTAATGGTGAAGGACTGCTTGGCCAGGGCCGTCGAATTGAAGCTGACCGTGTTGCTCTGCCCGCCGATCTGGGTATCGGTGACCCCGACGCGCTTGTACAGCTTCACGTACACGTTGCGCGTCGTGGTCGTGGTGCTGCCGTTCCGCGCCAGCCACAGGTCGATGTTGATCGTGCTGCCGGCGGCGATGTTGAGGCCGCTGGAAACACCTGCCAGCAAGAAGTCGTGGTAGACGTTGACGCCGGAACTGGTCGTGTTCGTCGCGCCCGTCGACTGCGCGACGCGCGTCATGGTGTCGTTCGCGTAGACGTACAGGATCTTGTTTCCGGACGCCGAGACCTGCGACTGGGAGACGGTGATCGATGCAGTCTTGACGGCCCCGTTGCCGGCCGGATTGGTGATCGTCGCGGTGTTGTCGATGACCAGGCCGGCACCGGCGCTGCCCGAGACCTGGACGTCGAACACGAGATTGCAGGTCGCGCCGCCGGACAGGCTCAAGCCTGTCACGGTCAGGGTTCCGCCGCTCACCGATGGGGTGCCTGTGCAGTTGCTCAGCGGCACGTTGAGCCCGGTGAGCCCGGTCAAACCCGTCGGCAGCGGATCGCTCACGGTGACCCCGTTGGCGGCGTAACCTGCGGACTCCTTGACGGAGATGGTGTAGCGCAGCGTGTCGCCGGGATTCGCGTCGCCGCCGTTCAGGTCGCTCACCGTCTTCGTCGACGTCGACAGGTCGGGGTGCCGGATGATCGCGGTGTCCGTGTTGCCGGCCTTCTGGAAGCCGCTGGCAATGGTGGAGTTTCCGACCGAAGCCTGGTTGTCGACCGAACTGCCCATGCTGCCGGCCACGGCGACCGTGAGCGTGATCGGCGCCATGCTGCCGCCGCCCGCGATGCTGGTGGTGCTGGTGCAGGTGACGACCTGGCCCGCGGCACTGCAGCTCCAGCCCGTGCCGGTCCCGGAGACGAACGTGAGGCCGGCGGTGAGCGTGTCCTTGACCGTGGTGGTGCCGCCGACCGCGCTGCCGCCCGGATTGCTCACGACGAGGCTGAAGCTGTTGTTCGCACCCGCTGTGAAATCGCCGGTGTGCGACTTGACGACATTCAGCGTGCTCGGCAAGAGCGACAGCGACTCGGTGCGGGTATGGGTGATGGTGCCTTCGCTGCCTTCGGTCGCGGTCACGATGGCGGTGTAGGTGCCGTAGTTCGGGTTCGCGGGCAAGGTATACGCGTATTCGTAGATCCTGTTCGCGGTCCCGCTCGAGAAGGCCGGGCTGGTCTTCGCGGTCATCGGCAGGTTGCTGACCACCGTGGCGCCACTGTCGTCCTTCAGGGTCAGGTTGGCGCCGCTCACGTCGTAGCCGCCGAACGGGTCGCTGACGTCGGCGCGCACGTACACGATGTCGCCGGACTGCCATCCGGTCTTGGTGGCGCCGGAAGGATAGCTGGCCGAATACAGTGCCACGCCGTCGACATTGATCACGGTGCTCGTGGCGAAACTCAACCGGCTGTAGGCCGTGGCCCCGGTGCGCGCGTAGATCCAGAGCTCGCGGTTGGTCTGGTTGGCCGCGGCATTGTTGTTGACGCGCAGGTTCAACCCGCTCAGGGCATTGATGGTGGTCGCCGGAATCGTGACGCTGAACGTCTGCGCGGCCGGCGTCGTGCCGCCGACGTTCCTGGAGGCCGAGGTCGCGATGACCGTGTTGCCATTGAGCAGTGACACCGTCGTTGGCCGGGTCTTGTTGGTCGACCCGTTGCCGGCACGCATGTAGAGCACGACGGGAATCGTCTGCGCGGGCAGCACGAGCGACTTCCCCGCCGGAACGGTGGATGTCATCGGCCAGGTCTGGCTGTTGTTGCCGGCGACGATGATGTAGTTGGGCGCCACCGTGTTCGTCGCCTGCGGCGTGCGCACGAGTTGCTGCCGCGGATTCGCGGGCGCCGCCAGCTGGTTGTCGTAGACGTAAAGGACCTTGCTGCCGCTGGCCGGCGGCGCGGGATCGGGAACGTTGACCGTCATCGTCGCCGCGACCGGCGAGGCGCCCGGGCCGTTGGCGTTGGTGATGGTCGCGGTGTTGTTCAGCGCGTTGCCCGTGACCGCGTCCCCGGAAACGCTGACGTCGTAGACGATGGTCCTGCTCTGGCCCGATGGCACGGTGATACCGCTCACGCTGACCTGCCCCGTGCCGTTGGCGCCACCGGAACCGATCGAGTTGTCGGTCGCCCCGGCCGGGATGCTCACCATCACGAGGTTGCCGAGGTTGGCGTCCAGGTCGTCGACCACGCTCACGCCCGTCGCGTCCAGCCCGTTCGTGCCGTTATCCGTGAGCGTGATCGTGTAGCGCAGCGTGTCGCCCGGCAACACGTCGCCGCCGTCCTGGTCCACGACGGACTTGCTGGACGTGGAGAGGTTGGAGCGCCGCACGGCCACCGTGTCGGTGGAGGTCGAGTTGCCGCCCGTCCCGTCGAACATCGGATGGGTGACCGTCGCGGTGTTCTGGGTCGACGCGGCGGCGTTGCCGCCCACTGCCACCGTCAGCGTCAGCGCCGGCAGGTGGGCGTTGAGCGCGATGCTCGGCGCGCTGTTGTTGCACGTCACCGTCTGGCCGACGGCGCTGCAGGTCCAGCCGGTACCCGTGCCCGAGACGAAGGTGAGGCCGGTGGGGAGCGTGTCGGTGACGGTTGCGGTGCCTACGGCGATTTCCGGCCCGAGGTTCTGGACGTCGATGTTGTAGCTGCCGTTCTGGCCGGCGGTGAAGCTGCTGCCGTTGTGGGTCTTGACGATGGCCAGGTCGGCCACGGGCGTGTTCGTCGTGCTGATGATCTGGGTGCTCAGGAAGACCGCGTCGTTGCCCGAGCTGTACTGGATCGTCGCGCTGCTCTGCCCCTCGAAGAGATAGGGCGTGACGTTGAAGGTGTCGATGTCGGCGCCGTACGTCGTCGTCGAGCACGACGACGGCGTTCCCATCGTCGAGTTGTACATGTTGTCCACGCCATCGCACCCGGCGTTGCCGAGGTCATGGCCGTCGAACGTCAATGCCTCGGTGTAGCCGTCGAGCGGAAACGACGAGTTCGTGTCCGGGTCGCCTTCCCACGTGATCACCGAGACCTTGCCGTCGAGCAGGTCGGGCACGCGGAAACCGGTCTGCGTGGTCGTCACCGCGCTGCCGCGGAACAGCTGCAACCCGTCGTAGATGCGCGTGTAGCGGTACGGTTCCGACGAGTTCCTGTACACGACCACCAGGGCCCACGCCGACATCACGTTCTGGCCCGAGCAGTACTCGCCCCCGGTATCGACGGTCAAGCCGCCGAAGGTGTAGTTGCCATTGCCGGTCACCATCGAGGTGACATCGTAGAATCCGCCGAAGAAGCTCTTGGTGGTGTAGGTCTCGGTGAACTGGTTCGCCGCCAGGGCGGTCACGTTCGTCGTCGAGGTCAGCGAGTTGCCGGCATTGAAGCCGACCGTGTAGTCGGTGGTGACGCCGGAGCCGCCCCAGTAAAGGTAGGCGGCCGCGATGGTCGAGCCGGCCGGGATGCCGGACAGGGTCGCGGTCCGGGTTGCGTCCACCGAGCAGGCGTTGGTGGTGTTGGATTGGTTGCGGAGCGATCCGCCCGTCATCACGTAGTTGTGCGTGCCGGCGAAGGTGGCGCGCGGCGCGGTGTTGTTGAAGGCCGCCCGGGCCGGCAGCGCCACCGCGCACAGCAGCAGCAGCGCCGCCATCGAAAGCGCAGCGCGGCACGCGGCGCGGAAACGACTGCGCGACCGATCGAGCCAAGGACTGCTGGAACGCTTCAACACGATCCACCGACTCCGGTTGGTGCCGCTCACTGCTGTCCGGCCGCGGCGGAAGCGCCGACGCGGTCGAGCCCGAGCGAGTGCTGGTCGAACTTCATCCGGAACACCAGGTACGCGCCCTTGGCCGTGTAGTGCGAGGCTTCGAAATCCCTGTCGTTGAAGCCGCGGATGTTGTAGCCCACGCTCACCCAAGCATTCGTGAAGGGCGTGAAGCCCACGCTCGGGCCGAACGCCCAGGCATAGGAATGCTGGCTCCAGGAATGCAGGATGCTGGCGCGCAGTCCGATGTCGATGCGCGGGGTGAGGTCGAAGCGCCCCTCGATGCCCAGGATGTCGGTGTAGCCCGCGTAGTCGTCGCCGTCGTAGCTGTCGAGGACGTACTTGGAGCCGTAGTAGAGCGACAGCTGGCTGCGCTGGTAGAGGTCGAGCACGCTGCCCTTGCCGTCGCCGCCGTCCTCGGCTCGCCACGCGTCGGAGGCGTAGTTCAGCGCGAAGTTGTTGACCAGGCGCGTCGAGCGCGCGTCGCCGCGTGCGGCGATCGTGGCCTGGCCCAGGATGCTGTCGCCGGTGCCGGACTGCAGCCCGTCGTAGTGGAACTCGAGCTTGTCGAGCATCGACCACTCGCTGCCGAGCGGACGGAACGCCCAGGACAGCTGCGCGTTGGCGAGGATGCCGGTGCTGCCGTCGGCATTGCGCTGCGTGAACGCCTGCGCGCTCGCGGCCAGCGCGACGCCGTCCTTGACCTGGCGCAGGAAGGCGGTGGTGAAGCCGTAGCGGTCGCTGCTGTCGGACTGGCGCGCTTCGACGCGGGCGTTCCAGGCCCACAGCGGGGTGCGGTAATTGACGCCGCCCGACACCGCGACGAAGTTCTCGGTGAGCGCTCCGCCATTGCGGATGCCGCCGGCCTGCACCGGCTGCGACGGGTCGACGACCAGCGGCGCCTTGCCGGACTGGTTGAACGCCTGGCTCGAATCCACCGCCGCGTCCACGCTCCATTGCTTGTTGATCGTGAATTTCTGGTCGAGGCCGAACAGCGCGAACGTGCGGGGGCCGTATTCGCTGATCTGCGACTGGTTGAGCGTGCTGGTCAGCGTCGCATCCTTCCAGGGCTTGGCCTCGAAACCGATCCGCGTCGTGGACGTGTCGCGGTCCTTGCCGTCGGTGAATTCCTGGGCGGCCACCACGCGGAACGCGCTGTTGATCCTGTACGCGGCGCCAAGGGTGACGCGGGTCGGGAAGTCGACGCTCTCGTTCTTGCCGGGCAGGCTGAAATCCGCCTGGACAGCCAGCTCTAGGCGGTCGTGGAGGAAGGTCCTGGTCACGCCGGCGGTCACCTGGCGGGACTCGGCCACGGCGCCGTCGGCTGCCTCGTCGTGCGCCCATTGCAGGCCCGCCTTCGCCTTCCAGCCTTCGCCCCGATATTCGACCTGCGCTTGCGCGACGTTGCGCGTGCTGCCGTCGCCCAGGTTCTCGAGGCGATAGGCCTCGCCCTGCAGGGAGAATTTCGGGCTGACGCGGTACTGGCCCTGCACGCCGGCCTTGAACATGCCCGATTCGGTGGCGTTCTGCTGGCCGAGGCCGAACGCGCCCGCCTGGCGCCTGGTGTAGGCGAGGAGGGTCAGGGCTTCGGTGCGATGCGACCACTCGACCAGCCACGCATTGCCGTCCACGTCGCCGTTGCTGCGATCGGCGCGGCTCGCGGCCGCTTCGGCGCGCAGCTGGTCGCTCGGGGAAAACCGGAACCGCGCATCGACGCCCGCCAACTGGCTGCGCCCCTGCGCGCCGTCGTCGCTGATGTAGCTCACGCCCGCCTCGAGGCGATCGCCCATGAGCTTCACGCCGACGCGGCCGCCCGCATCGAGGTACTCCTCGCTCGTGCCGCGCGTTTCGTACTCGGCCACGATCCAGTTCGGGTTGAGGTCGAAGTCGCGGCTCGCGATCGGCTCGCGGAAGAACAGCGTGCCGTTGTCGTAGTCGATGTCGTAGTCGATGTGGCGGACCAGGTCGCGGCTCTGGATGATCTGCTCGCTGTGGTAGCGGTCGCGGGTCTCGATGCGCACGCGCTCGCTGTTGAGGACGATCCCGGCGCGGCGCAGCCGGTACAGGCCGGACGTGCCGTCGCCCTGCAACTCGTCGCGCGCATAGGTCTGGGCGGTCCGGGCCGCGAAGCCGGTGAACTCGACCATCGGGCCGTGGTATTCGACCTTCGCGCCGTTCAAGGTGCGCTGGTAGCGCGACAGCTCGGTCTTGCCGAGGCCGCTCTCGAAGTCGCCGAACAACGCGTAGAACTGGTCCCGCTCGAGCTTCAGGTACAGCTTGCGCGCGCTCGACGCGTCATAGCCCTGCTGGCTGCCGTCGCCGTAGAGCGTGTAGTACTGGCCCGGGTCGATCGTCGACAGCAGGCTCTGGTTGCGCAGGCGATCGGTAGGCTTGCCGCTGTCGTAGGACAGCGTGAGCAGCCACTTGCCGAGCACGCGGCCCTTCGCATACAACGCGGCCTGGCCGTCGCCGCGCACGCCCTTGCCGTCCTCGCCCGGCTGCAGGGCGCGCATGTTGTCCTTCAGCGTGTCGTAGCCGATGCTGCCCTTGGCGAAGCCGACCACGATCCAGTCGCGCGGCGCGGACTTGAGCCACGCCTGCACCTGGAGCTCCTGGGCCTCCTGTTGCTGCTTGCGCCCGCCGGACCTGAAACGGAAGCCGAGGATCGCGTTGCCGGCGACGCTGGTCGGCTCCAGCTCGATGTAGGCGATGCCGTCGTCGCCCTCGATCCGCCACGTGGGCTTGCTGCGCTCGAGGCCTGCGAACGCGCGCTGCTGGTCGCCATCCACGTTCCGCGCCGGAAGGTACGGCGCCGACAGCGTGTAGTCGCCGGTGAGGCCCTCGTGGAGCGGATGGCCGCTCGCGTCCAGGATGCGGACGGCGAAGACGGGCTTGGTGAAGCCGTCCGCCACGAGGATCGACTGTTCCGGCACGAACTGGACGCTCGCGGCCACGGTGGCGTAGCGGACCGTCCGCGACAACGTTTGTACCGTCGCTCCGGACGCATCGAGGATGCGCGCCTGGATCGTATTGTCCCCATCCTTCAGCGCGATGCCGTTCCAGAGGTCGACGACGACGCTGCCGTCCGCCGACGAACGCGTGCCGTCGTAGCGGATCTGGTCGACTTCCTCGCCGTTGACCCGGAGCGCGACGGTCTGGTTGGCCGCGCGCTTCACGACCACGCGCGTCACGGGGGCGCGCGGGTTGTACCCGGGCGCCGGGAACAGCATGTCCGTGCCCGGCGCCTGGCCGCGCAGCCAGTCGATCTTGCCGCCGCCGGCAGTGATCGTGTCGAGGATTTCGCCGCGCTTTTTCGCCTGCTCAGCAAACGGCGAAGCCGCCTGCCCGGAGGCGGCGGCCGTGACGGTCTTCGCGACGCGTCCACTGTCTGCAGGACCGGGTGGCGCCCCGCATCCCAGCGAGGCCCCGGCCGATGGCGTCTGTTGTCGCTTGCCCCCGGATTCGAACATGCCGATGGCCTTCGCGGCATACCCGTCGGCCGGGCATTGCCCATCCACCGCGAGCAACAGCGTGATGGTCCGGTGCCATCCCGTGCCCGGGTCGCCGAGGTTGAATGTCGCGACCCCTTCGGTCAGCACGGGATCCGCCGCGGCGATCCCATCCACGGTCGTGGACCCGCTGGCGTAATGCGTGCCCGCGGGGAGCACGAGCATCGCGCGGACGTTGGACAGCGGGACGTCGTCGCCGTCGAGGTCGATCGTGTAGTGCAGTCCGTCCGCGCGGGACTCGGCGCGCAACCGGACGCCGGCTGAACCTGCCGCGGGCGCCTTCGGGCGCAGGAAGAAATCGGCGCGGACCACGCTGCCGCCCTGGGCTTCGACGAACTGCGAATCCGCGCGCCCCGCGAAGCGGGTGTTCGCGAGGCACGGCGCCACTTCCATGTCGGCGGGGACGCTGGCCGGATCGACCTGGGCCACGTGCGTCCCCGGACGGACGCCCTCGAAATGGTAGGCACCGTTGGCGTCGGTGGCCACGTACGTGCCGTCCTCGAGCAGCACGCGGACCTTCGCGACTCCCGTGCGCTTTTCCGGCGGGGTGTTGCAGGTGGCGTCTTCCATGACCCGCCCGATGATCGTGAATCGGGTCATGTCCAGCGATTCGCGCATGCGCACGACGGTGTCGGTCTCGTTCGACGACAGCGCGCCGTTGGCGCTCGCGATCGCGTAGTTCACGAGGTGCTGGCCGGCGGCGCCCGCACCGACTTCGGCGACGAAGGTGGCGGTGACGGAACCGCCGGGCTTCAGGTTGCCGACGGGGAACACGAACGTCCGGCCGTCCGCGGCGATGATCGGGTCGTTTGCGACGGCCATCCCGCCCGAAGCCTTCATCACCGTCGTCGCGGCGGTGGAGAAGCCGCGCTGCAGCGATGCCGGCGTGACGTCGGGATCGCCGGGCTGCGCCGCGTTGCCGACGCGCAGCGAACCGGCTCGGTAGCGCAGGCCCGGCGGGAGCACGTCGCGGATGCGCGTGTTGAGCGCCGGCGCGTCGTGGCTGTTGGCCACGACCAGGGTGTACTGCAGGAAGTCGCCGATCTCGACGATGTCCTTCGAGACGCTCTGCGTGAGCCGGATGACGGTGTGGGTCTGCAGCGGCGCGTATCCCGCCGCGGCCACGGCCAGCGCATCCAGGGGGAAGTCGGTGTCGGTGTAGCGGGCCGTGATCTGGGCGAAGGCCGCGAGCGAGAGCTCGCAGTCGTACTGCGTGGCCGCGGGCGGCACCGCCACGGTCTGGATGGCGCCGGCGAACACGCCGGTATCGGGCCCGGTCTCCTGCAGGCGCAGGGTCTCGGCGTCACCCGTCGTCGTACTGAGGTCGACGTCGGTGTATTCGCGGGTGGACGGGTCGGCGTTGCGATTCGGATCGTTGATGGTGACGATCGCCGGCTCGCCGACGTAATAGCCGTCGGCCTGGTCGGCCTGCGGCGCCGCCGGATCCACCGGCTGGCCGTCGCTCCCGACGACGCCCGGGGCGGGCGCGAAGCTCCCGCCGGCGACGCGGCACTGGGTGCCGTCGATCGGGGTCGGCGACGTGCCGGAGGCGGTCGGGTCGTAGCGCAGGAACTGGAGGCTGGCCGGCGTCGGCGTCGGCAACAGCGGCGTTTCCACCGTGTTGCTCTTCACCGTGATCACCTGGCCCGGGTTGGACGCATCCCGATAGCTGACCACCGCGGTGTTGAAGATCGAGGCCGCCGCCGCACAGCCGGGCACGACCACCGCCAGCGCCGCGCCGAGCAGCCATCCAAGGCGGACGGCGCCCGCGCGCGCGCGCGAAAGACGGGGGTTGTTGCTGTGGAGGGGCGGCTGCACGGCGCGCACTCGCGTCCGGTCCGTCGGGACTTCGTCCCGACAGACCTTGGACAACGGGAAGGCCCTTACTTGACCTTGACGCGGAAGACAGCGGTCGCGATGTTCGTCTGACCGGTGCCCTTCGCCTGCAAGGTGGGCGTATTCGCATACACGGTGTGCACGCTCACGCCGCTGTCGTAGTAGCCGCCGTCTTCCGTCGGCGAATCCTGGACGTCGGTGCGCATGTCGACCGCGGGAATCGCCGTCGTCTTGTAGAGCGCATCACCGGCGCTGTACTGCAGGTCGCCCGCTGCACCCGCCTGGGTATCGGTCGAGATGTCGATCAGGGTCGCGGCGTCGCACGACGGGTTGGCGGCATCCTCGGACAGCGTCAGCGCGAGGCCGTTGTTCTGGTCGACCGTCGCCACGTTGGTCTGGTTCTGGTAATCCAGGTACGTGGTGTCGATCTGGTCGCTGACGGCGATCGCGGTGGCGTCGAGCGAGGTGCTCGGGTTGGTGACCGTGATGCAGTACACCATGACCGCGCCGGGGATGGCCTTCGGATTGGTGTAGTGGTTGATCGGGTCCCACATCACGAAGGACGTCTTGGCGACGGAAATCGCCGCGGTCGAGATCTCGTAGAAGCCGGTGTCGGCGTGCTTGCCGTTCTTCGCGGTGTCGCCGCCGGTGCCCGCCTCGTCCGCGAACACGTTCTGGACGGTGTTGGCGACGTCCGCGCCGGCGTCGTTGGCGGTCAGGCTGCCGAGCGCACCGGGGGTGCCGTCGTTGCCGTCATGCGCGATGGCGGTGAGCACCACGCCGCCCTGCTTGCCGTTGGCCACGCTGTTGGTGGGCGGGTCGAGGTCGGGGATGGTGGCGAACACGTACACCGTCGCATCGTCGCCCGAGGCCAGGTCGTCGATGTAGGTGCCGGTGTCTTCCAGTGGCTGGTAGCCCGGCGTGGCGCCGCTCTCGACCTTGTACGTGATGCTCGACACGTTGAAATCATCGCCCGTCGCGTTGACCGCCGACAGGTCGAAGTCCATGTAGTCGTTCGTGTTGTTGGTGACGGTGAAGGTCAGCATCTGCGACGTGGCCTTCGGCGTGACGTCCGAGGGCGAACTGGTCGTGTCCGCCGCAGCCACGGTGACATCGACCTTGCGGTCGACGTTGAACTTGGCGGCCGGGTCGTTGGCGACGGCCGTCTGCGCGACGCTGCCGACCGTGTAGGACACGCTGGCAGTGTTGTTGACCTCGGTGCCGGCCTTCGTGCCGACCGCCGCGGCGAATGCCTGCTGGCCGGTCGCCAGCAGGATTGCCGCAGTAAGCAGCTTGATGGAATTGCGCTTCATGACTTTGGGTCCCCTGTAATTGCCCCGATTCGCCGGAGCCTTGCCTGGATCGATCGCACCGGAATGATTCGGCCGGCGGTGCTCCGGCCGTTATCGTGTTTTCCCGCTTATTTCACGCGACCGCGATAGGCGATCTTGCCCTTGCCGCCCGGCGCGATCGTGGCGATCACCCAGCGCAGCGTGGTGACATCCGAGGGCTGGGCCGGACGGCTCGTGCCATCGGGCAACGCGACCTTGAGGTCCGCGAGTTGCCCGAACGTCTTGCCACCGTCGATGGACACCGCGGTCGCGGGCGTCCCTTCGACCCTGATGAAGGTGAGCTGCGACGGCATCGGGTTGTCGACGACGACGTTGGTCGCGGGCGACTTCGCGCTGTTGCTGTAGGTCATCTCGTAGGTGACTTCATCGCCCGGCACCACGTTCTTCGGCGCCTGGCGCTTGGTCGTGACCTTGCCGTCGGGGCCCTTGACCTGCACGTCCTGGTAGACGGCGGTGTCGAGCTTGATCGGCCCCGGCGCGGCGGCCTGCGCAAGCGCATTGCCGGCGGCACAAACGCAGAAAAGGACGCCTAGCGTCCAGCCGAAGCCACGGAACCTGGTGTTCTTGCTCATCGGTGGAACCCCTGTCGCAGGCGCATGCCCGCTTTGGTTGCCCTCCCTCCGCATTTGCGCAACCGGTTCCAGAACGTTTGGGACGACTGGAAAGGCAGTGTGAGCGCCGCGTGACGGATTCGTTAAAGCGAACCGTATCACGCTTGAAATGTGAAGGACAAGAAGGACTTGCTGAACAGTGTGAACCCGGCGTGACGGGATTACTGTGCGCTTCGTCTCAAATCGGGAGGACCGATGTCCCAGAGTCACCTGAGACAGACATGGCATCCTAGGGGCCGCAGCCCTCCGAATCCGTGCCCCTTGACGCCTCCCGCCCCCTCCGCCGCAAAGATCAAGCTCCGCGAAGTGTTCGGATATTCATCTTTCCGGGGTGATCAGGAGGTGATCGTCGCCCATCTTGCAGGGGGCGGGGATGCCCTGGTGCTGATGCCGACGGGTGCCGGCAAGTCCCTCTGCTACCAACTTCCGGCGCTGCTTCGCACTGGAACCGGGATCGTGGTCTCACCCCTGATCGCGCTCATGCAGGACCAGGTCGAAGCCCTCCGCCAGCTCGGGGTCCGGGCCGCCTGCCTGAACTCGAGCCTCCCGGCCGGCGAGGCCGCGGCGGTCGAGCGCGCCTTGGCCGGTGGCGACCTCGATCTCCTCTATGTGGCCCCGGAGCGGCTGCTGACCCCGCGCTTCCTCGACCTCCTGGACCGGTCGCCGCTGGCCCTGTTCGCCATCGACGAGGCCCACTGCGTGTCGCAGTGGGGACACGACTTCCGGCCAGAGTACCGGGAGCTGTCGATCCTGCGCGAGCGCTGGCCGGAGGTGCCGCGGATCG
>CBIHRR010000060.1:0-12656 GCA_966212495.1 uncultured Gammaproteobacteria bacterium
TACAGCAGGCAGGCCAGCGCGACCATCTGCGCGATGGTCTTGAACTTGCCCAGCGCCGCGACCGCGACCTTGCGGCGCTGGCCGAGCTCGGCCATCCATTCGCGCAGCGCGGACACCGCGATCTCGCGGCCGACGATCACCGCCGCCCACAAGGCCATCCACGCGGTCGGATGCCCCTGCACGATCAGGAACAGCGCCGTCGATACCATCAGCTTGTCGGCCACCGGGTCGAGGAAGGCGCCGAAATCCGAGTACTGGCTGTAGCGCCGCGCGATCCAGCCGTCCAGCCAGTCGGTCAGCGAGGCCGCGATGAAGATCGCCGCGGTGGCGAAATTCGTCCATCCGTAGGGCAGGTAGAACACGACGGCCAGCACCGGGATCAGCGCGATCCGCAACAGCGTCAGCAGGGTCGGCACCGTGAGTTTCATGCGTCCTTTCCGGTGAGGTCGGCCTGGGGCGGGGGCATGCCGTGGAGGCTGGCCCAGATGCGTTCGGCGAGCGGGAGGTTGACCCCTCCGACCCGCGCGATCTCCTCCGCGCCGGCCGCCTTGAGCCCGCCCAACCCGCCGAAATGCTTCAACAGGTTAGCGCGACGGCGCGGTCCGATGCCGGGAATGTCCTCGAGGCGGCTGGTGTTGCGCGCCTTGGCGCGTCGGCCGCGGTGCCCGGTGATGGCGAACCGGTGCGATTCGTCGCGCACCTGCTGGACCAGCTGCAGGCCCGGGGAATCGGCCCCGGGGCGGATTTCGCGGCCGTCCGGGAGCAGCAGGGCCTCGTGGCCGGCGCGCCGCGCCTCGCCCTTGGCCACGCCGACCACCGGGACGCGGTCGGCGATGCCCAGGTCGGCGAGCACCGCGTTGGCCTGCGCGACCTGGCCGGCGCCGCCGTCGATCAGCAGCAGGTCGGGCAGCACCCCGCCCTCGTCCACCGCGCGGCGGAAGCGGCGCTCCAGCGCCTGGCGCATCGCGGCGTAGTCGTCGCCGGGTTCGATGCCGTTGATGTTGTAGCGGCGGTACTGGCCGCGCACGGGGCCCTTGTCGTCGAACACGACCTGCGAGGCGACGGTGGCCTCGCCCATGGTGTGGCTGATGTCGTAGCACTCGATGCGCCGCGGCGGCTCCTGCAGGCCCAGCAGCTGCTGCAGCGACTCGACGCGCGCGCGCTGGCTGGCCTGGCTGCCGAGTTCGGCGGCGAGCGCGAGCTCGGCGTTGCGCTTGGCGAGGTCGAGGTAGCCGGCGCGGTCGCCGCGCACGTTGCCCTTGAGCTGCACGCGCTTGCCCGCGGCCTCGCTCAGCGCCTGCTGCAGCAGTTCGCGGTCCTCGATGTCGCGGTCGAGCACGATCTCCTGCGGCGCCGGCTGCTCGGCGTAGTACTGCGACACGAAGGCCGACAGCACTTCCTCGGCGGTCTCCGCGCCGTTGGTCTTCGGGAAGAAGGCGCGCGTGCCGAGGTTGCGGCCGTCGCGGAAGGCGAGCAGCAGCACGCAGGCCGCGCTGCCCTCCATGGCGCAGGCGAGCACGTCGAGGTCGGCGGCGCGACCCTCGATGTACTGGCGCGCCTGCAGCTTGCGGATCGTCGCGATCAGGTCGCGCACGCGCGCGGCTTCCTCGAAGTCGAGGCGCTCGCTGGCGGCGGCCATCGCGTTCTCGAGTTCGCCCGACAGCTCGTCGCCCCGCCCGTCGAGGAACAGGGTGACGCGGCGCACCGCGTCGGCGTATTCGCCCGCCTCGACCAGGCCCACGCAGGGCGCGCTGCAGCGGCCGATCTGGTACTGCAGGCAGGGGCGCGAGCGGTTGCGGAACACGCTGTCCTCGCAGCTGCGCAGCTTGAACAGCTTGTGCAGCAGGTTGAGCGTTTCGCGCACGGCGCCGACGCTGGCGTAGGGGCCGAAGTAGCGGCCGGGGATCGCGCGCGGGCCGCGGTGCATTGCCAGCCGCGGCCAGTCCTCCGTGGTGAGCAGGACGTACGGGTAGCTCTTGTCGTCGCGCAGCAGCACGTTGTAGCGCGGCTTGAGCGACTTGATCAGCTGGTTCTCGAGCAGCAGCGCTTCGGTCTCGGTGCGGGTGACCGTGACTTCCATGCGCGCGACCTGGGCGAGCATCGCCAGGGTGCGGGTCGACTTGGGGGCGGCGTTGAAATAGCTGGCGACGCGCTTCTTCAGTTCGCCGGCCTTGCCGACGTAGAGCACGCTGTCGTCGGCGGCGTACATCCGGTACACGCCCGGCTGGGTGCCGAGCGCCCGCACGAACGCCTTGCCATCGAAGCCTGCCGCCCTCTCGCCCATCCCGGCATTGTAGAGCCCGCCCATGGGGACTTTGGATGCAATAATCGGCCCATGCCCGATTTCGTCGTCGCGATCCCCGCCCGCCACGCCGCCTCGCGCCTGCCGGGGAAGCCGCTGCGCCTGCTCGGCGGCGAGCCGCTGGTGCTGCACGCCGCGCGCCGCGCGCTGGCCGCCGGCGCGCGCGAGGTCTGGGTGGCCGCCGACGACGAGCGCATCGCCCGTGCCCTCGAGGGCAGCGGCGCGCGCGTCGCGATGACCTCGACCGCGCATGCATCCGGCAGCGACCGGCTCGCCGAATGCGCGCGCATCGCCGGCTGGAGCGAGGACACGGTCGTCGTGAACCTGCAGGGCGACGAGCCGTTCGCGCCGCCGGAAGGCATCCGCGCCGTCGCGCAGGCGCTGCTCGACTCGGGCGCGCCGATGGCGACGCTGGCGACGCCGGTGGCCGACGCGGCGATGCTGTTCGATCCGAACACGGTGAAGCTGGTGCGCCGCGCCGACGGGGACGCCCTGTATTTCAGCCGCGCGCCGCTGCCGTGGGCGCGCGATGCGTTCGCGGCGGGCGTGATGGGCGCGACCGGCGCCGGCCGTGGCGACGCCCCTGCCCTGCCCGCCGATGCCGCGGCAGCCGGTGCGTGGCTGCGGCACATCGGCATCTACGCGTATCGCAACGGCTTCCTGCAGGCGTTCACCGCGCTGCCGCCGGGACGGCTCGAGCAGCTGGAATCGCTCGAGCAGTTGCGCGCGCTGGAAGCGGGTTTCCGCGTCGCGGTGGGGCTCGCGCCAGTCGCGTTCCCGCCGGGCGTCGACACGCCGGAAGACCTCGCGCGCGCCGAGCAGCATCTCGCCGGGGCCGCGAGGGTCGGTGCCGGTGCGGGTGCCGGAGCGGCTGCATGAAGGGCGATCGCAAGCTGCGCCTGCTGGTGATCTGCCTGGGCAACATCTGCCGCTCGCCGATGGCCGAAGGCGCGTTGCGCACGCGCCTCGAGGCCGCCGGCCTGGCCCATCGCGTCGAAGTCGATTCCGCCGGCCTGGGCGACTGGCACGCCGGCCAGCCGCCCGACCGCCGCGCGATCCGGTGCGCCGCCGGCCATGGCGTCGACATCTCGGGCCTGCGCGGGCGCCAGATCGTCGATGCCGACTACACCGCGTTCGACGTGCTGCTCTGCGCCGACGCCGACGTGCTCTACACCGTGCGCGCGCATGCGCCGCCGGGGGCGAGCGCGCTGAGCGAGTTGCTGCTGGCCTGGTGCGGCCTCGGCGAGCAGGCGCAGATCCCCGATCCGTACACGCTGAACGCCGCGGCGTTCGAGCACGCGTGGGAACTGGTGGACGGCGCGGCCGCGGCGATCGTGGCCCGGCTCGCGGCCGACGCCGACGCCGGCGTTGAACCTTCCACGACGGACACGCTCCCCACGCCGGCGGGCTGATCGCGCGCGACGCCCGCCGCGCGGCGCCGTCAGAGCCGATCGAGCAGCGCGATCCAGAAGGCTTCGGGGAGCTCGGCGCGCACCGGGACCAGGTAATGCTGCGCGCCCGCGAAGGGGCCGCACTTCACCGCGTCCTTCTCGGTCATGAGCACCGGCAGGTCGCTGCCGAAATCGAAATCGTCCGCGGTGTAGCGGTGGTGGTCCGGGAACGCATGCGGCACGACCGCGATGCCCTGCGCGCGCAAGGTGGCGAAGAAGCGCTCCGGCTCGCCGATGCCGGCGACGGCATGGACCCGGCGCCCGGCGAAGGCCTGCAGCGGCACCGGGCGACCGCCCTGCAGCGGCAGGGCGTCGCCGGCGCGCAACTGCATGCGCCACTGCCCGAAGGCCGGCTCGGCGTCGCCGCCGGCGTCGTTGAGCACGTGGAAATCGCAGGCGGCGGCCCGCGCCGCCGGTTCGCGCAACGGACCGGCGGGGATCAGGCGGCCGTTGCCCTGGCCGCGGCGCGCATCCACCACTTCGATCTCGACGTCGCGCGCCAGGCGGTAATGCTGCAGCCCGTCGTCGCAGACGACCACGTCGCATCCGGCCTCCACCAGCGCGCGCGCGGCCGCGACGCGGTCGCGGTCCGCGCGCACCTTCGCGCCGGTGCGGCGCGCGATGAGCAGCGGCTCGTCGCCGGACAGCGCGGGATCGCTGCGCGCGTCGACCCAGCGCGGCGTCTCCGGGTCGTCGCGCCCATAGCCCCGCGTCGCCACGCCGGGCGTGCGGCCCGCTGCACGCAGGCGCTCGACCAGCGCGACCACCAGCGGCGTCTTGCCGCTGCCGCCCGCGACTACGTTGCCCACGATCACCACGGGGACGCCGGCGCGCTGCTGCTTCAGCCAGCCGCGCCTGTATGCGGCGAGCCGCAGGCGCACGCCGGTGCCGTAGACGGCGGCGAGCGCGCGCGCCGTCCACGGCGGGTCCCGGCCGGCGTCGTACCACCAGGCCGGCGGCGCGCGATGCGCGCTCACGGCGCGCCCCGCTCGCGGAACTGCATGCGGTGCAGGTGCGCGTAGAGGCCGTCGCGCGCGAGCAGCTGCGCGTGCGTGCCCTGCTCCACCAGCCGGCCCTGGTCGAGCACGAGGACCTGGTCGGCATGCTCGATCGTGGACAGGCGGTGCGCGATCACCAGCGTGGTGCGGTCGGGCATCAGCTTCTGCAGCGCGTCCTGCACGAGGCGCTCGGATTCGGCATCGAGCGCGGCCGTCGCCTCGTCGAGGATCAGGATCGGCGCGTCCTTGAGCATCGCGCGCGCGATCGCCAGGCGCTGGCGCTGGCCGCCTGAGAGGAGCGCGCCGTTGTCGCCCACGGGCGTGGCCATGCCGCGCGGCAGGCGTTCGATGAACTCCAGCGCATTGGCCGAGCGCGCCACCTCGCGCAGCCGTGCTTCGTCGGCCGGCGCGGCGTAGGCGATGTTGGCGGCGATCGAGTCGTCGAACAGCATCACGCGCTGTCCGACCAGCGCGATCTGGCGGCGCAGCTCGGCGAGGCTGTAGTCGTCGAGGTTGGTGCCATCGAGCGAGATGCTTCCCTCGACGGGTTCGTAGAAGCGCGGCACCAGCCGCACCAGGCTGGTCTTGCCGCTGCCGGAGCGGCCGACGATGGCGGTGACCGTGCCCGGGCGCGCGGTGAAGCTGATGTCGCGCAGGGCCCAGCGGTCGTCCGCGCCGTGGCTGGCGTCGGCGTCGGCCTCGGCCGTCGCGTAGCGCAGGCCGACGCGGTCGAACACGAGCTCGCCGCGCGCGCGCCGGCCTTCGAACGAGGCCTTGCCGCTGTCGACTTCCTCGGGCGCATCCAGCACCGCGAACAGGCGCTCGGCCGCGGCCACGCCGCGCCCCAGTACCGCCTGCACGTTGGTGAGCCGGCGCAGCGACGGGATGATCGCCATCATCGCCATCATCAGCTGCACGAATTCGCCGGCGTTGATCTGGCCCACCAGCGCCTGGCGCGTGGCGACCGCGATGATCGCGGCCAGCGCGAACGCCGCCAGCATCTGCACGAGCGCGGAACTGCCCGCGCGCGTCGCCTCGACCTTCACGTTCAGGCGCAGCACGCGGTTGGCGAGCACCGAATAGCGCGCCTGCTCGGAGGCCTGCGTGCCGTAGACCTTGACGTCCTGCTGCGCGGCGAGCGTCTGTTCCGCCGCCTGCGCGAGCCGGCCCATGTCTTCCTGGATGCCGCGGCTGATGCGGCGGTAGCGCTTGCCGACGAACCACACGACGACCCCGATCAGCGGCGTCACCAGCAGCACCGCGAAGGTCACCTTGAAGCTGACGTACAGCATCATCCCGAGCATGAAGGCGACGGTGAGGCTGTCGGTGATCATCGCCTTGGCCGCGTCGGTGCCCGCCTGCGCGACCTGCTCGGTGTCGAAGTTGAGGCGGCTGACCATCGACGGCACCGACTCGACGTCGAAATGGCTGCTCGGCATGCGCAGGTACTTGCCGATGATCTGCTCGCGCAGGTCGCGGACCATGCTGCGGCCGGCGCGCGCCATCCCGTAGTCGGTGACGTAGCCGGCGATGCCGCGGACCACGAACAGCGCGATGATCTCCAGCGGCAGGAGCGTCGCCATGCGCGCCTCGGGGTGGACGAAGCCCTTGTTGACCAGCGGGTCCATCAGCTTCACGAACAGGCCGCCGGCCGCGGCTTCGACCACCATCGCCACGACGGCGCAGGCGAGCATCGGCCAGTACGGCGCGGTGTAGCCGAGCAGGCGGCGGTAGGCGACCCAGGCCCCGCCGGCGGTGCCGGTGCGGGCGGCGCGGACGCGTGCGGCGCTCATCGGCGCGCCCCCGCCGTGGCGGGTGCGGTCTCGGGCGCGGTGCCGATCGAGATCTCGCGGAAGCCGAGCTGGCCGAGCGCGTCCAGTGCCGTCACCACCGCCTGGTGCGGCGTGCGCGCGTCGGCGCGCAGCAGCACGACGCGCTTGCGGTCGTCGCCGGCGACCTCGGCGATCGTGCGCTTCAGCGATTCCACGTCGGTGCGCAGCGCTTCGCGGTCGCCGACGAAATAGCGGCCGTCGGCATTGACGAGGATGTCGAGCGCCTTCGCCTGTTGCTGCGCGGCCTCGCCCTGCGCGCGCGGCAGCTGCAGCTTCAGCACCGAGCGGCTGTCGAAGGTGGTCGTCACCACGAAGAACACGATCAGGCACAGCACCACGTCGATCAACGGGATGAGGTTGATCTCGGGGGTGTCGTCGGCGCGGAAGTCGCGGATGCGCATCGGTCGGCGTGGTCGGTCGCGGCGTCGCGGCTCAGGCCGGATCCAGCGTGTCCAGGAGCTGCATCGCCTCGTGCTCCATGTCCACGATGTATTCGGCGATGCGCCCGCGGAAGTAGCGGTGGAACGCCAGCGCCGGGATCGCCACGACCATGCCGGTCGCGGTGCAGACCAGCGCCTTGCCGATGCCGCCGGCGAGCTGGTTCACGTCGCCCATGCCGTGGTCGAGGATGCCCAGGAACATCTGGATCATGCCGACGACGGTGCCGAACAGGCCCAGCAGCGGGCCCGCCGCGGCGATGGTGCCGAGCGTGTTGAGGTAGCGCTCCATGCGGTGCACGAGGTGGCGGCCCACGTCCTCGACGCGCTCGCGGATCGCCTCGCGCGGGCGGTTGCGCACGTCGAGCGCGGCGGCGAGCAGCGCGCCCAGCGGCGAGTTCTGCCGCAGCGATTCGACGTGGCCGGGATCCAGGGCGCCGCCGCGGGCGACCCAGGCGCGGACTTCCTCGCCCAGGCCCGGCGGCATCACGATGCGCCCGCGCAGGCTCCAGAAGCGTTCGACCACGATCGCCAGGCCGGCGGCCGACAGCAGCAGCAGCGGGATCATGGGCCAGCCGCCCGCCTTCACCAGTTCCAGCACGTGCCGCCCTCCGCGTGTTCTCGCCCGTAGGATACGGGTTTTGCGCCCACAGGCGCTGGCGCCGGCGGCGTTCGGCCGTGAACGCGATGCCCGCGGCGGACAGGCGCATGGTCTGCGCGCCGGTCGCACCGGTGGCTTCGACCTGCGCACCCGCGCGGCGCCAGCGCGCGACCACGCCCGGATCGGGATGGCCGAAGCGGTTGTGGGCACCGGCGGACACCAGCGACCAGGACGCGCCGACCGCGGCGACGAATGCCGGGTCCGACGAACCGCGGCTGCCGTGGTGCGAGGCGAGCACCGCGCCCGCGCGCAACCCGGCGCGCTCGCGCCGCACGAGCATGCGTTCGACCACGTCGCTGATGTCGCCTGGCAGCAGCAGCGTGGTGCCGCCAGCGACGCGCACGCGCAGGACGCAGCTGGAGTCGTTGTCGAGGTAGGGAAACCAGCGCGGCGGATGCAGGAACCGGAATTCCACGCCGTCCCAATGCCAGGCGATGCCCGCGCGGCAGTCCGCGTGCGGAGGCGCCCTGCTCCCGACGGGCAAGGCGTAGCGCGTCGCCGGCATGCCCTCCGGCGACCATTGCAGGCGCGGCGGGAACGCCGTCGCCACCGAGCGATAGCCGCCCGCGTGGTCGCTGTCGCCATGGCTGAGCACGATCGCATCGAGCCCGCGCACGCCCAGCGCCTGCAGCGCGGGCACGACGACATCGTCGCCGGCGTCGTAGCCGTTCGGACTGGCGGGCCCGGTGTCGTACAGCAACGCATGCCGCCGGGTGCGCACCAGCACCGAAAGCCCCTGGCCCACGTCGATCACGGTCGCCACCGCGTCGCCCCGCGACGGCAGGCCGCGCTGCGGCCACAGCAACGGCAGCCACAACAGCAAGGCCAGCGGCTTGCCGGGAACGCCGCGCGGCAGCAACAGCCAGGCCGCTCCCGCGAGCGCGAGCGGCACCGCGAACCACGCCGGCTCGGGCAGCGACCAGAGCGCCAGCGGACTGCGCGCGATCCACTCGAAGCCGGGCCACGGCAGGTCGAAGGCATGGGCAGCGAGGCGCCACGGCCATTCGCCCAGCCCCGCATGCAGCGCCTCGAGCGCCGTTCCCGCCAGCGCCAGCGGCACGACCACCAGGCTCCACCAGGGAATCGCGACGACGTTCGCGACCGGCCCCGCGAGCGAGGCCTGCCCGAACAGCATCACGGTGAGCGGCAACAGCCCCACCGTCGCGACGGCCTGCGCGCCGAAGAACCCGCCCAGGTGCGCACGCCAGCCCTGTTGGCCGCTGCCGGGCAGGCACCACAGCAGCCAGGCGACGCCGCCGAAGCTGAGCCAGAAGCCCGGCGCCAGCACCGACAGCGGATCGGCCAGGAGCATCGCGATCAACGCCAGCGCGAGCGTGTCGGCCGCGCGCTGCGCGCGGCGAAGCAGCCGTGCCAGCACCACCAGCCAGATCATCAGCACGGTGCGCATCGTCGGCAGCGCGAACCCCGCGACGGCGGCGTAGCCGAGCGCACCCACCGCGGCAGCGATGCCCGCCGCATGCATGCGCGGCAACACGCGGCCGAGCGTCGGCCAGGCCCACCACGTCGCCGACACCAGCAAGGCGATCGCGCTCGCCGCCAGCGCGACGTGCGATCCGGAAATCGCGATCAGGTGGGTCAGCCCGGCGGCGCGCAGGATGGTCCAGTCGGCGTCGTCGAGGCCGCGCGTGTCGCCGAGCGCGAGCGCGCGCACGAAGCGCGAGGTCCGCGACGGGACGCTGGCCGCGATCCGCAGGGACATCCGGTCGCGCCATGCATCGATGCCGCGTGGCGGGCCGAGTTGCCGGGGTCGCACGTCGCTGCGCACGTAGCCGGTCGCGGCGATGCGGTCGGCGAAGGCGCGCATTTCCGCATCGCTGGTCCCGGGATTGCGCAATCCGCGCGGCGCGCGGACCCGCAGCGGCAGCCGCCAGCGCGAGCCCGGCTTCAACGGCGGCGGATGCGCGGCAGCGGGTCCGTGCAGGTACCAGCCCAGTTGCAGCAGGCGGCCCTGCAATGCAGGCGGCGTGGCAGCCTCGCCGCCTGGCGTCGCGTCGCCGGCGGCCGGCGCGTCAGTGCCCGGAGCCGAGTCGACGCGGAAGCGGAAGCGCACGCGCCCGGCCTCCACGCGCGGCAGGTCCACCACCGTCCCGGTCGCCACGACGTCCGCGCCTTCCAGCAACGGTGGCAGCCGCAGGGCGAGCGCGGCCGCGGCCTGCAGCCCCGCGAGCGCGAACCCGCAGGCGAATACGCCGGCCAGCCGCGAGCGTCGCCCGACCGCCCACAGCAGCAGCCCGCCCGCCAGGGCTGGCACGAGGCTGCGCGTCGACGGTAGCGCGGGCAGGTGCAGGCAGGCCGTGCAGCCCGCGAGCAGCGCCGCCGCGGCGCCGAGGCCGAACGGGGCGGCGGTTTTGCGTGCCGGCGGGGCGCTGTCCATGGCGCCCAGCTTCGCGTTGGTTGGCCGCGGGCGCCGTCGGGAAAACACGGCCCCGCGCGTGGGTATAGTCCGCGCCATGGACCGGTCGCACCGCCCTGCCCCGCACGCCTGGCCGAGCCCCGCCGCCGCGCTCGTCGTCGCGGTGCTGCTCGGCGGTTGCGTCCATGCCGGTGCCATGCGCTGCGATGCCGGCGCGCGCCCGATGGTCTCCGATCGCCTCTATTTCGGCACCGGGCGCCCGGGGGGCGTGGTCACGGATGCCGAGTGGGACGCGTTCATGGGCGACGCGATCGCCACGCGCTTCCCCGCGGGCTTCACCACGTGGCAGGCGACGGGCGGCTGGCGCGGCGCCGATGGCCGCGCGCTCCGCGAGGCGAGCCATGTGCTCGAAGTGATGCATCCGGCCGATGCGGCCGGCGCGGAAGCGGCGATCGTCGCGACCATCGCGGACTACCGGGCCCGCTTCGAACAGGAAGCCGTCCTGCGCGTGCGCGCGCCCGCCTGCGTCTCGCCCTGACGGTTAGACGTCGGCGGTCGCGAGTTCGCGCAGGCGGCCTTCGTGCAGCTCGAGCACGCGGTCCAGGCGGCGCGCCAGCGAACGATCGTGCGTGACCAGCACCAGGCTCGTCGCCTGCGCGCGGTTGAGCTCGAGCATCTGCCCGAAGACGTGCGCGGCGGTCTTCTCGTCGAGGTTGCCGGTGGGCTCGTCGCCGAGCACGCACGCCGGCTTGTTCACCAGCGCGCGCGCGACCGCGGCCCGCTGCCGCTCGCCGCCGGACAGTTCGCCCGGCTTGTGCTGCAGGCGATGGCCGAGGCCAACCGACTCCAGCAGGTCCTTCGCGCGCGCCACCGCGGCCGGCATCGCGCTGCCGCCGAGCAGCACCGGCAGCATCACGTTCTCCAGCGCGGTGAACTCGGGCAGCAGGTGGTGGAACTGGTAGACGAAGCCGAGCGCGCGGTTGCGCAGCACGCCGCGGGCCTTGTCCGAGAGCGCGCTCATCTTCTCGCCGAGTACGAAGACCTCGCCCGCCGTCGGCGTGTCCAGGCCGCCGAGCAGGTGCAGCAGCGTGCTCTTGCCCGCGCCGGAGGCGCCGAGGATCGCGACGGTCTCGCCGGCATGCACGATGAAGTCGAGCCCGTCGAACACCGGCGTGTGCAGCGCGCCTTCCGAATAGGTCTTGCCCAGCCGGTCCGCGCGCAGCACCGCGCCCCGTTCCCCGTTCCCCGTTCCCTCTTCCCGCTTCTGCTCACTCATAGCGCAGCGCCTCCGCCGGCGGCGTGCGCGACGCGCGCCAGGCCGGGTAGATCGTCGCGAGCAGGGCCATGGCCAGCGCGACGGCGGCGATGACGCACACGTCCGTCGTCCGCAACTCGGTCGGCAACCCGGTGATGTAGTACACGTCCTCGGGCAGGAGTTGCACGCCCAGCGCCGCCTCGATGCCGTGGAGGATGTGGTCGAGGTTGAGGGTGAGCACGATGCCGGCGATCACGCCCAGCGCCGTGCCGATGATGCCGATCAGCGAGCCCTGCACCACGAACACGCCCATGACGCCGCGCGGCGCGAGGCCGAGCGTGCGCAGGATCGCGATGTCGGCCTGCTTGTCGGTCACCAGCATCACCTGCGAGCTGACCAGGTTGAACGCGCCCATCGCGATGATCAGCGACAGCAGGATCGCCATCACCGTCTTCTCCATCTTCAGCGCGCGGAACATGTTGGCGTTGTCGCGCGTCCAGTCCGACACGCGGTACGGACCGCGCAGCCGCAGCGCGAGGTCGCGCGCGACGTCGAAGGCCTGGTCCATGTCGTGCATCCGCAGCCGCACGCCGGTGACGCCGTCGCCCATCCGGGTGACGCGCTGGATGTCCTGCAGGTTGGTGACCGCCAGGCCCTTGTCGTATTCCTGGTAGCCGGCCTCGAAGATGCCGCTGACCGTGAAGCGCTTGAGCTGCGGGATGCCGCCCATCGGCGTGGACTGGAAGGCGGTGGTGACGATCACGCTGTCGCCCACGCCCACGCCGAGCCAGGTGGCGAGCTCGCTGCCGAGCACGATGTTGAAGCTGCCGGGCGCGAGCTGGTCAAGCCGGCCCTGGACCATCTTCTGGCCGATCACCGAAACCTTGCCCTCTTCGCCGGGATCGACGCCGCGCACGACCGCCGGTTGCCGGCGCGCGCCCTGCAGCAGCGCCTCGGTCTCGACGTAGGGCGCGGCGCCGGCCACGCGCGGATCCTCGTAGGCCGCGGTGACCGCCTGCCGCCAGTTCTCCATCGCCACGCCGTCGGCGGTGATGGTGGCGTGCGCGGCCATCTGCAGCATGCGGTCGCGGATCTCGCGCTGGAAGCCGGTCATCACCGCGAGCGTGGTGATCAGCGCGGCCACGCCGATCGCGATGCCCAGGATCGACGCCATCGAGATGAAGGAGATGAAGCCGTTGCGGCGCTTGGCGCGGAGATAGCGCAGGCCGATGGCGACGGGGACGGGTTTGAACATCGGCCTATGGTGCCATGCCCGCCCGGTCCGGCGACCACAGCTTCAACACGCGCCGTTGGGCTGGCGGCAAGGTATCGGGCCACCAGGACAG
>CBIHRR010000061.1:0-12629 GCA_966212495.1 uncultured Gammaproteobacteria bacterium
GCCGGCCGGCGCGCCGCGCCTGCCATCGCGTGTCCGGCGTGGCCGGGGGCACCGCCTCGGCGCCGGCCACCTGGCGGGCGAACGGGGCCAGGTGGCGCAAGGCGCTGGCATAGACCCGGCGCTTGAACACCACCACGTGCTGCATCGGGTACCAGAAATCCACCCAGCGCCAGTCGTCGAACTCGGGCTTGTCGGTAGCGTCCAGCCGCAGGTCGGCCTCGGTGCCGGTGAACTGCAGCAGGAACCACACCTGTTTCTGGCCGATGCAGACGATCCTGTCCTGCCGGCGCACCGCGCGGTGCGGCAGCTGGTACCGCAGCCACCCGGGGGTCACGCCGAGCACGGCCACGTGTTCGGGCAGCAGGCCGGTCTCTTCCTGCAACTCGCGGTACATGGCTTCCAGCGGCGTCTCGTCGGTGTTCATCCCGCCCTGCGGGAATTGCCAGCCGTCGCGACGCACGCGCCTGGCCCAGAACACCCGGCCGTCCGGGTGCATGAGCACGATGCCCACGTTGGGGCGATAACCGTCCGGATCGATCACGATGCGGACTCCAGGAAATGCACTGCGACCGACTCTGCCACGGGGTCGCGGCGGTCACAAGCGGGGGCGCTGCCCGCGGGTCGCCGAATTGACGGCGGGCCGCCATGCGTGGAAAATTGCGGGTTCGCCGCGCCGCAAGGGCCGGCCTGGGTCGCCCGAGGGGCCGCCCGATGTTCCATGGCTATGTAGCTCAGACGGTTAGAGCGCGAGACTCATAATCCCGAGGTCGGTGGTTCGATTCCACCCATAGCCACCACTTCCCCGCTTTTCCTGGTCCGCGGCGCCTATTCCGCTTCCGCGCGCAGGCGCAGCCAATGCACGAGCTGGCGCGCGTGCGCGCCCTCGAGGTGGATGAAGCGCGCGCCGGTGCAGAGCAGGCCGTGTTCGTCGAGGCGCGAGTCGAGCACCTGGATGCCGGCGACGATCGGCACGCGCCGGCCGTCGCCCATGTCGAGTTCGAATCCCACCTGGTAGAGCGTGTCTTCCACCAGCGGTTCGGCGAGCAGCAGCTTGAGGCCGCCGGCGGACATGTCGAGCGCGCGGCCGAGCACGCGATCTGCGAGCAGGTCGCGCACCGGCGGGCTCCCGGGCAGGCGCTGCCGGCGGCTGCGGCGCGCTTCGCGGCCGAGGTCGAGGCTCACGACAGGACTCCCGTGCCCGTCGCTGCGACGGTGCCCGCGGCGGCGGCGGGCGGCGCGCGCACGACCCAGGCCTGGCCGGAGGCGACCAGGCGCGCGAGCATGTCCACCTCGAACACGATCTCCCGCTGGTCCTCGGGCGAGGCGAGGAGCATGCGTGCCGGATCGTGCAGGTGCTCGTTCACGCACAGGTGCAGGAACGTGCCGTCGCCGGCGGAGAAGCCGAGCATCGCGCCCGGGTCGAGCAGCAGCAGGCGGTCGAAGCAGCGCTGCTCGCGGACGCCGCGTCCGGGCGGGCGCGCAGCGGCGGTCGCAGCGGACGTTGCGGCATCGCGCGCCGGAGCATCGAGGCTTCCGGCTGCGCTGTCGTCTTCCGCGGAGGCGGCGCGCGTCGTCAGGCCGGCCGCGAGCCGGCCCGCGTCGTTCTCGGCGTAACCGACCGCGCCGATCGCGCGCCGCAGCCAGCGCTCGACGTCCTCGGGCGCCTCGGTGCCGGCGCGCGCGGCATCGAGCAGCGCGTCGGCGGTCGCGATGCATTCGCTCCACTGGGTCGAATCGCGGCCGTGGCGCAGGAGGTAGCGCGCCATCGCGAAGATCGCCTCCTGCCGCTCGCCCTGCATCCGCGCCGGCAAGGCTTCGTTCGGCGCCAGCGCTTCCGCGGCGCGGTTCACCGACTGCAGCGCGTCCTGTTCCGAGGCCTGCGCGACGGCGGTCGCCACCGGCGTCGCGTTGCGCCGCAGCGGCACGTAGGCGAGCCCCCGCAGGATGCCGGCTTCGTCGACCAGCGCGTCGAAGGCTTCGGCGAACTCCGGGTACTGGTCCATGAATTCGACGTCGTAGAGCCGGTACAGCGCCATGCGCGTGTGCGCGCACAAGCCCACGTGCGTGGCCGCGTCGCACAGCGCGCGGCAGAACGCGCGCGGTCCGACCGGCAGCGCTTCGGCATTCATCGCCGGACGCGCGAACAGCACGCCGAAGCGCTGGCCGAGCAGGAGCAGCGGGAAGCTCGCGCGCGATGCGTGCCGGCGCGCGATCGAGGCGAGCGCGGCTTCCTCGTCGACGCTGTCCTCGTCCTGCAGGCGCAGGACCTGCGGCCGGCCCGCGACGACCGCCTCGGCGGTCTGGCCGCGCGGCGCCGCCGCGAGCACCTCGCATTCGGCGCGCAGCGAGGCCAGCAGCGCCGGCAACGCCTGCGCGCGCTTGTACAACAGCGCGCGCATCGAATCGCGGCAACACGGCGGCTGGTCGAAGATGGACGCAGGCGAAGACGACAACGCCTCTTCCAGGCGCTGCAGCAGTTCAGCGATGTCCTCGCCCAGCAAGTCGGGCAGCCGCGCGAGCAGCTGCTCGACGATTTCGCCGGAGCGGAGCGGAATCCCCTGCACGTTCTGCTCCCCGGGCGGCCCCGGTCCACCTGCGCATTCTCACACGGCACAACGCGCTGCGGGGGCTGGACCGGCCGGAACCCTTCCTCAGTGCCGCCCGTCGGACCCGCGGGCGCGCAGCCAGCGGCCCAGGCGCTGCGAGTGCGCACCCTGCATGTGGATGAAGCGCAGGCCGACGACGTTGCCCTCGGCCGCACGCCGCTGGCTCACGACCTGCACGCCCGCCTCCAGCGGAATCCGGCCTTCGCCGGCCAGGTCGAGGGCGAAATGCACCTGGTACAGCGCGCTGTCCACCAATGGCGCGGACGCGAGCAGCTTCATCCCGCCGGCGGACAGGTCCATGGCGAGGCCGAGCACGCGTTCGCCCATCGCATCGACGACCGGCGTCGGCGAATCCGGCGCATGTCGCGAGCTGCGCCGCGCCTCGTGCGTGGCGTGCGCCGGCAGGCTCATGCCTCGCCCCGTGGCTGCAGGGCCAGGACATCCGCGCCGGGGCCCGGTGCCGTCGCGGCCACGTCCGGATCGACGGGGCGGCTGCGGATCACCCACGCCTGGCCTTCGGCCATCTGCCGGGCGACGACATCGAGTTCGTACAAGGCTTCCTGTCCGTCGCCTTCGGTGGCCAGCAGCAGGAGGCCTGGCTCGGGATAGAAGTAACGCAGGCGCGCGCGCACCAGGCCTTCGCGCGAAGAGAATCCGATCTGGGTGCCGATCGACAGCGCGGCCAGGCGTTCGCGGCAGCGCTGTTCCCGCGCACTGCGCGTGCTGCCGGCCGAGGGCGCGAGCGAGGGTTGCGCCCCGTCCATGCTGGTGAGGCCTTCGGCCAGGCGACGCGCATCCTCGACGCCATAGCCGACCGAACGCAGCGCGCCCTCGATCCACGCGCGCGCTTCCGGCGGCGGCGGCTGGTGGCGGGCGGCGGCCTCGAGCACCGAGCGCGCGGTGTCCACGCACGCCTTCCACTCGTCCGAACCGGGGCCGTGCCGCAGCAGGAAGCGCGTCATCGCGGCGATCGTTTCGCGGCGCTCGGTCGCCATGGCTTCGGGCACGCGCCCGACCTGGCGCAACTGCGCGACCGCGTCGTTCACCAGGCGCACGGCCTCGGTGCTCCCGGGCGTGGCGCCGTCGCCACCGGCGCTGTCCCGCAACGTGGCATCGTCCGCCATGCCGCGCCCGGCATGGCCGGGCACGTCGCGCGGCCGCAGGGGCACGAACGCGAGCCCCGGCAGCACGCCGGCGCGATCGATGCGCGCATCCATCGCCTCGACGACGTCCGGGTACTGGCGCATGAAACCGCGGTCGTACACGCCGTACAGCGCGATGCGCGCGTCCAGCGGCAAGCCCGCGCGCCGCGCCGCGCCCGCAAGCGCGCGCCCGAAGGCCTGCGGGCCCACCGGCAGCGCCGACGCGTCGAGCGGCGGCCGGCCCAGCATCACGCCGAAGCGCTGCCCGAGCAGCAGCAGCGCGAGGCTGGCGCGGTGCTCGTGGCGCGTGGCGATGGCGCCGAGCGTGCCTTCCTCGTCGAGCACGTCTTCGTCCACCAGCGTGAGCTGGCGCTGCGCGGGCGGCGCCGCACCGTCGTGATGGGCAGACGGGGGCGGCGCGCGCGGATCCAGCAGCGCCAGCGATTCGCGGCGCAATGCCTCGAAGAACGCCGCGGCGAGCACCGCGCGTCCCTCGGCCAGGCGTCGGCTCGATTCGACCCAGCCATCGCGCGCGGCACCGGGCGCTGCCTGCGCGATGCGACGCGCATAGTCCGCGTCCAGTTCCACCAGGAGCGCATCCAGCGCTGTGCCGAGTACGAGTGGCAGGGAATCGGCCAGCTCCGCCACGATCCTGCACGCACGGGGCGAGGGTGTGTTCATGCCCGCAATGAGAGGCTCGAAAGTGGAAGGGTGGCGTGAAGGGGGCGCTAGAATGGCGTCATGGAGATCTTCAAGCGCTTCACCCTGGAGGCCGCGCACCGGCTGCCCAACGTGCCGGCGGGGCACAAGTGCGCGCGCCTGCACGGGCATTCGTTCCAGGTGGAACTGCGCGTTTCCGGCGCACCTGGCGCGGAAAGCGGATGGGTGATGGACTTCGCCGACCTCAAGGCGGCGTTCGCGCCGATCCATGACCGCCTCGACCACCATTACCTGAACGACATCGAAGGCCTGGAAAATCCGACGAGCGAGCGCCTCGCCGAATGGCTCTGGGACCAGCTCAAGCCGGCCGTGCCCTTGCTCTCCGAGGTCGTGGTGCACGAAACCTGCACCTCGGGCTGCCGCTACCGCGGGCCGCACTCCTAGCGCAGCATCGCCTGCGCCGCGGTCGCCGCGAACACCGACGCGAACAGCCCCGCCGCGACGCGTATGCCGTAGCCGGCGCCACCGCTGGCGAACGCCACCGCCGACTTCGAGATCGCGGCCGCCGCGAGCAACGCGAGCACGCCCCATTCCGCGTGCGAGGGCGCGAGCGAGCCGGCGGCTGCGAGCTGCGCGACGCTCGCGCCAGCCGCATGCAGCTCGCCCAGCGCGACCACCGCCGCCGCGAACAACGCGCCAGCATCGCCGAACCAGAGCTGCATCCACGCCGACACGAGCAGCACCGCGGCGAGCAGCAACGCGAGCGCAAGCGCATGGCCGAGGTGGAATGCGCGTGGCGGCGGCGCTTCCGGCAGGTCGCCCGCCGTGGCATGGTTGCGCAGGCCCAGCGCGCCGCCGGCGGCCAGCACCAGCACCGCCGCGCCCAGCGGCAGGGCCATCGCGCGCAGCAGCGCCGGTGCACTGGTCCCGATGATCGCGCAGAACAGCAACAGCGACGCGAGGTTCGCGAGCATCGCCGCCGCCACCGCCGCGGTGCGCAATGCCGGCTGGTCGCGCACGCTGGCGCCGAAGCCGGCCACCGCCGCCGTGGAAGAGGCGAAGCCGGCGAAAAAGCCCGCGACCGGCAATCCCCAGCGCGCGCCGACCGCGCGCAGCGCGACGTGGCCGGCCATGCCGACCGCCATCACCAGCACCACGAACTTCCACAGCAGCGCGGGTCGCAAGGCGCCCCACGGATCCAGTGGGTGGTCGGGCAGCAAGGGCAGCACCACCAGCGCCGCGGCCGCGAGCAGCAGCGCATCGTGCAGTTCGCGTTCGCTGACCAGTTCGCGCACGAAGCGGTGCAACGCGTCCTTCGCCTGCAGCAGGATGGCGCCGACCACGCCCAGGCCCGCGGCAAGCGCGGGCGCGCGCATCGCGAACGCGGCGAGGAGCGCGGTGAACAGCAGCGCGATCTCGCCGGTCAGGCCCGGGTCCTCGCGGTGGCTTGCCCAATAGCCGGCCACGACCAGCGCCGCGATCGCCAGCAGCAGCACCGCCAGCACGCCGGTCCCGAGCTGCATCGCGGCGGCCGCGGCCAGGGCGAGGATGGCGTGCGTCCGCAGGCCGGCCCGGACCGGCACGCCGGCAGCCGGCCCGCCCGGCGTCGAATGGCGCTCGCGCACCACGCCGATCAGCAGGCCGATCCCGAGCGCCGCCAGCCAACCCTGCAGGTCGTCCCCGTTCCAGTCCATGCGCGGTTCCTCCGGCAGCCATCCTAAGCGAGGCTGGGGGCGGGTCTCGGCCGCGTTCAGCTGGCTATGTTGCAATGCACCAAATCCGGTGCTATGCTGCAACGCACAAAACCGGCAATCCCGCCGGGTCACCGCAGGAAAACCGCCATGAACCAGATCAACGAGCAGTTCGCCGCCGCGACCCGCCAGTTCGCGGACGCCGCCACCCAGGCCAACCGCCTGGCCCTCGCCAACGCCCAGGACATTTTCGGCCTGCAGCTGGCCGTCCTCGAGAAGAACGCCGCCGCCACCTTCGCCTTCTTCGGCGAGCTGGCCGAAGTGCGCGACGCCGAGGGCTTCAAGGCCGTCATGCCGAAGGGCGTGCAGGTCGCGCGCGAGAACGTCGAGCGCGCCGTCAGCACCGGCCAGGAAGTCGTCGGCCGCAGCGTCAAGGCGGGCGAGGCCATCGGCCAGATCGCCAAGGGCCAGTTCGAAGCCGCCACCGCGAAGGCCCAGGCCGACGTGGAGCAGGCGGTGAAGGCCGCCAAGGCCAAGTAAGCCGCGCCGCACGCGACGCGCCTTCGCGCGACGCAGGCACCCAAGCAAGACGGAAGCCCCGGCAGCGATGCCGGGGCTTCTGCTTTTTTGCGGCTACAATGCGCGCGTCATTGGGGAGTAGCCGCCCTGCCCTGCGATCCGCCCATCGCGCGATCGCACGGAAGGAGTCCGCGTCAACACACTTGGCCCGCAGGCCATGGCGCGAACGGTGCAGTTCCATCGCCCTGGCAAGACCATTGACCACGCTGCATCCACGAGGCCGGGATGCAACGTGGTCATGCGTCCCTTCCGGCCGGTGAACCGCACATGGAAGCTTTCCTCATCTCCACCGGCGTGGTGGCGCTCGCCGAGATCGGCGACAAGACCCAGCTGCTCGCCTTCCTGCTCGCCGCGCGCTTCCGCCGGCCGTGGCCGATCATCGCCGCCATCCTCGCCGCGACCGTCGTCAACCACGCGCTCGCCGGCGCGGCAGGCGCCTGGCTGATGGCGCTCGCCGGGCCGGTGGTGATGCGCTGGGTGCTGGGCGTGTCGTTCCTCGCCATGGCCGCATGGACGCTGGTGCCCGACCACGTCGACGAAGGCGAAGCGGCGCCGCGCAGCGGGCGCGGCGTGTTCGCGACCACGCTCATCGCGTTCTTCCTTGCCGAGATGGGCGACAAGACGCAGATCGCGACCGTCGCGCTCGCGGCGAAGTACGCGCTGCCGGTGGCGGTGGTCGCAGGCACGACGCTGGGCATGATGATCGCGAACGTGCCGGCGGTCTTCCTCGGCGACCGGCTGCTGCGGAAGATGCCGGTTCGGCTGGTGCACGGCGTGGCGGCGGCGCTGTTCGCGGTGCTGGGCATCGCGACGCTGCTGGGCGCCGGCGCGACGTTCGGCTTCTGACGGCTGCTGCAAGGAAGAAGGGGCCCGTGCGGGCCCCTTCTGGTGTTCGCAGGTCGGCTTACAGCGTGCTGTCGCGGTTCACGTGGACCGGCGGCTCGTCCATCTTGTCGCCCAGCACGCGGCGCACGATCGTGTAGAACACCGGGATGAACAGCAGGCCGAGGAAGGTGGCGAACAGCATGCCGCCGATCACGCCGGTGCCGATCGCATGCCGCGCGTTCGCGCCCGCGCCGGTGGAGATCGCCAGCGGCAGCACGCCGCAGATGAAGGCGAGCGAGGTCATCAGGATCGGCCGCAGGCGCAGCTTCGACGCTTCCACCACGGCGAGGCCGAGCGGCTTGCCGGCATTGCGTTCCTGGATCGCGAATTCGACGATCAGGATCGCGTTCTTCGCCGCAAGGCCAATGACGGTGATCAGGCCGATCTTGAAGTAGATGTCGTTCGGCAGGCCGCGCAGCATCGACAGCACGACCGCGCCGAGCACGCCCACCGGCACCACCAGCAGCACCGACACCGGCACCGACCAGCTCTCGTACAGCGCGGCGAGGCACAGGAACACCACGACGATCGACAGGATCATCAGCATCGTGGTCTGGCTGCCCGACAGGATTTCCTGGTGCGACTGGCCGGCCCAGTCGTAGCCGAAGCCCTGTGGCAGGTCCTCTTCGACGATCTTCTCCATCGCGTCCATCGCCTCGCCGGAACTGCGGCCGGGCGCCTGCGAACCGACGATCTCGACAGCGGCGAAGCCGTTGTAGCGGGTGAGCGACGGCTCGGCGACGGTCCACCTCGAATCCACGACGTTGCTCAGCGGGATCATCCGCGGCACGCCGTTGGTGGTCTGGCCCTGGGCCGGAGTGTAGAAGTGCGCGAGCGACTCCTCGCCGGTGCGGAACTGCGCATCGGCCTGCATGGTGACGCGCTTGACGCGCCCGCCCTGCACGAAGTCGTTGACGTACACCGGCGCGAGCATCAGCTGGATCGCGCTGTAGATGTCGCCGACCGACAGGCCCATCGCCTGCGCCTGCAGGCGGTCCACGTCGAGCTTGAGCTGCGGCGACGGCGCCAGCGTGTTCGGGCGCACGCCCACCAGCGTCTTGTCCTGGCTGGCCTTGCCCAGCAGCGTGCCCATCGCCTGCGCGAGCGCCGCGCGGCCCGCGCCGCTGCGGTCCTGCAGGTACATGTCGAAGCCGCCGAACGCGCCGAGGCCGTTCACCGTCGGCAGGTTCATCACGAAGATCTGCGCGTCGCGGATCCCGAACAGCGCCATGTTCGCCTTCTGGATGAAGTCGGTGGCGGTGACCTTGCGCTCGCTCCACGGCTTGAGCTTGATGAACGCCATGCCGACGTTCTCGCCCTGGCCGACGAAGCTGAAGCCGGCGACCTGCATCATGCCGTCGAAGCCGTCCTGCTTCTCGATGGCGTGGCGCACTTCCTCGAACACCGCGTCGGTGCGGCGCAGCGTCGCGCCCGGCGGCAGCTGCACGATCGCCAGCGCATAGCCCTGGTCTTCCTCGGGGAGGAAGCTGCCGGGCATCTTCCAGAACAGCCAGGCGCACAGCACCGCCAGGCCCGCGAACGCGATCATCCAGCGCGGCGCATGCCGAACGGCGCTGCCGACCTGGCGCACGTAGGTGCCCGAGATGCGGTCGTAGAGCTTGTTGAAGCGGCGGAAGATCGGGTTGCGCGTGTCGTGGTGCCCGGTGGGCTTGAGCAGGCTCGCGCACAGCGCCGGGGTGAAGCCCAGCGCGAGGAACGCGGAGAACACCATCGCCATCGCGATGGTCAGCGCGAACTGCTTGTACACCGCGCCGGCGCTGCCGGCCTGCAGCGCGCTGGGCACGAACACCGCGGCCAGCACGACGGTGATCGCGATCACCGCGCCGCTGATCTGGTGCATCGCCTTGATCGTGGCCTGGTAGGGCGACAGGCCCTCCTCGGTCATGATGCGCTCGACGTTCTCGATCACCACGATCGCGTCGTCCACCACGATGCCGATCGCCAGCACCATGCCGAACAGGCTGAGCTGGTTGATCGAGAACCCGATGATGTACATGCCCAGGAACGTGCCGAGCAGCGCGACCGGGATCACCAGGGTCGGGATCAGCGTGGCGCGCAGGTTCTGCAGGAACAGCAGGATGACCAGGAACACCAGGACCATGGCCTCGACGAGGGTCTTGACCACCTCCTCGACCGAGATGCGCACGAAGTCGGAGCTGTCGTACGGCGAGAACCACTGCACGCCCTGCGGGAAGCTCGGCTGCAGCTGGTCCATGCGGTCCTTGACCGCGGCGGCCACCGCCAGCGCGTTCGCGCCCGGCGCCAGCTGCACGGCGAAGCCGGAGGCCGGCTGGCCGTTCCACTTCAGGTCGAAGCCCTGCGCCGAACCCGACAGCTCCACGCGCGCCACGTCCTTCAGGCGGACCGCGGCGCCGGACGCGTCGGTGCGCAGCAGGATCTGCTCGAACTGTTCCGGCGTGCTGAAGCGGCCTTCCGCCGACACCGACGCGGTCACCATCTGCGTCTCGGGCGACGGCTCGCCGCCGATCGAGCCGGCGGAGAACTGCACGTTCTGGCCGCGCACGGCGGCGAGCACCTGGCTGGCCGACAGGCCGTAGGCACGCAGCTGGTCCGGGTTGAGCCAGATGTGCATCGCGTATTCGCCGCCGAACAGCTGCGCGCTGCCGACGCCGGGCACGCGCGCGACCTGGTCGAGCACGCGCGAGGCGATCAGGTCGGCGAGCTGGTCCTTGCCGATCTCGGGATTGCTCGATTTCAGCGCCACCACCAGCAGGAAGCCGGAGTTGGCCTTCTGCACGGTCACGCCCTGCTGCACGACCTCGGTGGGCAGGCGCGGCGTGGCCTGCGCCACCTTGTTCTGCACCTGCATCTGCGCGGTATCCGGGTCGGTGCCCGGCTTGAACGTGAGGTTGATCGAAGAACCGCCGCTCGAGCTCGACGAGGAGCTGAAATAGTCGAGGTTGTCGATGCCGGTGAGCTGCTGCTCGATGACCTGGGTGACCGCCTTCTCGGTGGTCTCGGCGTTCGCGCCCGGATAGCCGGCGCCGACGCTGACCTGGGTCGGCGCGATGTTCGGATAGGACTCCACGCCGAGGCCGCGGATCGACAGCGCGCCGGCGATCACGATCAGGATCGCGATCACCCAGGCGAAGACCGGGTGTTCGATGAAATAGCGGGACATGGATCAGCCTCCGGTCTTGGCGGCCGGCACGGCCTTGGCCGGTGCGCCGGGCTGAACGCGCTGCAGGCCGGAGACGATGACCTGGTCGCCTTCGACCAGCCCGCCCCCCACCACCCAGTTGCTGCCCTGCTGGCTGCCCGTCTGGATGTCCTTGCGCGCGACCTTGCCGTCCTTGCCGACGACCAGCACGTACGCGCCCTTGTCGTCGCGCTGCACCGCGACCTGCGGCACGAGGAAGGCGTTGCGCTCCTCGCCGAGGATCGCGCGCAGGGTGACGAAGGTGCCGGGCAGCAGCACGCCGTGCGGGTTGGCGATGCGCGCGCGCAGCTGGACCGCGCCGGTGGTCGGGTCGACCGTGTCGCCGGAGAAATCGAGCGTGCCGGCCTGGTCGTACGGCGTCCCGTCGGGCAGCAGCACCTGGATGCCCGACGAATTGCCGGACGGCGCCAGCTTGCGGATGTTCGCCAGCTCGGTCACGCCGACCGAGAAGTTGATGTACATCGGGTCGAGCTGGTCCACCGTCGTGAGCAGCGTCGCGTCGCCCTGCCCGACGAGCGCGCCCTCGGTGACCTGCTGCCTGCCGGCGCGGCCGCTGATCGGCGAGCGCACGGTGGCGTAGCCCAGGTTGATCTGCGCTGCCTGCGCCGCAGCGCGCGCGGCCTGCACCGCGGCGGCGCTCGAGCGCTCGGCGGCGACGGCATTGTCGTAGTCGGCCTGCGAGATGAACTTCGCCCCGACCAGCCCGCGCGCGCGATCTGCGGCGGCATGCGCATTGGCGGCGCTGGCTTGCGCCTGCGCCAGCGCGCCCTGCGCCTGCGCGGCCGCGGCGGAGAGTTGCGCCGGATCGATCTGGAACAGCGGCTGGCCCTGGCGCACGTCCGTGCCTTCCTCGTACAGGCGGCGCTGCAGCACGCCCGGCACGCGGGCGCGCACGTCGGCGCTGCGGAACGCGGACAGGCGGCCGACGGCTTCCTTCGCGATCGGCACGTCGCCCTGCTGCATCACGACCACGCCGACTTCCGGCGGCGGCATGCCGCCGCCCGGGCCGCCCTGGGCGCCGCCATCCTGCTTCGAGCAGGCACCGGCGGCGAGGAACGCGGTCGACAAGGCGAGCACTACGAGCGGACGGTGCATGTGGAAACCTCGTGGGGGGAGGATGGTAGAACGCAAGCGCGGGCGGGAATCGGCCTGATTCCTATACCGACGAGTCTAGCATTGGGGCGGGGGCGCGGCTCCGTGCCGGAAGTCCGGGGTCGGGAACGATGAGACCGGGGCCGCGGCGATGGTTGCGGCCCGCCCGCTCAGGGGCCGGGACGAAGTTGCCCGGCCAGCGCCGCCGGGTCGGGCGAAGGGTGCCAGGGTAGCCAGCCGAGGCAAGGGGCCGGCATCCGGGCGGCCAGCAGGGCGCGGTTCTCGTCGATGCGCAGCATGCCGGGGTCGATGCCGCTGCCGATCCAGCCAGCGAGACGGCAGCCGTCCGCCGCGATCGCGCGCGCACTGAGGATCGCGTGGTTGAGGCAGCCCAGGCGCAGGCCGACGACCAGCACGACCGGCACGTCGAGCGCGCGGACGAGGTCCGCCTGCATCAGCGCCGGCGCGAGCGGCGCGGCCCAGCCGCCGACGCCTTCGACGACCACGAAGTCGGCCTGCGCGGCAAGGCGCGCGTGCGCGGCGAGCATCGGCGCCAGCTCGACCGCCACGCCGGCTTCGCGCGCGGCGATCTCCGGCGCGAGCGGTGCCGGCAGCGCGAACGGATTCACGTCGTCGTAGGCCGGGCGCGGGTCGCTCGCGGCCTGCAGCGCGAGCGCATCCTCGTTGCGCAGGCCTTCGGGCGTGGCCTCGCAACCGCTCGCGAGCGGCTTCATGCCGACGGCGCGCAGGCCGCGCGCGCGCAGCGCATGCA
>CBIHRR010000062.1:0-12195 GCA_966212495.1 uncultured Gammaproteobacteria bacterium
CGGTCTGATCAACGCCGGTCCGATCAACGCCGGTCCGAGTCAGACGTAGCGCCGCGCCACGAACGGCGCCGCCATCAACGCGGCGCCCGCCAGCACGATTGCCCACGGGTTCGTGACGAACCAGGTGAAGCCCACCAGCCCGATCCCGCACAGCAGCGGGATCGCCTCGCGCTGGCGCCGGCCGTACAGGATGTAGCCGGCGCCGATCGCGCCGAAGACGGTGCCCCACAGCAGGCTCGCGGTGTCCACCGGCGCATGGTACGCCGTCGTCGCGCGGCTTGGGTTCGCCCCGGGGCGGCCGCATAATGCGGGAATGGACATCCATTCCGACAATCCAGATCACGGTTTCCAGTTCCCCGGCGACTTCGAGATCACCGCGATGGGCGCCGCCGGCAGCGGCCTGGAAGTGCAGATTCCCGCGCTGCTGGAGGCCGCGGGCCTGCAGGTGCTGCGCGAGTCCGTCGCGGTGCGCGAATCCAGCGGGGGCAAGTACGTGTCGGTGAAGCTGGCGTTCCGGGCCGAGTCGCGCGAGCAGTACGAAGTCGCGCACGCGGTGTTGCGCGACCATCCCGAGGTGAAGTGGACGCTGTGAGCTGCGCCAGCGCCGGCGCCGGCGCGTCCCCCGCGCGCGATTGCCTGGTACGCGACCTCGGGCGGCAGCCCTACGAGCCGGTGTGGCGCGCGATGCAGGCCTTCACCGATGCGCGCACCGACGACACGCCCGATGAACTCTGGCTGGTCGAGCACGATCCCGTGTTCACCCTCGGCCAGGCCGGCAAGCCCGAGCACGTGCTCGCGGCGGGCGAGATCCCGGTGCTGAACGTCGATCGCGGCGGCCAGGTGACCTACCACGGGCCCGGCCAGATCGTCGCCTATCCGCTGCTCGACCTGCGCCGGCTGAAGACCGGCGTGCGCGATTACGTATGCCGCATCGAGCAGGCGGTGATCGACACGCTGGGCGAATGGAACATCCACGGCGAGCGCCGCGAGGGCGCCCCCGGCGTGTACGTGAACGGCGCCAAGGTCGCCGCGCTCGGCATCCGGGTGCGCCGCGGCTGCACCTTCCACGGGCTGGCGTTCAACATCGCGATGGACCTGGAGCCCTTCGCCCGGATCAACCCCTGCGGCTACGCCGGCCTCGAGGTCGTGTCCATGCTAGACCTCGGCGGCCCGGCCAGCCTGGACGCGGTGAAACCCGTGCTGCTGGCCGCGCTGGCCGACCGGCTCGGCCTGCGGCTGCGCGCCGCGGATGCGACAATGGCGGCATGAGCAGCGACGCCACCGGCCCTCGTTCGATCCCCATCGTCAGCCTCGATCCCGCGGCCCCGGCCCCCGGACTGGCCTCGCTCGAGCCGGGCGTCCGCCAGGTCGCGGGCGAGAAGATCGCCCGCTCGCCCGTCCAGTTCGCCGACGCGCCGGTGCTGCGCAAGCCCTCCTGGATCCGCGTGCGCATCCCGTCCGGCAACTCCGTCGCGAAGCTGAAGGAGAAGCTGCGCGAGAACCGCCTCGTCACCGTGTGCGAGGAAGCCAGCTGCCCGAACATCCACGAGTGCTTCGGCCACGGCACCGCGACGTTCATGATCCTGGGCGAAGTCTGCACGCGCCGCTGCAGCTTCTGCGACGTCGCCCACGGCCGCCCGAAGCCGCCCGACCCGGCCGAGCCGCTGCGCCTGGCGCAGACGGTGAAGGACATGGGCCTGCGGTACGTGGTCGTCACCAGCGTGGACCGCGACGACCTGCGCGATGGCGGCGCGGGCCATTTCGTCGACTGCATCACCGCGATCCGCGAGATGAGCCCCGGCACGAAGGTCGAGATCCTCACGCCCGACTTCCGCGGCAAGGGCCGCATGGAGCGCGCGCTCGACATCCTCGCCGCGAACCCGCCGGACGTGTTCAACCACAACGTCGAGACCGTGCCGGACCTGTACAGGAACGTGAGGCCCGGCGCCGATTACCAGTGGTCGCTGACCCTGCTGCGTGAATTCAAGGCCCGGCATCCGGGCGTGACGACCAAGTCGGGAATCATGCTCGGCCTGGGCGAGACCCTGGAACAGGTCCACGGCACCCTGCGCGACCTGCGCGCCCACGACGTGGACATGGTCACCATCGGCCAGTACCTCCAGCCCAGCGCCCACCACCATCCGGTCCTGCGCTACTGGACCCCGGAGGAGTACGCGGCGCTGGAGGCCTTCGGCCTCGGTTTGGGTTTCGCTCATGTTGCCTCGGGCCCGCTCGTGCGATCCTCGTACCACGCCGACCGCCAGGCGGCCGAAGCTGCGCAACTTCCGGCACTGGCGGGTAGTCGAAGCTAGCGACACCCTGCCGGTCCCCACTGGCGTTCACGGCGGCCGAGGCCGCGGAGCCCGAATGAAACTGCAACATGCCCTGCTGGCCCTCGCCCTCGCCGCCCCGGTGGCGCTGCTGGCGCGGCCTTCCGCCGACAACACCTCGGCGATCGCCGCCGGCCCGACCGCCGACCAGGCGACCACCGCGCGCCTCGTCTACGGCCTGCTGTCCGACAGCCGTTACGCGTACCGCCCGCGCGCGCTCGACGATGCGCTGTCGCAGGACGTGTTCAAGCGCTACCTGGACGCGCTCGACGGCAGCAAGATGTTCTTCACCGCCGGCGACGTCGCGAAGTTCTCCCAGTACAAGACCAGCCTCGACGACGCGATCAAGAGCGGCAAGCTCGACCCCGCGTACGCGATGTTCGGGCTGTACAAGCAGCGCGTCGCCGAGCGCTCGGCGTATTCGCGCGCGCTGCTGAAGCAGGACATCTTCGACTTCTCCGGCCACGACCGCTGGCAGTACGACCGCAAGGACGCCGCGTGGGCGACCCCGGCCGAACTCGACGCGCTGTGGAAGCAGTCGGTGCGCAACGACTGGCTGCGGCTCAAGCTCGCCGGCAAGAAGCCCGACGAGATCCGCAAGACGCTCGACAAGCGCTACGCCAACCTCGCGCGGACCGTCGCCGAGCTCGACTCGACCGACGCGTTCAGCAGTTTCCTCAACGCGTACACCGCGGCGATCGACCCGCACACCGACTACATGGACCCGCGCACCGCGGACCGCTTCAACCAGCAGATGTCGCTGTCGCTGGAAGGCATCGGCGCGCAGCTGCAGAAGCAGGACGACGTGACGGTGATCCGCGAGGTGCTGCCCGGCGGCCCCGCGATCAAGAGCGGCCAGCTCGAGGCCGGCGACCGCATCGTCGCCGTCGGCCAGGGCGGCAACACGCCGATGGAAGACGTCGTCGGCTGGCGCCTGGACGACGTGGTCTCGAAGATCAAGGGCCCGAAGGGCACGCAGGTGCGGCTGGACGTGATCCCGCCGGAGTCCGGCATGGACAGCAAGCCGCGCCGCGTGGTGCTGGTGCGCGACAAGATCAAGCTCACCGAGGACGCCGCCAAGGGCAAGGTGATCGACATCCCGGCGCGCGGCGACATGCCGGCGCGCCGCATCGGCGTCGTCGAGCTGCCGGGCTTCTACCAGGACTTCAACGCGCGGCGCAGCAACGACGGCGACTACGTGTCGGCCAGCCGCGACGTCGCCCGCCTGCTCGCGCAGTTCCGCGCGCAGAAGGTCGACGGCGTGGTGATGGACCTGCGCAACAACGGCGGCGGCTCGCTCAGCGAAGCGATCGAGCTCACCGGCCTGTTCATCGACAAGGGCCCGGTGGTGCAGGTGCGAGAATCCGGCGGCCGCGTCAGCGTCGAGAGCGACGACGATGCCGGCGTCGCCTGGGACGGCCCGCTCGCGGTGCTGGTGAACCGCGGCTCGGCCTCGGCCTCGGAGATCTTCGCCGGCGCGATCCAGGACTACGGCCGCGGCCTGATCGTGGGCGAGCCGACCTTCGGCAAGGGCACCGTGCAGAACATGGTCGACCTCGATCGCTGGCCGGCGAACGAGAAGCCGCGCTTCGGCCAGGTCAAGCTGACCATCGCGCAGTTCTTCCTGCCCGGTGGCAGCAGCACGCAGAACAAGGGCGTGGTGCCGGACATCGCGTTCCCGGTCACCGTGGACGCGAGCGAGTTCGGCGAAAGCACCAACGACAACGCGCTGCCGTGGACCCGCATCGCGCCGGTGCCGCACGTGCGCTACGGCAACTTCACGCCGGTGCTCGCGCAACTCGACGCGCTGCACGATGCGCGCGTGGCGAAGAACAAGGAGTTCCAGTGGTGGTCCGAGGACGTGGCCCAGTTCCGCGACCAGCGCGAAAAAGGCTACGTGTCGCTCAACGAGGCCGAGCGCCGCAGCGAGCGCGACAAGGACCTGGCCAAGCGCAACGAACGCCAGGCGCTGCGCAAGCAGCTGGGGCTGATGCTCGATCCCCTGTCGGCCGACGACACGGACGACGACGGCCTGCAGGCGAACGAGCGCAACGTGGTCGCCGATGCCGCGCGCGAGAAGGCGGCCGAGGATCGCCCGGACCCGCTGCTGCGCGAAGCCGCGGCCATCCTCGCCGACACGACCACGCTGCTGGCCGGCGACAAGCAGCTCGCCGCGACGGTGCTCCCGGAAACCGGGCGCGCCCTGCACTGGGCCGAGTGACGCCGGGGCCGTGACGCGGCCCCGACGGGGCGTACAATCCATCGCAAGAATCCGACAGCGGGCGCCATTGGCGCCCGCTATCGTCTCCGCCCACGGCAGCGTGCCGGTGGGGGTCGCGCCTTGATGGAATCGCGCTTGATGGAATCGCGCATGAAAGCAGCCGTCGCCTTGGCGCTCGCCGCGCTCTACGTCATCTGGGGTTCCACCTATCTGGGCATCCGCTTCGCGCTCGAGGGCGGCTGGCCGCCGCTGCTGATGGCCGGCAGCCGCTTCATCGTCGCCGGCGGCCTGATGTACGCCGCGCTGCGCCTGCGCGGCGTGCCCGCGCCGACGCGCGCGCAATGGCCGACGATCGCGGCGATGGGCGTGCTGCTGCTCGGCTTCGGCAACGGCATGGTGTGCATCGCCGAGCAGACGGTCTCGTCCGGGCTGGCCGCGGTCGCGGTCGCCTCGGCGCCGCTTTGGATGGCGGTGTTCTCCGCGCTGCGCGGGCAGCGCCCGACGCGGATGGAATGCGTCGGCCTGGGGATCGGTTTCGTCGGCGTGGTCTGGCTCAACGCCGGCAGCAGCCTGTCCGCCTCGCGCATCGGCCTGGCCGCGCTGGTGCTGGCGACGATCGCATGGGCGTTCGGTTCGATCTGGAGCCGAGGCCGCGACCTGCCGTCGCCGTTCATGACCGCCGCCGCGCAGATGCTGGTCGGCGGCGTCGTGATGTTCGTCGCGGGCTGGCTGGTCGGCGAGCGCTTCCACGGGATGCCCACCGCCAAGGGCTGGCTGTCGGTCGCCTACCTCGCCGGCTTCGGCTCGATCGTCGCGTTCAGCGCCTACATCTGGCTGCTGCACAACGTGCGGCCGGTGCTCGCCAGCAGCTACGCCTACGTCAATCCCGCCATCGCGGTGCTCCTCGGCGCATGGCTCGCGCACGAACGCTTCAGCGGCAGCGAGCTCGGCGCGATGTGCGTGATCCTGCTCGGCGTCGTCGCGATCACGCTGGCGAAGGCGGCGAAGTCGAAGGCGGGTGCGCCACGGGTCGCCGCGAGCGTTGCCTCGAACGCGACGGCAACGCGCGCTTCCGGGGACGCATGAGCATGGCCGAGGACCGCCTCGACCGCCGCGGCGTCTGGGTCGCCATCGGCTCCTACGTGCTCTGGGGCGTGATGCCCCTGTACTGGCACGCGCTGTCGGCGGTGCCTTCGATGCAGATCATCGTCCACCGCATCGTGTGGAGCACGCTGCTCGTCTGCGGCTGGCTCGCCCTGCGCTACGGCCGCGGCTGGTTGCGCGAGACGCTGGCGCTGCCGCGGGCGGCGTGGATGCTCGCGCTGAGCGGCACGCTGATCGCGTTCAACTGGAGCCTCTACATCTGGGCCGTCAACGCGGGCCACGTGGTCGAGACCAGCCTGGGCTATTTCATCAACCCGCTGCTCAACGTCGTGCTCGGCGTGGTCGTGCTGCACGAGCGGCTGAACCGCGTGCAGTGGGCGTCGGTCGCCATCGCCACCGCCGGCGTGCTCTGGCTCACCTTCACCTATGGCGACTTCCCTTGGATCGCGCTGGCGCTGGCCGCGTCGTTCGGCGCCTACGGGCTCGTGCGCAAGCTCGTGGGCGTGCCACCGGTGCGCGGCCTCGGCGTGGAAAGCCTGTACCTCTTCCTGCCGGCGCTCGCGGTGCTGCTGTGGGGCGAGGCGCGCGGGCAGGGCGGGTTCGTCGCCCATGGCGCCACCGTTGCCTGGGGCGCGGGCGTGTCGGCGATGCTGGTGCTGGGCGGCGCGCTGACCGCGCTGCCGCTGATCGGCTTCGCCGATGCGGTGCGTCGCATTCCCTATTCGCTGGTGGGCCTGCTGCAGTACATCTCGCCGACGCTGCAGCTGCTGTGCGGCGTGCTGGTGTTGCACGAAGCCTTCGACCGCGACCGCGCGCTGGGCTTCGCCTTCATCTGGATCGCGCTGCTGCTGTACGCCGGCGACGGGCTGTGGCGCTCCCGCGGGACGGCAGCCGCGGCTGCCGTCCGCTGAGGCAGATCACGCGCCGCGCAGGGCGTCGGTGACCGGCAGCCGCGCCGCGCGCAGCGCCGGGAACAGGCCGCCGACCATGCCGATGCCGAGCGCCCACTTCAGCCCGCTCCACAGCAAGTCCGGCGAGACCTTGAACTTGAAGACCACCTGGCTGAAGTTGCTGCCGAGGGTGGACACGCTGTAGCCGTTGAAGATCGCCCAGGCGACCAGGCCGCCGAGGATGCCGCCGAGCAGCGCGAGCAGCATCGTCTCCAGCATCACCGCCATCACCACTGGCGGACCGCGGAAGCCGATCGCGCGCATCGTCGCGATCTCGCGCGCACGGGTGGCGACCGCGGCATACATGGTGTTGAGCGCGCCGAACACCGCGCCGATCGCCATGATCACGCCGATCACGGTGCCGAGCACGTTGATGATCGTGGACAGCGGGCCGGACTGCTTGGCGTAGTAGTCCTTGGTCGTCTCGAGGTCGAGCTTGAGGCGCGGATCGGCGTCCATGGCCGCCTTGAGCTGCTTGAATCCGCCCTTGCCGTCGGTGCGCACCGTGATCGACTGGTAGGCCTGCCGGTTGTAGGTGGACGCCAGCGTCTGCGCGTCGCCCCACAGCTCGGAATCGTGCGAATCGCCGGACGCGAACTTGCCGACCACCGTCCACTGCTGGTTGCCGAGGTTGATCGTCTTGCCCACGTCGAGGCCGCGGAACTGCGCCTGCGCGCCCTGGCCGACGACCAGCTCGCGCAGGCCGGCGCCGAACTTGCGGCCCTCGACGATGCGCACCCCGTCGTGCACGGCCCAGGCCTCGTCGCCGACGCCGCGGAACTGCGCGTTGACGTCGGTGCCGTCGGACTTCGAGGGCAGGTTCACCACCTGCGAGAGTTCCGGAGAAAGCAGCGGCTTGCCGTCGGCGCCCTTCGCGATGCCGGGCAGGCTCGAGACCAGCGGGACCTGGTCGCGGGTGATCACCGAGTTGGTTTCGGCCTGCGAACCACCGCGCAGGATGATCGCGGTCTGCTCGTCGCCGGTGGCATCGAGCGTGGCCTTGAAGCCTTCGCCCATCGCCAGCATCGCGACCAGCACGCCGACGACGCCGGCGATGCCCACGACGATGACGCTCGAGGCGCCCCAGCGCTGCGGCAGGCTGGCGATGCCGATGCTCGCCGCCGCCAGGGCCAGGCGCCCGCTGCGGAAGAGCAGCAGCCACAGGACGAGCAGCACGGCGAGCGCAATCACGCCCGGCCACGGCAGCTTCACCCAGGCGACGAGGCCGATGGCGACGAGCAGGACAATGCCGATGTTGGCGAGCCAGCGACGCGACTTGCCGTTCCGGGGCTTGCTGTTTCGATTCTTCATGTCGGTTCCTCAGCGCCCGGCGAGCGCGTCGACGATCTTCAGGCGCTTGGCGCGCAACGCGGGCAACAGGCCCACCACGATGCCGATCAGCAGCATCAGCCCCAGCCCGACCAGCCACGTCTGCACGGGCACCATCGGCAGCTGGATCATGCCCTGGCTCGCCGCGCTCACGCCCGGCATCATCACCGCCGCGATCGCCAGGCCGAGCAGGCCGCCGATCACCACCAGCAGCACCGACTCGGCCATCACCAGCGCCAGCACCGTCCCGTCGCGGAAGCCGATCGTCTTCAGCACGGCCAGTTCCGGGATGCGCTCGCGCACCGCCTGCGCCATCGTGTTGCCGGTGAGCAGCAGCAGGGTGAAGAACACCGCCGCCATGATCGCGGTGACGATCAGGCCGACGTCGGCGAACTGCTTGGCGAAGGCCTGCTGGAACGCGGACTCGGTCTGGCTCTTGGTCTCGTGGTCGGAGTTGGCGGAAATCGCGTCGATCGCGCGCGCCACCCGCGAGGCCTGCGCCGGATCCGCCAATTGCACCGTGAACCAGCTCACCTGGCTCTTGATGTAGTCGTTGGACTCGTCGAAGTACTTCCAGTGCAGCATCAGCTGGTTCTCGGCGCCGGCGTTCTTGCGGTCCTTCGCGCGGAAGATGGCGCTGACCTGCAGCGGCCAGTCGTTGCTGCCGTTGCGCGGGAAGATCGTCGCCTGCAGCGGGATCGTGTCGCCGAGCTTCCAGCCGAACTTCTTCGCGAGCGACTCGCCGACCACGGCGCCGGTGCGGTTCTCACGGAACGCCTTCAGCTGCGCCGGCGGCACGACGAAGTCGGTATACACGTCGAAGTAGTTGTCGGCGACAGAGAAGTTCGGGAAGAAGTCCTTGGGGTCGCGGTAGATGCCGCCGAACCACATGGCGTAGGTGACCTTGCGCACGCCGGGCACCGCTTCGATCTGCGGCAGCAGGCGGGTCGGCAGCGACTGGGTGATGGACAGGCGCGAGGAGACGATCAGGCGGTTGGCGCCGTCGACGCTGTTGCCGGAATTGAAGGCCACGCGCACCGAATCGAGCATGCCGAACAGCAGGAACGCGGCGACCACCGACAGCAGCGTCAGCAGCGTCCTGGTCCGGCTCCGGAACAGCGAAGCGAGGATGAGCGAGAAATATTTCATGGCGGCGCGCTCAGTGCGCGACGGCGGGCGCGTCGGTCAGCTCGCCCTTGTCGAGGTGGATGGTGTGGGTGGCGTACTCGGCCGCCTTCGGGTCGTGGGTCACCATCACGATGGTCTTGCCGTGCGCGCGGTTGAGTTCCTGCAGCAGGCCCAGGATCTCCTCGGCCGAATGCCGGTCCAGGTCGCCCGTCGGCTCGTCGCAGATCAGGAAGGTCGGATCCGACACGATGGCGCGCGCGATCGCCACGCGCTGCTGCTGGCCGCCGGACAGCTCGGCCGGGCGGTGCCGGCCGCGATCCTTCAGGCCGACGAGTTCCAGCGCGATCTCGGCGTTGCGCTTGCGCTGCGCCGCCGACAGGCTGGTCAGCAGCAGCGGCAGCTCGACGTTCTTCTGCGCGCTGAGCATCGGCATCAGGTTGTAGAACTGGAACACGAAGCCGACGTTCTGGCTGCGCCAGTTGGACAGCTGCCCCGAGCCCATCGCGTCGATGCGCTGCCCGTCGACCTCGATCTCGCCGCCGGTGGGGGAATCGAGGCCACCGATGAGGTTCAGCAGCGTGGTCTTGCCCGAACCCGACGGGCCCATCAGCGCGACGAAGTCGCCGCGCGCGATGTCGAGGTCGATCCCGTGCAGCACCTGGATCTTCTCCGGGCCGCGCTGGTAGGTCTTGGTGAGGTTGCGGATGCGGACGAGCGTGGACATGGATGGGCTCCGGAAGCCTTATTGGGTGGTATCGCCGTCGTCCGCGGGGACGCGGACGCGGCTGCCGTCGACCAGGGTGGCCGGCGGATCGAGCACGACGGTGTCGCCGGCCGCCAGGCCCGACAGCACCTGGCGGTCGTCGCCGAAGGTGTCGCCGAGCTTGAGCGTGCGCAGTTCGACCTGGTCCTTGTCGCCGAGCGCGAACGCGACGTCCTTGCCGTCGCGCTGCACGATCGCGGCGGAGGGAACCCGCACGCCCTGCGGCTGCTTCGCGGTCGCCGCCTTGGGCGCCTGCAGGAAGCTCACGCGCACGCCCATGTCGGGGACGATGCGCGGATCCTTCTGGTCCAGGCCGACGCGCACCTTGACCGTGGCCTTGCCGCGGTCGGCGGTGGGGATGATCGCGATGACCTTGCCGGGGATGCGCCAGTCGGGATACGCGTTGAGCGTGGATTCCACCGGCATGTCCGGCTTGACGCGGCCGATGTAGGACTCGCCCACGTCGACCTCGACCTCGAGCGAATCCATGTCCACGATCGTGCCGATGCCGGTGCGGGTGAAGCCGCCGCCGGCCGACAGCGGCGACACGATCTCGCCCGGCTGCGCGGCCTTGGCGATCACCACGCCTTCGAAGGGCGCGCGCACGACGGTGTTGTCCACGCCGTTGCCGGCGATGCGCAGCTGGTCGCTGGCGACCTGGGCGTTGTGGCGGGCGGTGGCGAGTTGCGCGCGCAGCGAGTCGCGCGAGGCGACGGCCTGCTCGTACTGCGACTTCGACACCAGCTGCTGCCTGGCCAGCGTGCCGAGGCGCGTGGCGTTCGACTCGGCCTCGCGCAGTTGCGCCTGCACGCTGCCGGCCTGGCTGCGCGCGGCCGCGAGCTGCGCCGCGGCGAGGTCGCGCTGCGCGTCGGCATCGACCGGGTCGAGCGTGGCCATGATCTGCCCCGCGTCGACGTGCTGGCCCTCCTCGATGCGGATGTCGCGCACCTTGCCGGTGATCTTCGACGACACCGTGGCCATGCGGCGCGCAACCACGTAGCCGGTCGCGTCCAGCACCGAGCTGGCGTCCGCGCCGCCGCTGGAGAAGGCAACGACCGCGGCGGTCTGCACGTCCACCGGCTTCGCGCGCCCGAACAGCCACCAGCCGCCGAGCGCGAGCAGCGCGACCACGGCGCCCGCGATGGCGGGCCCGATCCACAGCCCGCGGCGCGGCGGCGGCGCCTGGCGCGAGGTGCGGTCGATGCGGAGTTCCTTGAGCAGTTCGGCGTTCGAATTCATGGGTGGATCCGGGGAGGGGAGTGGGGCGCCAGTGCGGCGGCACCCAGTGTGACGGCGCCGCCGCGACGCCGCCACCGCGATGCCAACCCGGGCCCCTGGCGCAACCGCGCAGCCCGGGGGGGCATCGCGAGGCAAGCCTACGCAGCCCCGGGCGCCGGGTCATGTGATGCCTGTCATCCGGATGGGGTGACGGCCGCGACTGGGCCGCGCGCGGCGGGGGCGGCATCGTGGCCGCACATTCGCGAGGAGGCGACGATGGACGGAAGGACGAATGCGGGCGGGCCGGGCCAGGGCCCCGTGCTTGCCAGCCTGCGCGGCGTGCACAAGCGTTACGGCGCCCTCGAGGCGCTGGCCGGCGTGGACCTGGACCTGCGCGGCGGCGAACTGCTCGCGCTGCTCGGCCCGAATGGCGCCGGCAAGACCACGGCGATCGCGCTGCTGCTCGGCCTGCTGCACGCCGATGCCGGCACCGTCGAACTGTTCGGGACCGACCCGCAGCAGATCGCGGCGCGCCGCAACATCGGCGTCATGCTGCAGGACGCGTCGCTGCCGCCGACGCTGAAGGTCGGCGAGCTGCTGCGCCTGACCGCGAGCTATTACCCCGATCCGCGCAGCGTCGCGGAGAGCGCGGAACTCGCCGGCGTGTCCGACCTGTTGCCGCGCCAGTACGCGAAGCTCTCCGGCGGCCAGCAACGGCGCGTGCAGTTCGCGCTCGCGCTGTGCGGCCGGCCGCGGCTGCTGTTCCTCGACGAACCCACCGTGGGCATGGACATCCAGGCCCGGCAGAAGCTGTGGTCCGCCATCCGCGCGCTCGTCGCCGGGGGCTGCGGCGTCGTCCTGACCACGCATTACCTGGAGGAAGCCGAAGCGCTCGCCGACCGCGTCTGCGTGCTCGCGCGCGGCCGCATCATCAGCGAAGGCAGCGTGGATGCGCTGCGCGCGCGCGTCGCGGTAAAGCAGGTGCGCTGCAGCACCGGCCTGCGCGCCGACGAGGTCGCCGCATGGCCGGAAGTGGTGGAGGCGCGCGCCGAGGGCGACCGCTTGTGGATGTCGACCATGCGCGCCGAAGCCCTGCTGCGCCGCCTGCTCGCCGCCGACGCGACGCTCGCCGACCTCGAGGTCCGCGCCGCG
>CBIHRR010000063.1:0-12178 GCA_966212495.1 uncultured Gammaproteobacteria bacterium
GCGCGCGCCGCGCCGCGCGCCCTCGGCGCCGCGGCGGGCCTGTTCTGGCTCGCGACCGGCCTGCTCGGCGCGCTCATGCTGTTCCTGTGGCTGGGCACCGAGCACCGCTTCGCCTGGGCCAACGAGAACCTGCTGCTGTTCGATCCCCTCGCGCTGCTGCTGTTGCCCGGCGCCTGGCGCCTCGCCGGCGCGCGCGCCCCCGGCGCCTGGTTCCGGCGCGTGCTCGCCGCGGTCGCCGCGCTGGCGGTCGTCGCGCTGCTGCTGAAGTGGGTGATGCTGTTCTCGCAGGTCAACGAGCCCTGGATCGCGATGCTGCTGCCCGTGCACCTGGGCCTCTACGCGGGCCTGCGGCGGCGTTAGGATGCGGGGCATGGATCCGTCCCTGCCCCAATGCGTCGTGAACTGCGTGGCCTATGGCCGCGACGGCTCGCGCCAGGACATCACCCTCGACGCGATCAGCGACGTCCTCGCCCGCGACGACGGCAGCTTCGTCTGGGTCGGCCTGTACGAGCCGGCCGATGCGCTGCTCGACAAGCTGCAGGAGGAATTCGGCCTGCACGACCTCGCGGTCGAGGACGCGCAGCACGCGCACCAGCGGCCGAAGATCGAGGCCTACGGCGAATCGCTCTTCGTCGTCGCCAACACCGCGCAGGCGGCCGCCGGCGGCAAGATCGAGTTCGGCGAGACGCACGCCTTCCTCGGCAAGCGCTACCTCGTCACCGTCCGCCACGGCGCGTCCGCGTCGTACGCGCCCGTGCGCGCGCAGGTCGAGCGCGAACCGGAATTGCTGGCGCTGGGGCCGAGCTACGGCCTGTACGCGGTGCTCGACGCGATCGTGGACAACTACCTGCCGATCGTCGACGCCTTCCACGAGGAACTGGTCGAGCTGGAGAAGGACCTGTTCGCGGAGGAGTTCCGCCGCGAGACGATCATGGCGCTGTACGACCTCAAGCGCGAGCTGACCCGGCTGCGGCTGGCGGTCGCGCCGCTGCAGGACATCCTGGCGCAGCTCACGCGCGTGCACGGCAACCTCGTCGCGGACGAGGTCCGGCCCTATTTCCGCGACGTGCTCGACCACGCCCTGCGCGTCAACGAATCCACCGACACGATGCGCGAGATGCTGACCGCGGCGATGGGCATGAACCTGTCGCTGGTCACGATCAACCAGGGCGAGATCGTCAAGAAGCTCGCGGGCTGGGCCGCGTTGCTGGCCGCGCCGACGCTGATCACGAGCTGGTACGGCATGAACTTCGCGAACATGCCGGAACTGCACACCCGGCACGGCTATTTCGTGCTGATCGGCGTGATGGCCGTGGTCTGCGGCGTGCTGTACCGCTACCTGCGCAAGGTGCGCTGGCTCTAGGCGAACCCGTCGTGCGCGCCGGGGCCCGTGGCGGGGTCGTCGTCCGCGATCTTGATGCGGTCCCGCCCGGCCTGCTTGGCGGCGTACAGCGCGGCGTCGGCGCGGCGCATCGCGTCTTCCAGCGGTTCATCGGGCGCCGCGAACGCGATGCCTGCGCTGAGCGTGATCGCGCGGTCGCCGGCGATGCCGGCGAAATCCTCGCGCACGCGCTGCGCGAAGCGCTGCACCGCGCCGGGAGGCGCGTCCACGAGGAGCGCGATGAATTCCTCGCCGCCCATCCGTGCCGCATATCCGTCCGGGCCGGTGCGCGCGGCCAGCACCTGGCCGAGCCGTCGCAGCACGTCGTCGCCCTGGGCATGTCCCAGGCGGTCGTTGACGTCCTTGAAGTGGTCGACGTCGAAGAACACGAGGCTGCGCGCGGCACCGCGCGCGCCGGCGTCGGCGTAGACCGGCACGGCATCTCGATCCCACCCGGCGCGGTTGGCCAGGCCGGTGAGCGCATCGGTCGCCGCCTGCTTCCACAGCGACCTGCGCACCTGGTAGGCCTCGATCGCGAAGTCGGAGCGATAGCCCGACAGCATGAAGCCGAATCCGACGGTCGCCGCGACGTGCAGCCAGTAGAAGCCGCGCCCCATGAACGGCAAGCCGTGCGCCTGCAGCCGCGCCACCGCCAGCGCGAGCACCACCGCGATGACCGACCCGACGGACACCGGGCGGACGGTCAGCGCCAGCAGCGCCATCGCCATCATCTGGAACAGGCTGGTGCGCAGCGGAACCCCGTCCACGGGCATCGCGCCAGGCAGGGGCACCGAAAGGAAGACGCCGACGAGCAGCATGGCCGCCAGCAGCGCGGCGAGGCGCGCGTGCCAGCTGCGCACGCGCAGGTTCACCCATGCGAGCATCGCGACCGCGGCCGACATCAGCGACACGAGCCATGCCGGGTAGCCGATGCCCTGCGCGGTCCCGAGCGCCTGCAGCGCCGCGGCGACGGCGAGCATGGCCGCGCCGGCGAGCAGGACCGCGGTGAAGGCCGGGCGGGTCGCCTTGACCTGGGCCGCGACCAGCCGGGCGCGATCCTCCGCGTCGAGCTGGTGCAGCCATGGCCGCCCCCCGCGGGGCGGATCGCCCGGTCCGGCCATCGAACCGCGTTACTGCGCCCCGCCGCCGAGGTGCTCGCGCAGCCAGGCGTTGACGGTGTCGTGCCAGAGCAGGCTGTTGGCCGGCTTCAGCACCCAGTGGTTCTCGTCCGGGAAGTACAGGAACTTCGACTCGATCCCCTTGCGCTGCAGCGCGGTGAACGCGGCGATGCCCTGGTCGACCGGGATGCGGAAGTCCTTCGCGCTGTGCACGACGAGCATCGGCACGCGCCAGTCCTTGACGTGGTTGATCGGGTTGAACTTCTCGTAGCCTTCCGGGTTGTCGTACGGCGTGCCGCCGTTCTCCCACTCGCTGAACCAGAGTTCCTCGGTGGCGTAGCCCATCATGCGGTTGTCGAACACGCCGTCGTGGTCGACCAGGCACTTCCACGCGCCGGACGCGGGCGTGTTCCACACGCCGGCGATCCAGTACACCATGTAGCCGCCGTAGCTCGCGCCGAGCGCGCACGCGTTGCCGCCGTCGAGGTACGCGTACTTGTCCTGCGCCGCGGCCCAGCCCTTCTGCAGGTCCTCCAGCGGGCGATCGCCCCAGTGCCGGCTGATCGCGTCGGTGAACGCCTGGCCGTAGCCGGTGCTGCCGTGGAAATCGATCATCACCACCGCGTAGCCCTGGCCTGCGTACGTCTGCGGGTTCCAGCGGTAGCTCCAGCCGTCGCCGAAGCTGCCCTGCGGGCCGCCGTGGATCAGGAACGCGACCGGGTAGCGCTTGCCTTCCTCGTAGTTCCAGGGCTTCACGACATAGCCGTACACCGCGTCGCCGTTCCAGCCCTTGAACGAGAACTGCTCGTAGTCGCCCCACTTCACGTCGGGCAGCATGTCGCCCGCGCTCGGCGTGATCGCGCGTTCCGGGGTGCCGGCGAGGCCACCGGTGAACACCTGCGCGCCGCTCTTCATCGAGTTGCGGGTGAACACGGTCGTCGGCCCGGCGATGGCGAAGTCGCCGATGCTGCCGCCGGCGATCGCCTTCGTCGCCTTGCCGCTGGCGATGTCGACCGCGAACAGCGGATGGCTGCCCATGTCCTGCGCGCTGGTGTAGATCGTGCGGCCGTCGGGCGAGAGCACGATGTTGTCGGCGGAGCGGTCCCACTGCGGGTCGATCTCGCGCACCTTGCCGCTGGCGACGTCCATCGCCATCAGGCCGAAGCGGTCGGCTTCGAAGCCGGGGCGCTTCATCGCCCGGTAGTACAGCGTCCTGCCGTCGTCGCTGAACACCGGGCCCGCGTCCCAGGCCTTGTTCGCTGCGGTGAGGTTGACGGGCTTGCCGCTGCCGTCGGCATTCAGGCGATACAGGTCGAAGTTGGTGGAGCGCGGCTCCTCGGCGTTCGACAGGCGCGCGCTCACCACGACCGACTTGCCGTCGGGCGCCCACGCGAAGTCGGACAGGTCGCCGAACGGCTTGGACGGCACGTCGGCGACGAGGTCGCCGCCGAGCAGCGTCGCCGTCGACGTCGGCTTCGCGCCCGTGGCCGGCAGCGTCGCGGCGAACACGCGGTTGAGCGAACCGTCGGCCCAGGTGTCCCAGTGGCGGATGAACACGCGGTCGAACACCACGCCGCTCGACTTCGGCTTGTCGTCGAAGCGCTTGCGGCTGCAGGCCATGTCGCCGGCGCAATCGGCGAACGCGGCCGCGGCGAAGGCGATGCGCTTGCCGTCCGGCGAAAGCACGAAACCGTCCACGTCGAGCGCGAAATCGGTCAGCTGCGCCGGCGCGCCGCCGGCCGCCGGGATCGCGTACAGCTGCGAACTGCCGTTCTTGCCGCTGAGGAAATACACCGACCTGCCGTCCTTCGAGAACGCCGGCGAATTCACGTTCCAGCCTTCGGGCGTGAGCCGCGCGGGTGGCGCCGAGTCGCGCGCGAACAGGTCCTCGATCCACAGCGACGTCGTCGCCTTGCCGGTGGCCATGTCCATCGTGCGTTTCGCGAACACCACCTTGCGGCCGTCCGGCGACAGCACCGGCGAGGAGAAACGGTCCATCGACACCATGTCGCTGGCCTGGAAACCGCGCTCGGCCAGCGCGAGCGATGGCAGCGACAGCAGGAGCGCTGCCGGGAGGATGGCGTTGCGGAGTTTCATGGCGGCCTTCATCGGGATCGTTCCTCTTGCTTCAATGCATGTGCGTGGTGTTTCGTCGCGATCGCGTCGCGCCGGTCACATCGGGCCAGGCTCGGCCTCGCCCCGCGCGCGCCGCGTGCCGCTGCGGTACAGCAGCCAGCCGACGACGAAAAGCACGACCAGGCCGACGAACTGTCCGAACTGGAACTGCGCCGGCAGCGCCAGTACGTCGGCGCGCCCGCTGGCCACGATCGGGATCGCGATCAGGATGCCCATCAGCGCCTCGCCGGTGATCAGGCCGGCCGAGAACAGCGTGCCGGGGCGATGGATGCGGTCGCGCCCTTCCTCGTCGTCGGCATGCAGGCCCTTCCTGCGCTCGACGAACCAGGACAGCAGGCCGCCGAGGAAGATCGGCACCATCAGCTCCAGCGGCAGGTAGATGCCGATCGCCGCGGCCAGCACCGGCACGCGGAAACGCGAGCCGCGGGACTTCAGCCATTCGTCGAACGCGATGACCAGCGCGCCGATGCCGGCGCCGATCGCGATCATGCCCCAGGGCAGCTTGCCGCCGAACATGCCGTTGGCGACGGACGCCATCAGCGTCGCCTGCGGCGCCGCCAGCGAGTTCGGATGCGCCGCGGTCGGCGGACCGATGCCGTAGGCCTGCGACAGCAGGTTCAGCACCGGCGCCATGATCAGCGCGCAGGAGAACGCGCCGATCGCGAGCATCAGCTGCTGCTTCCACGGCGTCGCGCCGACCAGGTAACCGGCCTTCAGGTCCTGCAGGTTGTCGCCGCCGACCGCCGCCGCGCAGCACACGACCGCGCCGATCATGATCGCGGCCACCGCGCCGATCGCCGAATCGCGGCCGAGCAGCAGCACCAGCACCACCGACGCGAACAGGATCGTCGCGATGGTGATGCCCGACACCGGGTTGTTCGACGAGCCGACCAGGCCCGCGAGGTACGCGGACACCGACACGAACAGGAAGCCGGTGACGATCATGATGATCGTCATCAGGATGCCGATCGCCCACGGGTTGCCGACCGACGAGTCGGCGGACACGATCGCGTGGTACAGCAGCGCGAGCGGCACCACGAACACCAGCAGCGCGATCAGCATCCACTTCATCGGCAGGTCGCGCTCGGTCTCGGCGATGACCTTGCCGGTGCCCTTGCGCGCGGCCTCGAAGCCGCTGCGGATGCCCGACACCAGCGACTTGCGTAGCGAGAACAGCGTCCAGATGCCGCCGATGAGCATCGTGCCGACGCCGAGGTAGCGGATCTTCGCCGACCAGATCGCGCCGGCCGCATCCGCCGCGGACGCGCCGGCGATGGACGCCGCGAGCGCGGGATCCTGGCCGAGGAAGAACGCGTGGTAGATCGGGATCGCGATGTTGAACGAGAGGATGCTGCCCGACACGACCACGATGCCGACGTTCAGGCCGACGATGTAACCCACGCCCAGCAGCGCCGGCGACAGGCCGGTGCCCATGTAGCCGAGGTACTTGCCGAGGAAGCCGGCGCCGATCGCGTTGTCCGGGATCATGCGCAGGCCGCTGGCCGCCGCGAGCTTGACCACCGCGCCGATCACGCCGGACAGCGCGAGGATCTTGAGGCCCGGGCCGGGGTTCTCGCCGGCCTTCAGCACTTCGGCCGCCGCCTTGCCTTCGGGGAACGGCAAGGGGTTCTCGACGATCATCGTGCGCCGCAGCGGCACCGAGAACAGCACGCCGAGCAGGCCGCCGAGGCCGGCGATCGCCAGCACCCAGGAATAGCGGAAGTCCTGCCAGTAACCGAGGATGATCAGCGCCGGGATCGTGAAGATCACGCCCGCCGCGATCGATGAACCGGCGGAGGCGCCGGTCTGCACGATGTTGTTCTCGAGGATGGTGCCGCCGCCGAGCAGCCGGAGCACGCCCATCGACACGACTGCCGCGGGGATCGCGGTGGCGATGGTGAGGCCGGCGAACAGGCCGAGGTAGGCGTTCGCGGCGGCGAGGATCACCGCCAGCACCATCGACAGCACGATCGCGCGGAACGTGAGCTGCGGGACGGGCTTGCCGGCAGTGGCGTTCGGGTTGGACTGTGGCGTGCTCATGGCGTGCTCATCCTGGGCGGCTCCCTGCGTGGACGCCCCGGCCGGCGGCCGGGAACCGGTCGATGATGGCATCCACGCACCGCGCGCGCAAAACCCGGGCGGGGCGGCGGTTCCGCGCCGCTATACTCGGCCCTCGCCAGCCCGGAACCCGCCCATTGTCCGTTGCGAGCCTGCCAGGCATTCCCGCGCGCGAGGACTTCCTCGGCCACCCGAAGGGCGTCTTCGTCTGCTTCTTCACGGAGATGTGGGAGCGCTTCTCCTTCTACGGGATGAAGGCGCTGCTGCTGCTGTACCTGCTGAAGCACCACCGCTTCACGGACGACATGGGCTACGACCTGATCGGCGCGTACGGCGGCCTGGTGTACGCGGTGCCGGTGATCGGCGGCATGGTCGCCGACCGCTGGCTGGGCATGCGCAAGGCCGTCGTGCTCGGCGGCGTACTGCTGTGCCTGGGCCACTTCGGCATGGCCTTCGAGGGCGCCGATGCCCGCGTCGTGGATGGCGTGGTGGTGCGAGACGCTGGCGCGCTGCAGGTGTTCTACCTCTCGCTCGCGCTGATCATCATGGGTGTCGGCTTCCTGAAGCCGAACATCTCGACGATCGTCGGCAAGCTCTATGCGGAAGACGATCCGCGCCGGGATTCCGGCTTCACCCTGTTCTACGCGGGCATCAACGTCGGCGGCCTGTTCGCCGGGCTGATCTGCGCGTTCCTCGGCGAGACCTACGGCTGGAAGTACGGCTTCGGCGCGGCCGGCGTGGGCATGGTCGCCGGCCTGGGCATGTTCCTCTGGGGCCAGAAGTACCTGCACGGGCACGCGGAACCGCGCTCGCCCGCGCTGCTGCGCGAACGCGTGGGGCCGCTGCGGCGCGAGTGGTGGATCTACCTGCTGTCCTTCGCCGGCGTGGCCGTGGTGTGGCAGCTGATCCAGCGCACCTGGACCGTCGAGGGCGCGATGCACCTGGTGCTGGCCGGCTTCCTCGCGTGGTTCGGCTGGTTCCTGGTGCGGCACTGCGACCGCGTCCAGCGCCAGCAGATGCTGTCGCTGGTGCTGATGATCGTCGGCGTGCTGGTGTTCTTCACGCTGTACGAGCAGACCTACGGCTCGTGGCTGACGTTCACCGACCGGTTGATGACCAAGGACATGTTCCCGTCGCTGGTGAGCGACGCGTCCGGCACGCTCCCGTGGTCGCTGTACATGATGGCGGCCACGCCGGTGCTGATGGTCGCCGCGTTGCGTGCGAGCGACCGCGGCGCGCACGGCGCGGCGCGCACGCTGGTCGGCATCATGTCGCTGGCGATGGCCGTCGCGTGCTTCCGCGACGTGGTCCTGGTGCCGCAGACCGCGGGCTCGCTCACCTTCCTCGGCTCGTTCTTCATCGTCGTGCTGTCGCCGCTGTTCGCGTGGCTGTGGCCGTGGCTCGACCGGCGCGGCTGGAATCCGTCGAAACCGATGAAGAGCGCCATCGGCCTGGCCTTCGCGGCGCTGTCGTTCCTGCCGCTTCTGGCCGCGGCGAAAGTCGCGGGGACGGGCGCGATGGCGAGCGTGTGGTGGCTGGTGCTCGCCTACTTCATCCTCGAGATCGGCGAGATGTGCCTGTCGCCGATCGGGCTATCGGCGGTGACGCAGCTGTCGGTCGCCCGCGTCGTCGGCTTGATGATGGGCGGGTTCTGGCTCGCGACGGCGTATTCGGAATTGCTGGCCGCGCAGTTCGGCAAGCTGGCTTCGCTCGATATCCCTGAAGGCGGCGCGATCGACATGGCCTCCGCGGCCGCGAAGTATGGCCACCTGTTCGGGCTGATGGCCTGGATCGGGCTCGGCGCCGCGCTGGTGTTCCTGGTGCTGGCGCCGGTGTTGCGGCGCTGGATGCACGGCGTCAGGTAGCGTCCGCGAGTTCGTCGAGCGTCGCGGCGAGGCCCTCGCGCCAGTCCGGCAGGACGATGCCGAAGTCCCGCTGCAACGCGCCGCAATCGAGCACGGAATACGCCGGCCGCGCGGCGGGCGTCGGGTAGTCGGCGGTCGTGATCGCCTCGACTTCCGGTGCGCGCGCGATCAACCCGCGCGCGACCGCGCCTTCGAAGATCGCTTCGGCGAACCCGTGCCAACTCGCCTGTCCCGTCGGCGTCAGGTGCCAGAGGCCCGACGGCACCGCCGCGTCCACGCGCAGCGCCTGCGCCGTCACGTCGGCCAGGAGCGCCGCCGGCGTCGGCGTGCCCACCTGGTCGGCGACCACGCGCAGCGTGTCGCGTTCGGCGCCGGCGCGCAGCATCGTGCGCAGGAAGTTGTGGCTGTGCGCGGCGTACACCCAGGCCGTGCGGAAGACCATGTGGCGCGCGCCCGACGACAGCACCGCGATCTCGCCGGCGAGCTTGCTCGCGCCGTACACGCCCAGCGGCGAGGTGGTGTCGTCCTCGCGGTAGGGCCGCGTGCCCTGCCCGTCGAACACGTAGTCGGTGGAATAGTGGACGAACGTCGCGCCACGCGTGGCACAGGCGACGGCGAGCACGTCGGGCGCTTCCGCGTTGATGCGGAACACGAGCTCGACCTCCTGCTCGGCGCGGTCGACGGCGGTGTAGGCCGCGGCATTCACGACGATGTCCGGCGCGACCCTCCCGAGCAGCGCCGGCAGCGAATCCGGCTGCGAGAAATCCGCGGTTTCGCAGGCCGCGCCGTCGATCGTGCCGGACAGCGTCGCGGCGACGAGTTCGCCTTGCGCCGCGAGGCTGCGTCGCAGCTCCGTGCCCAGCTGGCCGTCGGCGCCGAGCAGCAGGATCCGCGGCGCGCCCGTGCGTGACGCGCTCATGCGGCGTACGGCGGCAGGCGTTCCGGCGCGATATCCGCCAGGAACGGCAGCTTCGCGTCCTTGTCCGACAGCAGCGGCGAGGCCACCGGCCAGTCGATGGCGAGCGTCGCGTCGTTCCAGCGGACGCCGGCGTCGGCGTCGCGGTCGTAGGTATCGGTGCAGACGTAATTGAACAGCGCGGTGTCGCTCAGGGTCGCGAAGCCGTGCGCGAAGCCTTCGGGGATCCAGAAATGTCGCTTGTTCTCCGCGCTGAGCACCACCGCGGTCCACTGCCCGAACGTGGGCGAGCCGCGGCGCACGTCGGCCGCGACGTCCCACACTTCGCCCTCGAGCACGCTGACCAGCTTGCCCTGCGGCCTGGGCCACTGGTAGTGCAGGCCGCGCAGCACTCCGCGGACCGAGCGCGACACGTTGCCCTGCGCGAAACCCGAGGGCAGGCCGATCGCGGCGAGCTTGTCGCGGTTGAAGGATTCGTAGAAGAAGCCGCGGTCGTCGCCGAACACCTGCGGCTCGAGCACGACGCAACCCGGCAGGCCGGTCTCGACGACCTTCATGCGACGGGCCGCGCCAGCGGCTGGTCGAGCAGGGAAAGCAGGTACTGGCCGTAGCCGTTCTTCGCCAGCGGCGCGGCCAGCGCGCGCAACTGCGCGTCGTCGATCCAGCCGTTGCTCCAGGCGATTTCTTCCGGGCAGCACACCCGCAGGCCCTGCCGCTTCTCGATGGTCTGCACGTAGGTCGAGGCTTCCACCAGCGATTCGTGCGTGCCGGTATCCAGCCACGCGTAACCGCGACCCATGCGCTCGAGCTGCAGTTCGCCCTGCTCCAGGTACAGGCGGTTGAGGTCGGTGATCTCGAGCTCGCCGCGCGGCGACGGCGCCAGCCGCGACGCGAACTCGCTCGCGCGGCCGTCGTAGAAGTAGAGCCCTGTCACCGCGTAGTTCGAACGCGGGTTCGCCGGCTTTTCCTCCAGCCCGACCACCTTGCCGGTGGCGTCGAACTCGGCCACGCCGTAGCGCTCCGGATCGCGGACGCGGTAGCCGAACACGGTCGCGCCGCGCGCCTGCGCGTCGGCGCGGCGCAGCATCTCGGTGAGTCCGTGGCCGTAGAAGATGTTGTCGCCCAGCACCAGGCAGCTCGGCGCGCCGGCCAGGAAGTCCCGGCCGATCAGGAAGGCCTGCGCCAGCCCGTCCGGGCTCGGCTGCGCGGCGTATTCGATCTTCATGCCCCACTGCGACCCGTCGCCGAGCAGCGCCTGGAACAGCGCCTGCTCGTGCGGCGTGTTGATCACCAGCACCTCGCGGATGCCGGCGAGCATCAGCACGCTCAACGGGTAGTACACCATCGGCTTGTCGAAGACCGGCAGCAGCTGCTTGCTGATCGCCTGCGTGATCGGGTACAGGCGCGTGCCGGAGCCGCCGGCGAGGACGATGCCCTTGCGCGCGGTGGGCGCGGCCACGGCGGTCGTGGCGGTCGCGGAGGCGCTCATGCCGCGGTCCCGATGCGCTCGAGGCGGTAGCTGCCGTCGAGCACGCGAGCGACCCAGTCCTGGTGGTCCAGGTACCAGTCGACGGTGTCGGCGATACCCTGCTCGAAGCTGTGCGCGGGCGACCAGCCGAGCTCCGACTTCAGCTTCGAGGCATCGATCGCGTAGCGGCGGTCGTGGCCCGGGCGGTCGGCGACGTAGGTGATCTGGTCGGCGCGCGGCTTGCCGTCGGGGCGCGGCCGGCGCGCGTCGAGCAGCGCGCAGATCGTGCGCACCACCTCGATGTTCTGCTTCTCGGCATCGCCGCCGACGTTGTAGGTCTCGCCGACGCGACCGCGTTCCAGCACGGCGCGGATCGCGGCGCAGTGGTCGCCGACGTAGAGCCAGTCGCGCACGTTGCGGCCGTCGCCGTAGACGGGCAGCGGCTCGCCGGCGAGCGCGCGCGCGATCACCAGCGGGATGAGCTTTTCGGGGAACTGGTACGGGCCGTAGTTGTTGCTGCAGTTGGTGGTCAGCACCGGCAGCCCGTAGGTGTGGTGGAACGCGCGGACCAGGTGGTCCGAGGCCGCCTTCGATGCCGAATACGGCGAATTGGGCGCGTAGGGCGTCTCCTCGGTGAATTTTCCGGTGTCGCCGAGCGAGCCGTAGACCTCGTCGGTCGACACGTGCAGGAAGCGGAACGCATCCTTCTCCGCGCCCTCCAGCGACCGCCAGTAGTCGCGCGCGGCCTCCAGCAGCGCCAGCGTGCCGACCACGTTGGTCTGCACGAACGCCGCCGGGCCGTCGATCGAGCGATCGACGTGGCTCTCGGCCGCGAAGTTGATGATCGCCTGCGGCCGGTATTCCGCCAGCAGGCGCGCCGCGAGCGCCTTGTCACCGATGTCGCCATGCACGAAGGCATGGCGCGGGTCGCCGTCGAGCGGCGCCAGGGTATCGCGGTTACCGGCGTAGGTCAGCGCGTCGAGGTTCACCACCCGGACGCCCGAAGCCACCGCCTCGAGCACGAAGTTGCCACCGATGAAGCCGGCGCCGCCGGTCACGAGCCATGTCGTCATGTAGCGGCTCAGAACGGGATGTCGTCGTCGGCGAAGTCCTCGCCGCCGAAGTCGGCCTTGGCCGCGGCCGGCGGCTCGCGGCGCTGCGCCGGCGCGCTGCGCTGCGGGCGCTCGCCGCCGCCGCGCGATTCGCCGCGGCCGCCGCCTCCACCCCCGCCCTCGC
>CBIHRR010000064.1:0-12093 GCA_966212495.1 uncultured Gammaproteobacteria bacterium
GGGCGGCAGACCTATCCGTTGCCCGACCTGTTCCTGGTGATGGCGACGCAGAACCCGATCGAGCAGGAGGGCACGTTCCCGCTGCCAGAAGCGCAGCTCGACCGCTTCCTCATGTACGTGCGCATCGGTTATCCCGACGCCAGGGTCGAGGGCGAGATCCTGCGGCTGGCGCGCGAACGCGCGCTCGCCGGCCGCGCGGCGCCCGCGCCGGCGCGGAAGATGCCGCTGGCCGAGGTGTTCGCCGCGCGCGCCGCGGTCCTCGGCCTGCACGTCGCGCCCGAGGTCGAACGCTACCTGCTCGAACTGGTGCTGGCCTCGCGCGACGCCGCGCGCTACGACGCCGCGCGCTACGACGCCGAGCTTGCGCGCCGCATCGCCTGGGGCGCCAGCCCGCGCGGCTCGATCGCGCTGGAGCGCTGCGCGCGCGCCCACGCCTGGCTCGCCGGCCGCGACTACGTGACGCCCGACGACGTTCGCGCCGTCGCGCCCGACGTGCTCCGCCACCGCATCCTGCCCAGCTACGAGGCGACGGCCGAAGGCTGGGACGGCGGCCGCCTGGCCGCCGCGCTGCTGGACCGCGTCCCGCTGCCCTGAGGCGCGCAATGGCCGCAGGGATCGTCCCGACGCTCGCCGAACTGGTCGCCCTGCGCGAGGCGGCGCGTGCGCGTTCGCCGGCGCGCCGCGGGCGCTTCGGCGCGTCGGGCCAGGCGCAATCGCCCTTGCGCGGCCGCGGCATGGAATACGCCGAATCGCGCGAGTACGCGCGCGGCGACGACGCGCGCCACATCGACTGGCGCGTGACCGCGCGCACCGGCCGCGCCCACACGAAGCTGTACCAGGCCGAGCGCGAGCGGCTGACCCTGCTCGTCGCCGACACCGCGCCCGCGCTGTACTTCGGCACGCGCGTGCGCTTCAAGTCGGTGCAGGCGGCGCGCGCTGGCGCGCTCGCGGCCTGGGCGGCGATCGGCGACGGCGACCGCGTCGCCGCGTTGCGCGGCAGCATGCGCGAGCCGCCGGTGGCGCCGGCCGCCGGCACGCGCGGCGTGCTGCGCGTGCTCGACGCGCTGGTGCGCTGGTACACGACGCCACCGGAGGAAGACGCCGGCCTCGACGTGGCGCTGGAGCATGCGCGGCGGCTGCTCAAGCCGGGCTCGCGCTTGTACGTGCTCGCCGACCCGGCGAGCGTCGTCGCGGTGCCTGCGCATCGCTGGGCCGCGCTGGCGATGCATTCCGAAGTGCGCGTGCGCCTGCTGAGCGATCCGCTGGAACGCGAGCCGCCGGCGGCGCTGCTGCCGTTCGCGGCCGCCGCGCCCGCCGCCGGTGCGGCCGCGGCGGGCGACGTGCAGCGCATCGAACTCGACCTCGCCGCGCCCGCGGTGCGGCAGCGCTGGAAGGCCGCGTTCGACGGCCCGCTGCAGGCGGCGCTGGCGCAATTGTCCGCGCGCGGCATCCGCGCCGACGTGCTGTCGAGCGGGGACGCGCCGTGATCGCGGCCCCCGCGGTTCCGGCAAGCGATCCGTCGCTGGTGCTGCGCGACATCCACCAGCCGTCCGCGCCTTCGTGGTGGCCGCCTGCGATCGGCTGGTGGCTGCTCGCCGCCGTCGTGTTGCTCGCCGTCGGCGCGTGGGCATGGCGCGCATGGCGCCGCCGTCGGCGGCGGCGCGAGATCGCGCGCATGTTCGACGCGGGCGTCGCTGCGGCCGCGACCCCGGCCGCGCGCATCGCCGCGGCGTCGATGTTGCTGCGGCGGGCCGCGCGCCTGCGCGACCCCGCCGCAGCCGCGCTGCAGGGCGCGGCCGGGCTCGCCTTCCGCGACGCGGGCGCGCCCGCGCCGCTGTTCGAGGGCGGCGACGGCGCCCTGCTGCTCGACGGCGGATTCCGGCCCGAAGTCGACGCCGCGCGCGCCGACGCGCTGGTCGCGCTCGCGCGCCTCCGCTTCCTGCAATGGATGGGCGCGCGATGAGCGGCGCCTGGTGGAACACCGGCGCGTGGACGGCGGGCTGGCTGGACGGATTCGCGTGGCCATGGCTCCTGCTGGCCCTGCCGCTGCCCTGGCTCGTGCGTGCGCTCGCGCCGCCGGCGCGCAACGCCGTCGCCGCGTTGCGCGTGCCATGGCGCGCGCGGCTCGACGCGATCGCCGCCGCGCCGCGCGGCCCGGCGCGCGCGGGCGGCGTTCCGTGGATCGCGTGGCTGGGCTGGGCGCTGCTGTGCGTCGCCGCCGCGCGTCCGCAACAGGTGGGGGCCCCCGTCGTGCCGCCGCAGGCCAGCCGCGGCATGATCCTCGCGGTCGACCTGTCCGGCAGCATGGGCGACGAGGACATGACGCTCGGCGGCCAGCTGGTCGACCGGCTCACCGCCGCGAAGGCGGTGATCGCCGATTTCCTCGACCATCGCGACGGCGACCGCGTCGGCCTCGTCGCGTTCGGCAGTCGTGCCTACGTGCTCGCGCCGATGACCCTGGACCTGGATTCGGTGCGCGCGCAGTTGCGCGACACCGAGGTGGCGCTTGCGGGGCGCGAGACCGCGATCGGCGACGCGATCGGGCTCGCGGTCAAGCGCCTCGCGCGGCAGCCGCGCGGCGAACGGGTGATGGTGCTGCTCACCGACGGCGTCAACACCACCGGCCTGCTCGATCCGGCCAAGGCCGCGGAACTCGCGCGCGACAACGGCGTGCGCATCCACACCATCGCGTTCGGCGGCAGCGGCGGCGGGATGTCGGTGTTCGGCTTGCCGATCCCGCTGTCCGGCGGCGGCGACGACATCGACGAAGCGACGCTGCGACGCATCGCGCAACTCACCGGCGGCCGCGCGTTCCGCGCGAGCGACACGGCGCAGCTCGCCGGCATCTACGCCGAGATCGAGCGCATCGAGCCGATCGCGCATGCGGCGCATGCGGTGCGGCCGCGCATCGAACGGTATCCGTGGCCGCTCGCGGCGGCGCTGCTGTGCGCGCTGCTGCTATGCGTGCGGGGCAGGCCGCGGGAAGCCGCGTGATGGACTACGCCACCATCGCTCCCTTGGCGGACTTCCGGTTCCTGCGCCCGTGGTGGCTGCTCGCGCTGCCCGTGCTCGCCTGGCTGGCCTGGGCATGGCGGCGCCGGCACCGTGTGGACGCCTGGGACGGCGTGGTCGATCCGCAACTGCGTGAATACCTGCTCGAACCGATGCGGGGCCGTCGCCGCTGGCTCGCGTGGTGGCCGTGGCTGGGCGCGATGCTCGCGCTGCTGGCGCTCGCGGGTCCGTCGTGGCAGTCCTCGCCGCAACCGTTGTGGGAGACGAGGGCGCCGCTGGTGATCGCGGTGGACCTGTCGCCGGCAATGCTGGCCGACGACCTGCCGCCGTCGCGCCTGGCCCGCGCCCGTGCGCGGCTCGCGGCCCTGTTGCGCGAGCGGCGCGGCGGCGAAGTCGCCCTGGTCGTCTATGCGGACGACGCCTATACGGTCGCGCCGCTGACCGAGGACCCGGCCAATGTCGCCGTGTTCCTCGATGCGCTGGAGCCGGGCATCATGCCCGGCGACGCGGCGGCGGCCGCGGCGGCCGATGCCGCACCCGCGATTGACCGCGCAGCGCGCCTGCTGCGGCAGGCGGGCTTCGGCCGCGGCGAGATCCTGCTCGTGTCCGGAAGCCGGCAAGGGGCATCGGCGAGCGCCGCCGCAGCGCGTGCCGCGGCCGCCGGCTATCGCGTGTCGGTGCTGGACGCCATGCCGCCGGCCGCAGCCGCGGCCTCGGGCAGCGCAGCGGTCGCGGCGGCAGGGCGGGGACGCAGCGCCGTGCTGTCGGCGGACGACGCCGACCTGCACGCGCTGGGCGTGCTGCAGGCCGATGACGGCACCGGCATGCTCGCGGGCGGTCGCCGCGGCGGGTCCACGCGACGCGACGACGGCTTCTGGCTCCTGCTGCCCTTGCTCGTGCTCGCCGCGTTCGCGTTCCGGCGCAACGGCGTGGTCGCCGTGCTCGCCCTGTGCCTGCTGGTGCCGTGGCACCCGGCCGCGGCCGCCGGCGTCGACTGGTGGCAGCGTTCCGACCAGCAGGCGCATCGCCGCCTCGAACAGGGCGCGCAGGCGTACCGCAAGGGCGACTACGCCGCCGCGGCGCAGGCCTGGCGCAGCGTGCCCGGCGCGGATGCGGCCTACAACCTCGGCAATGCGCTCGCGCGCCAGGGCCGGTACGAGGACGCGATCGCCGCCTACGACCGGGCGCTGCGCGAACGCCCGGGCATGGCCGACGCGATCGCCAACCGCAAGGCCGTGCAGGCGGCAATCAAGCGCAAGCCGCCCGACCAGGGCCGGAAACCCGGCCCCGGCGATCGTGGCGACGGACAGCGCACGCCGAACGGACAACAGGACGACGCAGGCGGGCAGCAAGCGGGCGATGCCGCGAAGCAGCGGGCCGACGCGGCGCAGCAGGCAGCCGACGCGGCGCGGCAGGCAGCGGCGCGTGCCGCGCGCGAACGCGAAGCCGCGCGGCATGCACGCCCCGGCGACCAGGGCATGCCGCAGGATGGCCGCATGCAGGGCGCGCAGGAAACCCCGGAACAGCACGAGCGGCGGCTCGCCAACCAGGCGCGCCTGCAGCGCGTCCCGGACGATCCCGGCGGCTTGCTGCGCGCGCGCCTGCAGCTGGAATACGAGCGCCGGCGGGCCGAAGGCGAATGAGCGCGCGCGCCGCCAGGATGTCCGCCATCGCCGCGTTCGCGCTGCTGCTGGCCGCGGTCGCGCCGCGCGTGCAGGCGCAGCAGTTGCGCGCCTGGCTCGATCGCGACCACATCGCCCTCGGCGAGACCGCGACCCTCAACATCGAGGTCGAGGGCGCGACGTTCGCCGAACCCGACTACTCGCCGCTGCTCAACGATTTCGAGGTCTCCGGCAACACCAGCAGCCGCAGCATGGCAAGCGACGCCTCGGGGACGCGCGTGCGCACGCTGTATGCGGTCGCGCTGCAGCCGCGTCGCGCAGGCACGATCCCGGTGCCGGCGCTCGCCGTCGGCGCCCGGCGCACGCCGCCGCTTTCGCTGGTGGTCACGGCGTCGTCCGCGCCGCCCGCGCAGGCCGGCGACACGGTGTTCATCGAATCCTCCGCGGACGCGACGTCGCCGTACGTGCAGCAGGCGGTCGGCTACACCGTGCGCCTGTACCTCGGCGTGCCGCTGGTGTCCGGCCAGCTCGAGCAGGCGGAACCGGACGGCGCGACGCTGCGCCAGGTCGGCGACGACGTGCGTTACCAGCGCGAACTGCGCGGGCGCAGCTATACCGTCTTCGAGCGCCATTACCTGCTGGTGCCGGAACGCAGCGGCGCCCTCGCCATTCCGCCCGCGCGTTTCGTCGGCCGCGGCGTCGGCGGGTTCTTCGACGACCTGATGGGCGATGCGCAGCAGTCGCTGGTCGCCAACGGCGCGGCCCGCACGCTGCAGGTCCGCGCGATCCCCGCGAACGCCCCGCAGCCCTGGCTACCCCTGCAGGCGCTGACGCTGCGCTGGGCGCAGGCACCCGCCGACGCGCGCGTCGGCGGCGCCGCGACGGTCGTGCTGGAGGCGGTGGCGGACGGCGCGACCGCGGCGCAGTTGCCGACGCTCGACCTGCCGCCGATCACGGGCGCCCAGGTGTTCCCGGATCCGCCGCGCCGCGACGAGGCCTTCGTCGACGGCAGGCCGCGCGCCACCGTCGTGCGCAGTTTCTCGATCGTGCCGTCGGCGGCCGGCGAGATCCGTGTCGAGGCGCCGCGCCTGTCCTGGTGGGATGCGAACGCGGGCGTGGCGCGCGTCGCGACGCTGCCGCCACTGGTGCTGTCCGTGGCCCCGGCCGGCGTCGCGCCTGCGGCGGGCGCCGCCGGGCCCGCCGGCGCGGACGCGAACGCGGACGTGGACGCCGCGCCCGGGGACGCGCGCGACGACGCGTGGATCCACGTCCCCGGCGTGCAGGGGCGCGTGCGGCCGTGGGCGTTCGCGACGGTTGCGTTCGCCTTGCTGTGGCTGATCACGTTCATGTGGGGCCTGCATCGGCATCCGCGCGCCGCCGATGCGGATGCCGTGCCGCGCGTACGCGGCGCGGGCGATGGCGGAGCCGCCAGGCACGCTGCGCAGGGCGGCCGCGCGGGCCTCGTCGCGCTGCGCAAGGCGCTGGAGCAGGGCACGCTCGGCGATGTCGCCGATGCGCTGCGCGGCACGGCGCACCCGCCGGCGGCAAGCCTCGATGCCTTGCGGGCGCGCCTGGCCGACCCTGCGCAGCAGGCCGCGCTGGATGCCCTGCAACGCGCGTTGTGGGGTGGCGGCGACGGCGCGGAGGCGCGGGCGTCGTTGCGCGCCGCGTTCGCGTCGGGACCGAAATGGACGCCGCCGCCCGCGGGGGCGGATCGCGGCCCGCTGCCGCCGCTCTATCCCTGAGGCGCGGCCACGCTGTCGGCGGACAGCGGCAACGTGCAGCGCAACACCAGGCGATCGCCCGCGATCGCGGCGACGAGGTCGCCGCCGTGCGCACGCGCGATCCGTTGCGCGAGCATCAGGCGCAGCCCCAGTCCCTCGTCGAAGGGTTCCGCCTGGCGCTGCTCGAACAGCGCCGGCAGGCTGTCTTGCGCGGGTGCGGGGCCGGGCAGCACGGCTTCGACCGTCGCGCGGCCATCGGCGCTGCGCAAAGCCAGCGCGGGCGGCCCGCCGCGCGCGACCGCGAAGTCGAGCAGCGTGCGCAGCAGCTGGGTCATGCGACGCGAATCGCCGTCGACCATCGCGATGGCGCCGTCGTCGTCCACCGGCGTGCCGGCGAGGCCGGCGCCGGTCAGCGCGTAATCGAGCAGCAGGGCGATCTCGCAGGGTTCGTGCGCGCCCACCAGCCGGTCTTGGCCGGCGCGGGCCCAGTCCTCGAGTTCGTCGAGCATGCGCGCCAGGCGGCGCGACTGGCGTTCGAGCATCTGCAGCAGCTCCAGCCGGCGCGCGGGATCGAGGTCGTCGCGCTGCAGCAGGTAGCTCGCGGTCTGCAAGGGCGAGAGCGGCCCGCGCAGGTCGTGCGCGAGCCGGTCGAGCCACGGCACGGCCGCGCTGCCCGCGGAAGCCTTGCCGGCGGGGGCGTCGCTCAAGCGTCCACCGTGCCGCGGCGCTGTTCGATCTCGCGGCAGATCGCGTGGATCGCGGCGAGCTCCGGCGGCTTGACCAGGTGCCGGTCGAAGCCGGCCTCGCGCGTGCGGCGGCGATCCTCCGGCTGGCCCCAGCCGGTCACCGCGACCAGCAGCACGTCGCGCCCCCCGGGCGCCGCGCGCAAGGCGGCGGCGACTTCGTAGCCGCTGCGTCCCGGCATGCCGACGTCCAGGAACACGGCGTCCGCCGGGAAGGCCGCGAACGCCTCCTCGAATTGCCCGGGATCGTAGATCGTGCGGACCTGGAAGCCGAGCAGGTCGAGCATCATCGACAGCGTGTCGGCGGCATCGCGGTTGTCGTCCAGCACCAGCGCGCGGCGGCCGCTGACGCCGCCCGTTGCCGGCGTGCCCGGCATCGCCGGCGCTTCCGCCGGTGCCGGCACGGGCGCCAGGGTGCCCGCCGGCGCGCGCGGCAACCGGACGACGAATTCGCTGCCTTCGCCGGGCCCGGCGCTGCGCGCCTCGACCGAACCGCCATGCATGCCGACCAGCTGCCGCACGAGCGTCAGGCCGATGCCGAGGCCGCCGCCGGCGCGGGCGGCGCCGGCATCCACCTGCACGAACATCTCGAAGATGCGGCGCGCTTCTTCCTCGTCCAGGCCGATGCCGCGGTCGCGGACCACGACCTCGACCATGGCGTCGTCGCCCCGCGCCGCGATCGTGATCGGGCTGCCGGGATCGGAATACTTCGCCGCGTTGTTCAACAGGTTCGCGAACACCTGCGACAGGCGCGCGGCATCGCCATCGAGCACCAGCGCTTCGTCCGGCAGCTCGACCCGCAGTTCATGCCGGCCGTGGCGCAGCAGCGGGTGCGTGGTCTCGATCGCCGAATCCAGCACCTCGCGCAGCGTCGTCGGCCTGCGTCGCAATTCCAGCTTTCCCTGGGTGATGCGGGCGACGTCGAGCAGGTCGTCGATGATGCGCACCAGCAGCGCGAGCTGGCGTTCCATCAGGCCCTGCAGCGGGTCGGCGGCCGCGCTCGCGTCGGACATGCGCCGCACGTTCACCGCGTTCAGCAGCGGCGCGAGCGGGTTGCGCAGTTCATGGGCGAGGGTGGCGAGGAACTCGTCCTTGCGCCGGTCGGTCTCGCGCAGGCGCTCGACCATGCCGGCCAGCTCCGCGTTGGCGCTGCGCAGCGATGCGTTGAGCACGCCGAGCTCGCGCGCCTTCTCCACCTCGAGCGCGGCATTGGCGTCGCGCAGCTCGCGGCGCTTGCGGAACAGCTCCGCGAGCACCACGACCTTGCTGCGCAGGATCTCGGGGATCACCGGCACCATCACGTAGTCGACGGCGCCGAGCTCGTAGCCGCGCAGGCGGTCCATGTCGGTGACGTTGACCGCGGTGACGAAGATGATCGGGGTCTTCTCGAAGCGCGGATGCTGGTGGATCAGGTGCGCGGTCTCGAAGCCGTCGAGGCCCGGCATGTTCACGTCGAGCAGGATGACGGCGTACTCGTCCTCCATCAGCAGCTTCAGCGCGTGCTCGCCGGAGGTCGCCTCGACGAGGCGTTCGCCGAGCGGCTCGAGGATGGCGCGATACGTCAGCAACCGGCCCGGCTGGTCGTCGACCAGCAGGATGTTGACCGGCGCGGAACCGGCGGCTTCCATCGCCCGGTTCAACGATGCAGCCATTGCCGGAGCACTCCGAGCAGCTGGTCGGTCACCACGGGCTTGGCGAGGTAGTCAGACGCCCCCGCCTCCAGGCATTTCTCGCGATCGCCCTTCATCGCCTTGGCGGTCAGCGCCACGATCGGAAGCGCGCGCGATTCGGGATCTTCCCGGATCGCGCGCATCGTGTCGTAGCCGTCCATGCCCGGCATCATGATGTCCATGAGCACCAGGTCGATGGCACCGTCGCCGGCGACCTTCTCGATGGCCTCCTGCCCGGTGCCGGCGGTGACGACTTCCATGCCGTGGCGCTCGAGGACGCTCGACAGCGCGAAGATGTTGCGCACGTCGTCGTCGACCACCAGCACGCGCTTGTCGCGCAGCGTCTCGTCGGACTCGTGCAGGCGCTGGACCATGCGCCGCTTCGCCGGCGGCAGGTCGGCGACGACGCGGTGCAGGAACAGCGCGGTCTCGTCGAGCAGGCGTTCCGGCGACTCCACGCCCTTGATCACCACCGACTTGGCGGCCTTCTTGAGCTTGCTGTCTTCCTCGGCGGTCAGGTCCTTGCCGGTGAACACCACGATCGGCAGGTCCTGCAGCTGCGGCAGTTCCTGGATGCGGTCGAGCAGGTCGAAGCCGGTCATGTCCGGCAGGCGCAGGTCGAGCACCGCGCAGTCGTAGCCGCCGTCGCGCAGCGCCTCGAGCGCCTCGGCGCCGCTGCCGACGGTGTCGATGGCGACGTCGTCGTGGCGGATCAGTTCCTCGATGCTCATCCGCTCGGCGGCGTCGTCCTCGACCACTAGCAGCTTCTTGACGCGGGGCAGCGTGTAATCCTTGATCCGCTGCAGCGCGCTGGAGATGCTCTCGTTGTCGGCCGGCTTGGCGAGGTAGGAGAACGCGCCGCGCTCGATGCTGTGGTGGCGCTCCTCCTCGATGGTGAGCACCTGCACCGGGATGTGGCGCGTGCCCGGATCCTGCTTGAGCCGCGCGAGCACGGTCCAGCCGAGCATGTCGGGCAGGAAGATGTCCAGCGTGATCGCGCTCGGCCGGTACTCGCGCACCAGGCGCAGCGCGTCGGCCCCGCGGCTGGCGACCAGGACCTTGAACCCGAGCGAGCGCGCGTGGTCGCGGAGCACCGCGGCATAGCGCGCGTCGTCCTCCACCACGAGCAGCGAAGGATCGCCCGGCGACAGCAAGGCCCGGTCGTCCTCGATGTCGTCGGCCGGCCTGCGCTCGGCTTCCGGGCGCGAGGAGGCCAGCGCCCGCACCGGGCGCGCGGCGGGCCGCGTGTCCGGGGTGTCGGTCGGCGTCGCGGCGCCCATGTAGTGCAGCGGCAGGTACAGCGTGAACGTGCTGCCCTTGTCCGGCGCGCTTTCGAGCTTCAGCTCGCCGCCGAGCAGGCCCGCGATCTCGCGGCTGATCGCCAGGCCGAGGCCGGTGCCCCCGTACTTGCGCGACGTGCCCGCGTCCGCCTGCTGGAAGGCCTCGAACACGATGCGCTGCTTCTCCGCGGAGATGCCGATGCCGGTGTCGGTGACCGAGAACGCCACCACCGTCGGCACCGTGTCGAGCACCGCATGCCCGGGCGTCCAGCCGCCGCGAGCGACTTCGGCGGAGAGCCGCACGCTGCCCTGCTCGGTGAACTTGAATGCGTTCGACAGCAGGTTCTTGAGGATCTGCTGCAGCCGCTTCGGATCGGAGCTGAGCGCGGGGCCAAGGTCGGGCGAGAAGTCGACCGAGAACTCCAGGTGCCGGCGCTCGGCCTCGTGGCGGAATCCGCGATCGATGTTCTCGCGCAGGTGCGCGAACGAGATGTCCTCGCTGTCCACCGTCACCGTGCCCGACTCGATCTTCGACAGGTCGAGGATGTCGCTGATCAGGTGCAGCAGGTCGGTGCCCGCGGCGTGGATGGTCTTGGCGAACTCGACCTGTCGGCCAGTCAGGTTGGTGTCGGCGTTCTCGGCGAGCTGCTGGCCGAGGATCAGGATCGAGTTCAGCGGCGTGCGCAGCTCGTGCGACATGTTGGCCAGGAACTCGGACTTGTAGCGCGAGGTGAGCGCGAGCTCGGCCGCCTTTTCCTCGAGCGCGCGGCGCGCGTGCTCGATCTGCTGGTTCTTCTGCTCCACCTCGGCCTTCTGCTCGGCGAGCAGGGCCGCCTTGAGCGCGATGTCCTCGTTGGTCTGCTGCAGCTCCTTCTGCTGCGACTGCAGCTCGCCGGCCAGCTGCTGCGACTGCGAGAGCAGGTGCTCGGTGCGCATCGTCGCCTCGATCGTGTTCAGCACGATGCCGATCGAGTTCGACAGCTGCTCGAGGAAGGTGCGCTGGGTGTCGGTGAACTCGTCCAGCGACGCGAGCTCGATCACCGCCTTGACCTGGTCCTCGAACAGCACCGGCAGCACGATCACGGCGCGCGGAACGGCGTTGAGCAGGCCGGACTCGATCTGCACCGTTCCCGGCGGGACGTCGTCCACGAGGATCAGCCGTGCCTGCGCGGCGCACTGGCCGACCAGGCCCTCGCCGAAGCGCAGCATGCGCGCGGCGGGCGAGTGGTCGGCGGCCGCGTAGCCGGCGAGCTGGCGCAGGCGCCGCCCGTCGTCGCCGTCCCCGTCGCTCGGATAGTCCTCGACCACGTACATCAGGCCCTGCTGCGCATCCACCAGCGGCGCGAGCTCCGACAGCAGCATGCGGCCGAGGGTGAGCAGGTCGCGCTGGCCCTGCATCATGTCGGAGAACTTGGCGAGGTTGGTCTTCAGCCAGTCCTGCTCGCGGTTGGACTCGGTGGTGGCACGCAGGGTGCCGATCATCGAGTTCATGTTGTCCTTCAGGTCGGCCAGCTCGCCGCGCACGTCCACCGTGATCGAGCGCGTGAGGTCGCCCTGCGTCACCGCGGTCGCCACTTCCGCGATCGCGCGCACCTGCGTGGTGAGGTTGGCCGCGAGCTGGTTCACGTTCGCGGTCAGGTCCTCCCAGATGCCCGCGGTACCGGGCACGTTCGCCTGGCCGCCGAGGCGGCCCTCGACGCCGACTTCGCGCGCCACGGTCGTCACCTGGTCGGCGAAGATCGCGAGCGTGCCGGTCATCGCGTTGATGGTGTCGGCGAGCTCGGCGATCTCGCCCTTCGCTTCCACCGTCAGCTTCTTGTGCAGGTCGCCATTCGCCACCGCCGTCACCACGCGCGCGATGCCGCGCACCTGGGCGGTGAGGTTGGTGGCCATCGAGTTGACGTTGTCGGTGAGGTCCTTCCAGGTGCCGGCGACGCCGGGCACCTGCGCCTGGCCGCCGAGCTTGCCTTCGGTGCCGACCTCGCGGGCCACGCGCGTCACTTCCGCGGCGAAGCCGTTGAGCTGGTCCACCATCGTGTTGA
>CBIHRR010000065.1:0-12010 GCA_966212495.1 uncultured Gammaproteobacteria bacterium
GCATCGCCATCGACGAAGCCGAGAACCGCCTGCACGTGCAGAAGGCGGTGATGGCGGCGCTTGCTTTGCAAACGGGGAACAGGGAACGGGGAACGGGGAACTGATGATCCGGACGTGTGCGGCGCCGATCCCAATGACCATTCCCCATCTGAGGAGCCAACACCAATGACCATCGAACCTCCCGTTCCCCGTTCCCCGTTCCCCGTTCCCGCTCCTGCCTCCCGTGACATCGTCCTGGCCTTCAGCGGCGGCCTCGACACTTCGTTCTGCGTGCCTTACCTGCGGGAGCGGGGCTGGAACGTGCATACGGTGTTCGCCGACACCGGCGGCGTCGACGCCGCCGAGCGCGCGACGATCGAGGCGCGCGCCGCCGAACTGGGCGTGGCCTCGCACCTCACCATCGACGGCGGGCCCGCGATCTGGGACGGCTTCGTCAAGCCCTTCGTCTGGGCGGGCGAGGGCTACCAGGGCCAGTACCCGCTGCTGGTGTCGGACCGCTACCTGATCGTCGACGCGGCGCTGGCGCGCGCGCGCGACCTGGGCACCAACGCGATCGCGCACGGCTGCACCGGCATGGGCAACGACCAGGTGCGCTTCGACCTTGCGGTGAAATCGAGCGGGGATTTCCGGATCGTGGCGCCGGTCCGCGAGATCCAGAAGGAACACACGCAGACCCGCGCCTACGAGCAGGCCTACCTGGAGGAGCGCGGCTTCGGCGTGCGCAGCAAGCAGAAGGCCTACACGATCAACGAGAACCTGCTCGGGCTGACCATGTCCGGCGGCGAGATCGACCGCTGGGAGGCGCCGGGCGAAGGCGCGCGCGGCTGGTGCGCGGGCCGCGGGCAATGGCCGGCCGAGCCGCTGCAGGCGACGCTGCGCTTCGTCGGCGGCGAGGCCGTGGCGCTGGACGGCCAGCCGATGGCGGGCCCGCAGCTGCTGGCGCGGCTCAACACGATGTTCGCGCAATACGGCGTGGGCCGCGGGATGTACACCGGCGACACGACGATCGGCCTCAAGGGCCGCATCGTGTACGAAGCGCCGGGCCTGGCTGCGCTGCTGTGCGCGCATCGCGCGCTGGAGGAGGCGGTGCTGAGCAAGCAGCAGAACCGCTTCAAGCCCGACGTCGCGCGGCGCTGGGTCGAGCTCGTGTACGAAGGCTTCTTCCACGATCCGCTGAAGGCGGACCTGGAGGCGTTCCTCCGTTCCTCGCAGCGCATGGTCAACGGCGAGGTGGTGCTGGAGACGCGCGGCGGCCGCGTGGACGCGGTGGCGGTGCGTTCGCCGCACATCCTGCAGGCGTCGGGCGCGACCTATGCGCAGTCGGCGGACTGGGGCGTGGAGGAAGCCGAGGGCTTCATCAAGCTGTTCGGGATGAGCAGCACGTTGTGGGCGGAGGTCAACAAGGGCGGGAATGGGGAATAGGGAAGAGGGAATGGCTGCTTCCGGCGATCTGTTGCTCCCCCGCATGCTGGCGCACCTTGAGGCGCTGGTGGGGTTCGATACGCGCAATCCGCCGCGGCGGATCGGGATCGGCATCTTCGACTACCTGCGCGCGCAGCTGGCGGGATTCGACTGCACGCTCTCGGACCATGGCGACGGCGCACTCTCGCTGCTGGCGGTGCGCGGCAAGCCGTCGCGCGTGTTCAACGTGCACCTGGACACGGTGCCGTCCTCGCCGCAGTGGAGCGGCGATCCGCTGAAGCTGCGCGTGGAGGGCGATCGCGCCATCGGGCTGGGCGCCTGCGACATCAAGGGCGCGGCGGCGGGGCTGCTGGCGGCGGCTGCGCAGGCGCAGGGCGACGCGGCCTTCCTGTTCACCACCGACGAAGAGGCGAACGATCCGCGCTGCATCGAGGCCTTCATCGGCCGCGGCCACGGCTATGCCGAAGCGATCGTCGCCGAGCCGACGCGCTGCGAGGCGGTGCTGGCGCATCGCGGCATCGCCTCGGTGCTGCTGCGCTTCAAGGGCGAGGCGGGGCATGCCTCGGGCGCGGCCGCGCTCGACGCGAGCGCGCTGCACCAGGCCATGCGCTGGGGCGCGCGTTCCCTCGACCTGGTCGAAGGCGAGGCGCATCGGCGTTTCGGTGGCCTCACCGGCCTGCGTTTCAACATCGGCCGGGTGGAAGGCGGGATCAAGGCGAACGTGATCGCGCCCAGCGCCGAGGTGCGCTTCAACTTCCGCCCGCTGCCCTCCCACGACATCGACGAACTGCACGTGCGCTTCGGCGCCTGCGCGGCGACGGGCGCGCTGGAGCGCTACGAGGAAACATTCCGCGGGCCGCCGCTGCCCGCCGGCGACGTCGCCGAGGCGGAGGAACACCGGCTCGCGGCGCGCGACCTCGCGGACGCGCTGGGCCTGCCGATCGGCAACGCCGTCGATTTCTGGACCGAAGCCTCGCTGTTCTCGCGCGCCGGCATGACCGCGATCGTGTACGGGCCCGGCGACATCGCCCAGGCCCATGCCGCGGACGAGTGGGTGGCGCTGGAGCAGCTGCAGTGCTACGCCGCGTCGATCGCACGCATCCTTTCGAACTGACGCACCTTGCCGCCAAGCACATGACCATCCACGACCTGCAAACGCGCCAGACCATCGTCCGCCTGCTTTCCAGCATGGGCGGCGCGAAGGAGATCTCGCAGTACCTCAAGCGCTTCTCGCAGCTGGACGCAGCGCGCTTCGCGGTGGTCAAGGTCGGCGGCGCGGTGCTGCGCGACGATTTCGACGCGCTGACCTCGTCGCTGGCGTTCCTGCAGGACGTGGGTCTCACCCCGATCGTGATCCACGGCGCCGGTCCGCAGCTCGACGTCGAACTCGCGGCCGCCGGCATCGAGAAGCGCACCGTCGACGGCCTGCGCGTGACCTCGCCGGAAGCGCTGGCGATCGTGCGCCGCGTGTTCCATGCGCAGAACCTGCGCCTCGTCGAGGCGCTGCAGGCGCAGGACGCGCGCGCCACGTCGATCGTCTCCGGCGTGTTCGAGGCCGAATTCATGGACCGCGACGCGCTCGGCCTGGTCGGCAACGTGCGCGGCGTGCAGCTCGCGCCGATCCAGGCCAGCCTGCAGGCGGGCTCGATCCCGGTGATCGCCAGCCTCGGCGAGACCGCCGGCGGGCAGATCCTCAACGTCAACGCCGACTACGCCGCGAACGCGCTGGTGCAGGTGCTGCAGCCCTACAAGATCGTGTTCCTGACCGGCACCGGCGGCCTGCTCGACGCCGACGGCCAGGTGATCGACTCGATCAACCTCACCACCGAATACGATCACCTGATGGCGCAACCCTGGATCGAGGGCGGCATGCGGGTGAAGCTCGAGCAGGTCAAGCAACTGCTCGATGGCCTGTCGCCGGCCTCGTCGGTGTCGATCACGCGGCCGTCGGAACTGGCCAAGGAACTGTTCACGCACAAGGGATCGGGCACGCTCGTGCGGCGCGGCGAGCGGGTGCTGCAGGCGACGTCGTGGGACCAGCTCGACCTGCCGCGGCTGCGCACGCTGATCGAATCGGCGTTCGGCCGTACCCTGGTGCCGGACTACTTCGAGCGCACGCGGCTGCACCGCGCCTACGTCAGCGAGAACTACCGCGCCGCCGTCATCCTGACGAACGAGGCGGAAGGCGTGTACCTGGACAAGTTCGCGGTGCTCGACGATGCGCAGGGCGAGGGCCTCGGCCGCGCGGTCTGGCAGGTGATGCGCGCCGACGAGCCGCGGCTGTTCTGGCGCTCGCGCCGCGGCAATCCGGTCAACGCCTTCTATTTCGCCGAATGCGACGGCTGCATCAAGGAGCCGCGCTGGAAGGTGTTCTGGTACGGCATCGACGACCAGGCGGAGATCGCCGCGTGCGTGGCGCACTGCCGCGGGCGGGCCCCGACCCTCGAGGACGCGGCATGAACGCGGCCGCGTGGGCCATTGCCCCGGTCCTGCACGGCCGCCACGTCGCGCTGGAGCCGCTGCGCATGGCGCATGCGGAGGGACTGCGCGCCGCCGCGTCGGACGGGCGCCTCTGGGAATTGCAGTTCACCAATGTCCCGACGCCGGACGACGTCGACGGCTGGCTCGAGACAGCGCTCGCGAAGCAGGCCGCCGGCGAACAGCTGGCCTTCGTGGTCCGCGATGCCGGCGGACGCGTCGTCGGCAGCACCCGTTATTACGAACTGCTGCCGGAGACGCCGCGCCTGTGCATCGGCTACACCTGGTACGCGCGCTCCGTGCAGCGCACCGGCCTGAACACCGAGGCCAAGCTGCTTTTGCTCGGGCATGCGTTCGAGGCGCTGGGCTGCGCGAGCGTCGGCTTCCACACCAGCACGCTGAACCTCGCCTCGCGCGCCGCCATCGCGCGGCTGGGCGCGCGCGAGGAAGGCATCCTGCGGCAGCACCTGCGGCACCGCGATGGCACGCTGCGCGACAGCGTCTGCTTCTCGATCCTCGACAGCGAGTGGCCTGTCGTGCAGGCGGGACTGCGCGCGAAACTGGAGGCGCACGCGCATGGCTGACGCGAAGCCGCTGCGGCTCGGCATCGTCGGCGCGCGCGGACACACCGGCGCGGAGCTGATCCGGCTCGTCGCGAACCATCCGCGCTTCGAACTGGCCTACGTGTCCTCGCGCGCCCTCGCGGGCCAGCGCGTCGCCGACCACGTCGACGCGTACCGTGGCGAGGTGCGTTACAGCGCGCCGGCGCACGAAGACCTGCCGGCGCTGGGCGCCGGCGCGGTGGTGCTGGCGTTGCCGAACGGCCACGCCGCGGCCTGCGTGGCGGCGTTCGATGCCGCCCTCGCGGCGGGCGCCGACCCCGCCACCGCGGATCCGGTGATCGTCGACCTGTCCGCGGACTACCGCTTCGACGACGGCTGGTACTACGGCCTGCCGGAACTCACCCGCGGCGGATACGCCGGGCAGCGCCGCATCGCCAATCCCGGTTGCTACGCCACGGCGATGCAGCTTGCGATCGCGCCGATGCTCGGCGCGCTGGAGGGTCCCGTGCAGTGCTTCGGCGTCTCCGGCTACTCGGGGGCTGGCACCACGCCGTCTGATCGCAACGATCCGGACAAGCTGCGCGACAACCTGATGCCGTACGCGCTCACCGGCCACGTGCACGAGCGCGAGGTCACGCGCCGGCTCGGCCATCCGGTCGAATTCATGCCGCACGTGGCGCCGCATTTCCGCGGCATCACGCTCACTGCCAACCTGCACCTGGCGCGCCCCTTCGCGCTCGATGAAGTGCAGGCGCGCTATCGTGCGCGCTACGCCGGCGAGCCGCTGGTGCGCGTGGTCGAGGGCGAGGCGCCGTGGGTCAGCCGCATCGCCGGCGCGCACCACGTCGAGGTCGGCGGCTTCACGCTGTCGGCGGACGCACGCCGCCTGGTCGTCGTCGCCACCGAGGACAACCTGCTCAAGGGCGCGGCGACGCAGGCGATGCAGAACCTCAACCTGGCCTTCGGGCTGGACGAATTCGCGGGGATCCCGATCGATGGCTGACCTGTTGTGGCAGAAGCCCGGCGTCGAGGTCGACGCACGCATCCAGGCCTTCCTGGCCGGCGACGACGTGCTGCTGGACCGCGAGTTCTTCCTGCACGACATCGCCGCCAGCCGCGCGCATGCCGAAGGCCTGCAGCGCATCGGCATGCTCGGTGCCGACGAGCTGCGCGCGCTGCTGCGCGAACTCGACGTGCTCGCCGACGATTTCCGCGGCGACGCGTTCGTGCTCGACCAGCGCTACGAGGACGGCCACTCGGCGATCGAGGCGCGCCTCACCGAGCGCCTCGGCGACGCCGGCAAGCGCATCCACGCCGGCCGCAGCCGCAACGACCAGGTGCTGGTGGCCACGCGCCTGTGGCTGAAGGAGAAGCTCGCCGAAGCGCAGCGCCATGCGCGCGACGCCGCGGCGGTCGCGCTCGCCCGTGCGGAAGCCGAAGCGTCGCTGCCGATGCCGGGCTACACCCACCTGCAGCGCGCCGTCGTGTCGTCGGCCGGCATGTGGTGGGCGGGCTGGGCCGAAGCCTTCATCGACGATGCGGCGCGCGCGCGCGACACCGCGGCGTGGATCGACGCCAATCCGCTCGGCAGCGCCGCCGGCTACGGCATCAACCTGCCGCTGGACCGCGACGGCACGACGCAGGCGCTGGGCTTCGGTCGCCTGCAGGTCGCCGCGACCTACGCGCAGCTCTCGCGCGGCAAGTTCGAGCTCGCCGCGCTCGAGGCCCTGGGCAGCGCCATGCTCGACCTGCGCCGCATCGCCTGGGACCTGAGCCTGTTCACCAGCGCCGAATTCGGTTTCGTCGCGCTGCCGCCGGAGTACGTCACCGGCAGCTCGATCATGCCGAACAAGCGCAATCCCGACGTCGTCGAGCTGATGCGCGGCACCTACGCCAGCGTCGCCGCGGCGAAAGCCGAGATCGAGCACCTGCTGTCGCTGCCCTCGGGCTACCATCGCGACCTGCAGGTGACGAAGGGCGCGCTGTTCCATGGCTTCGGCAAGGGCCTGCAGGCGCTGGCGTTGTTGCCGGACCTGCTGCGGCGCATGCAGTGGAAGCCCGAAGCGATGCGCGCCGCGCTGGAGCCGTCGATGTACGCCACCGACCTGGCCGTCGACCTGGCGAAGGAGGGCATGCCGTTCCGCGACGCGTATCGCGAGGCCGCCGATCCGGCGCGCTGGGCCGGGGGCGACCCGGCCGCGAGCCTCGCCGCGCGCGTGTCGCCCGGTGCCGCGGGCGACCTGCGCCTCGGGACGCTGCGCGCGCGCCTTGACGGGCTCTGACGCCGTCGCCGCGCTAGGCTGTCGGCCATGGCGACATGGAAGGCCCTCCCGCGCAGGTTCTACCTCCGGCATCCCGTCGAAGTCGCGCCCGAGCTGCTGAACAAGCTGCTGGTGCGCGACGACGGCCGCGCCGGCCGCATCGTCGAGGTCGAGGCGTATTCCGGCGCCGATGACCCGGCCGCGCATTCGTTCCGCGGCAAGACCGCGCGCAACGCCACGATGTTCGGCGACGGCGGCCACATGTATGTCTACTTCACCTACGGCATGCACTGGTGCGCGAATGCGGTGTGCGGCAAGGGGCAGGGCTGGGGCGTGCTGCTGCGGGCGATCGAGCCGGTCGCGGGCATCGAGTTGATGCGCGAGGCGCGCGGCCACCCGGCGAAGGACCGCGACATCGGCTCCGGTCCGGGCAAGCTGGGCCAGGCGATGGGCATCGCCAAGGCGCTCGACGGCGCCAACCTGGTGAAGGGCGACCGCGGTGTCTGGATCATGACCGACGGCGTGCCACCGCCGGCCGAGCCGGTCGCGGGCCCGCGCGTCGGCATCCGCCACGCCGTCGAGCATTCCTGGCGCTGGCACGTGCCGGCGCACGAACACGTGTCGCGCGCGCGAGGCGGCGTCAGAAGCGGCGGCTCGCCTCGATCATGAAGTGGGTGTAGTTGTAGCCCCCGGTGTCGCCGGGGGTGTCGCTGTAGCCCACGCCGGCCTTGAACGACCACGGACCGTTCGCCGGGCTCGTGACCGAAGCTTCGAACGCGCGCGCGCGACGCCAGTCCGTCTCGCTGTCGCGCTGCCGGCCCCAGCCCGCGGCCGCCTGGTACATCCAGCCGCCGCGGAAGCGCCGGACCTGCAGCGTCGGGATCGCTTCGGCGAACCAGCGCGGCGAGTAGTAGTCGAACTCGTGCGGCTCGCTGCTGCGGAACCAGCGCGTGCGCAGCTGTGCGCTCAGGCCCATGGATTCGGACAGCACCCGGATATAGCGGCCGCGCAGGTGCAGGCGCCGGTTGCTTCCGGTGAAGTCCTGCACGCCGACGAGCGCGGTCACGACGTTGCGGTCGCCGAGCGGCAGGTCGTAGGCGGCTCCGGCGAAGGTGCTGTAGATCCCGCGGTCGAGCCCCTGCGGGGTTTCGGCGATGCTGCGCTCGACGAAGTATTCCTGGCGCCGCGGAGCGTCGTTGTGGATGCTGGCGCTGCCGAGCCACGTGTCGCCATCGGTACCCAGCGCGCCATTCCACTTCCAGCGCGTGCCGGTGTCGGCGAAGCGGTAGTAGAGGCGGTCGCTGCGCGAGTGGCGCCCACCGGCCAGCGAGTAGTCGGCATGCTCCACGCGCAGGCCGCGATAGTGCTCGTCGTCGGCATGGCTGAAGTCGAAGTACAGGCCGGCGCGCAGGACGTCCGTGCCTTCGGCGTCGCTCGAGGAGAACGCGTCGGCGCCCGCGGCCTGCGGCTGCGCTTGCGCCGCGGCGCGGCCCGGGAGGAGGGCGCCCGCCGCCCCCAGCGCGGCGGCGAACAACAATGTCCGGCTGGCGTTCATTTGGTGCCCCATTTCTTGCGCAATCCGATGAATTCGGAGAAGTAGCCCCACACGCACACGGGCTGCATCACGAGGCTGTAGCCGAGCATGTAGAACAGGAAGCCGCCGAGGTTGCGCCGCACGTTGAGTTCCTGGCGCGCGAACATGCGGGACTGCACGCGGTAGATGAACAGGTTCCAGATCATCGCCAGCGGCAACACCGCCAGCGTCATGATGCCGACGATGTAGTAATGGCCGAACAGCGCCAGCACGATGCCGGGGATGAAGGCGAAGGTGTAGACCAGGTCGAGCGGCAGGAACATCACGTTCCACCAGATGAACAGCGTCGTCATGCGTGGCTTGAGCAGCAGCGCGCCGTGGGCGGCGAAGGCCTCCATCAGGCCGCGCGACCAGCGCCGGCGCTGCTGCGCGAAGGGCACGAACTTCTCCGGCACGTGCGTGAACAGCACGGCGTCCTCGGCGTAGCCGATGCGATGGCCGGCCTTGAGCAGCGCCCAGGACAGCACGATGTCCTCGCCCACGCTGTCCGGCCAGCCGCCGACTTCCACCAGGGCCTCGCGGTCGTACAGCGAGAAGGCGCCCTGTGCCACGAGGGTGCCGTGGTACATGCTCTGCATCCGCTTGACCGCGGCGATGCCGTGGAAGTAGTCCCATTCCTGCGACTGCGTCAGCCACGTCTCGCGCGAATTGCGCACGAGCACGGCGCCTGCCACCGCCTTGGTGCCCGGAGGATCGCTGATGCGGCGTTCGACGATCTTCTGCATGGCGCCCGCGTGCAGCCACGAATCGCCATCGATCGTGGCGATGTGCTCGTGGCTGGCCATCGCCAGCCCGCGGTTCAGCACCGCCGCCTTGCCCGAGTTCTCCGGGTATGACACCACGCGCATGTGGATGTCGCTGCCGCCCGTGGCGAGGCCGGCGGCCGCGAGCCCGGTCACCGTCCGTTGGGCGATCAGCGCCGTTCCGTCGGTCGAGCCGTCGTCCAGGACCAGCACTTCCAGGGTGCCGGCGTACTGCTGCTCCGCGATGCTGCGCAGGGTGTCGGTGATAGTGGCCGCCTCGTTGTAGCAGGCGACCAGCACCGTGACGGAGGGATAGCTCGAGGGCAGCGCCCTGGAGGGCCGGCGATCCAGCAGGATCGTGGAGACCAGGAACGCGTTCATGAAGCCGGGCACGTACGCGATGAACGCGATGATGAACACCGCGGCCGGCCAGCCGATCGCGTGCGCAAGATCCTCGAGCCACGGCGCGGACAGCCAGATGCTCAGGCCCGCCCAGGCGCCCGCCGCGACCAGCGCGATCGCGAACTTCAGCTTGACCGGGAGGTAGAACCTTCGCCATTCCGGCGCCTCGATGGGCGCGGGTCCAACGGCGATGGTGGCTGGATCGGCTTCCAGCACGGGTTCCGGTGCCGCAAGCGTCGCCTGCGGGTCGTACCGGCGTTCCAGAAGCTGATGGATGCCGCACTCCCGTCGATGAGTCGACCGGGAAGCGTAGCGGGCGGGACGGCACGCTGGCGTGAGCGATGCGCACTCTCGCGGGCGGTGCGGGGCACCGGAATGGTCGGGGAGACAGGATTTGAACCTGCGACTTCTACGTCCCGAACGTAGCGCTCTACCAGGCTGAGCTACACCCCGACGGTGCAGCCTGCCATTGTAGGGAATCCCCCGGGGCGCGGGCAAGCCCTTGCCGGGGGAATCGGCGGATTCCGGGCCGCCCGCTACACTGTGCGGTCTGGCCAGCCCCCGGAGACCGCGTGATCAAGCCCCGCACCCCGCCCGGCGTCATGGAGCTGCTGCCGCGCGAGCAGGTCGCGTTCCAGCGCATGCTCGATGCCATCCGCGGCACTTTCGAGGCCTACGGCTTCCTGCCGGTGGAAACGCCGGTGTTCGAGCTGACCGACGTGCTGCTGACCAAAACCGGCGGCGAGACCGAGCGCCAGGTCTATTTCGTGCAGTCGACCGGCGCGCTGGAGAAGGCTTCGCAGGCGGGCGGCGCGGCCGATGCGGCTTCGCCTGCCGCGCTCCCCGAGCTGGCGCTGCGCTTCGACCTCACCGTGCCGCTGGCGCGCTACGTCGCCGAGCACGAGCACGACCTCGCGTTCCCGTTCCGCCGCTACCAGATGCAGCGCGTGTACCGGGGCGAACGCGCCCAGCGCGGCCGGTTCCGCGAGTTCTACCAGTGCGACATCGACGTGATCGGCAAGGACTCGCTGTCGCCGCGTTACGACGCGGAGATCCCGGCGGTCATCAATGCCGCGTTCGAGAAGCTGGCGATCGGCGAGTTCACGATCCAGTTCAACCACCGCAAGCTGCTGCGCGGCTTCTTCGAGGGGCAGGGCATCGAGGGCGAGCGCCAGATGCTGGTGCTGCGCGAACTCGACAAGCTCGACAAGCGCGGCGAGGAAGCGGTGGCGGCGACGCTGGCGGGCGAGGGCTTCGGGCTCGCGCCCGGCGTCGTCGCGAAGCTGCTCGGTTTCTCGCGCATCCGCTCGAGCGGGCATGGCGATGCCCTGGCGAAACTCGAGGCGCTCGGCGCCGGCACGCCGCTGTTCGAGGAAGGCCGCGACGAGCTGCGCCAGGTGCTCGCGCAGCTGCGGGCGCTGGGCGTGCCCGAGTCGCGCTACGCGCTCAACCTGTCGATCGCGCGCGGCCTGGATTACTACACGGGCATCGTCTACGAGACGCAGCTCGACGCCCATCCGGAGATCGGCTCGATCTGCTCCGGCGGCCGCTACGACAACCTCGCCAGCCATTACACGAAGTCGAAGCTGCCGGGCGTCGGCATCTCGATCGGGCTGACGCGCCTGTTCTGGCAGCTGCAGGAGGCCGGCATCGTCGCCGCCGCGGAGAGCTCGGTGGATGCGCTGGTGACGCTGATGGACGACGCGATGCTCGCCGACGCGCTGGCGCTCTCGCAGCGCCTGCGCGCCGCCGGGCTGAGGGTCGAGACGCAGCTGGAGCCGCGCAAGCTCGCGAAGCAGTTGCAGTATGCGGACCGTGCGGGCATCCGCTTCGCCGTGATTCGCGGCGAGGACGAGGCCGCGCGTGGTGCCGTCGCCGTGAAGGACCTGCGCCGCGGCGAGCAGTTCGAAATCGCCGAAGCGGACCTTGCGACGCGCCTGCGGGAGGCGCTGGCGTGAGCGCCTCGCAGCGTAACGACGCGCAGAGGACGGTTCACCTCGACGGTCGATCGCTGACCCGCGCGCAGCTCGTCGCGGTCGCGCAGGGCGCGCCGGTCGAGCTCGACGCGGCGGCATTGCGCGATGTCGCGCGCGCCGCCGACTTCCTCGCCGGCAAGGTGGCGCAGGGGCAGCCCATCTACGGCGTGTCCACCGGCTTCGGCAGCAATGCCGACAAGCTGCTTGGCGGCAGCGATCCGTCGCTGTACGCGAAGCTGCAGCGCAACCTGATCGAAACCCACGCCGTCTGCGTCGGCGAGCCCTTCGCGCCCGACGTCGTCCGGGCGATGCTGTGCATCCGCATCAACACGCTGCTGCGCGGCCATTCCGGGATCCGCGTGCAGACGCTGCAGGCGCTGGCGGCGATGCTCAACGCGGGCGTGGTGCCGGCCGTGCCGCAGCTCGGTTCCGTCGGCGCCTCGGGCGACCTGGCCCCGCTGTCGCACCTCGCCATCGTGCTGATCGGGGGCGGCGAAGCCTTTTTCGGCGGGAAAAGGCTGCCGGGCGGCGAGGCGCTGCGCCGCGCCGGGCTCGCTCCGGTCGAGCTGAC
>CBIHRR010000066.1:0-11935 GCA_966212495.1 uncultured Gammaproteobacteria bacterium
TGCGGTATTCCGCCTACATCGCGAGCCTGCTGCTCGCCGCCGCTTCGGCCTGGCAGGCGACGACGCACCCGGCATCGATCGGCTGGCGCTGGGCGCTCGCGATCTTCGCGGGCCTCGCAGCGCTGGGCACCTGGGACTTGCTGCAGCGTCGCAGCACCCTGCGCCGGAACTACCCGCTGCTGGCGCATTTCCGCTACGGGCTGGAATCCATCGGCCCCGAGATCCGGCAGTACTTCATCCAGTCCGACCTCGAGGAAGTGCCGTTCTCGCGCGAGCAGCGCTCGCTGGTATACCAGCGCGCGAAGGGCGTGATGGACGTGGTGCCGTTCGGCACCGAGCACGACGTCTATGGCGTGGACTACGAATGGATCAACCATTCGATCGTGCCGTCGGCGATCCCCTCGCACGACTTCCGCGTCGCCCTCGGCGCCGCGTCCCCGGAGACAACGCAGCCGTATTCGGCCAGCGTCTTCAACATCTCGGCGATGAGCTTCGGCGCGCTCAGCGCCAATGCGATCCGCGCGCTCAACGCCGGCGCGAAGCTCGGGGGCTTCTACCACGACACCGGCGAAGGCTCGATCTCTCCCTACCACCGCGAGCCCGGCGGCGACCTGGTGTGGGAAATCGGCTCGGGCTACTTCGGCTGCCGCGACGCCGACGGGCACTTCAGCGACGAGCGCTTCGCCGAAAACGCGACCACGCCGCAGGTGAAGATGGTCGAGGTGAAACTGTCGCAGGGCGCCAAGCCCGGCCATGGCGGCATGCTGCCCGGCGCCAAGGTCAGCGCGGAAATCGCGCGCACCCGCGGCGTGCTCGAGGGCGTGGACTGCATCTCGCCGGCGCGCCACGCCGAATTCGACACGCCCATCGGCCTGCTCGAGTTCGTCGCGCGCCTGCGCCGGCTGTCGGGCGGCAAGCCGACCGGCTTCAAGCTGGCGATCGGCCATCCCTGGGAATGGTTCGCCATCGCCAAGGCGATGCACGAGACGGGCCTGCTGCCGGACTTCATCGTCGTCGATGGCGCGGAAGGCGGCACCGGCGCCGCGCCGGCGGAATTCGTGGCGCACGTCGGCGTGCCGATGCACGAAGGCCTGCGGCTGGTCCACAACACGCTGGTCGGCCTGGGCCTGCGCGACCAGGTGCGCGTGGCCGCCGCCGGCAAGATCACCAGCGCCTTCGACATCGCGCGCACGCTCGCGGTCGGCGCCGACTGGTGCAACGCCGGCCGCGGCTTCATGTTCGCGCTGGGCTGCATTCAGTCGCTGAGTTGCCACACCGATCGCTGCCCGACCGGCATCGCGACGCAGGACATGCAGCGCTGGAAGCACCTGGACGTGGCCGACAAGTCGAATCGGGTCTTCATGTTCCACCAGAACACGCTGCATGCACTGCGCGACCTGCTGTGCGCCTCCGGCCTCGACGGCCCGGAGCAACTGGGGCCGGAGCACATCCTGCGCCGGGTGTCGCCGACGGAAGTGCGTTCGCTGGCCGCGCTGTACCGGTTCCTCGAACCCGGGGAGCTGTTGCGTCGCATCCCGGAACACGCAGTGTTCAAGGCCTTCTGGGCCGAGGCTCGCGCCGACAGCTTCGCGCCCCCCTCGGCCATCGCGGCGATGCGGGCGGCGAAGTCGCGTTAGCGTGACGTCCGGTCACAATCCTCACGCACCTTTCACGAGTCTCGCCCAAGTGCCTAAGGGGCATGGGTTTCGGCGCTTGACGGGCCCGGGGGCGGTTGCGCTATAGTGCGACGGTCGCCACAGTCTGTGGCCGTTCATACCCACAGGATGTTACCGATGAACGCACTGATTCGTCCGTTGCTCGCGGTTGCGTTGCTTGCCGCCGCCGCCTTCGCTCCGGCCATGGCGCAGGAGGTCGTGGGCACCCTGCATGTCGTGGAAGGAACGGTCATGACGAGCACGGGCGGCGAGTTCACGACGCCGACGGAAGACCAGAAGCTGCATGTCGGCGACCGCGTGATGCTTTCGGACAACGCCAAGGCCACGTTCACCTACGACAACGGCCTCGTGCTCCATTACGAGTCGCCGGGCGTCTACACGGTGACGATGGCGCCGGCTGCAACCCAGACGGGCGTGGCAGCCACGGGTGGCTCGAACTTCGGCACCGTCGCGACCATCCTCGGCGCGGCCCTGGTCGGCGCGGCGGGGTTGGACTCGATGGGCAACGTCGAACCGGATCGCCCTGTCAGCCACTGACTCGCCGCATGATCCGGTCGCAACGCACGGATCGCAGGACTGAAAAGGCCGCCGTTTCGGCGGCCTTTTCCGTTGGCGGGTGTCACAGCAGTTCCAGGACGCGTTCCGGCGGGCGCCCGATCACCGCGCGGTCCCCGTGCACCATGATCGGCCGCTCGATCAGCACCGGGTGCGCGGCCATGGCCTCGATCAGCACCGCGTCGTCCAGCGCGGGATCATCCAGGCCCAGCGCGGTGTACTCCCGCTCCCCGGTGCGCAGCAGGTCGCGCGCGCGGAGACCGAGCATTCCCAGCAGCATCCGCAGTTCGCCCGGCCGGGGCGGGTGTTCCAGGTACGACACGATTTCAGGCTCGATGCCGCGCTCGCGCAGGAGTTCGAGCGCGCCGCGTGATTTCGAGCATCGCGGGTTGTGGAATAGCCTGGTGCGTTCCTCTTGCATGTCCTGTTCCCACGGCGACTGACGTTCGGATCCCATTATGTTCGATCTCCATTGCCACCTCCTGCCCGGCATCGACGACGGCGCGCCGGATCTCGAGACCGCGCTGGCGATGGCGCGCATCGCGGCCGCCGACGGCATCCGTACCATCGCCTGCACGCCGCACATCTATCCCGGCATGTACGACAACGATGCGCCCGGCATCCGCGCCGCGGTGGCCCGGCTGCAGGGGATCCTCGACGCCGAAGGCATTGCGTTGCGCCTGCTGGAAGGCGCGGACGTGCACCTGGACACCGACCTCGCGGGCGCGATCCGCGCCGGTCGCGTCCCGACCCTCGGCGGTTCCCGCTACCTCCTGCTCGAGCCGCCGCACCATGTCGCGCCGCCAGGCTTCGAGCAGCAGGTGTTCGGATTGATGGCCGCCGGCATCGTCCCCGTCATTACCCATCCCGAGCGCCTGAGCTGGGTCGAAGACCATTACGATCTTTTCATGCGGCTGGTCGATCGCGGCGCGTGGATGCAACTGACCGCGGGTGCGCTGACCGGCCGGCATGGTCGGCGGCCGCTCTACTGGAGTGAACGTTTCGTGAAGGACGGCAAGGCGCACTTGCTGGCCACCGATGCCCACGACACGCGCCGCCGTCCGCCGCTGCTCGCGGAAGGGCGAGAAGTCGCGGCGGGATGGATCGGGGACGAGGAAGCGACGCATCTTGTTTCGACCCGCCCGGCGGGCATCGTCGCCGACGTCGCGCCCGACCTGCTGCCGCCCCTGCCGGCGTCGGTGAGTCCGCGTCCTTCGCCCAGCCTTTGGCAAAAGTTGCGCGGCGTCGCATAATCGCCCACTGCCTGAACGGAATGCCCATGAATCCATCCTCCTTCCGCGTCCGGTTCGTTCTCCTGTTGCCGGTGTTGCTGCTGGCCTCGCTGCTCGCGGGTTGTGCGACGCACGCGATCAGCAGCAACCCGAACGTGTCGGCCGGCAAGATCCTGCCCGCGCCGGACAGCACCACCGATTCGGGTGCGTACGAGGGCGCGAGCGACTACCGCATCGGCGGCCAGGACCTGCTCGAGATCAGCGTGTTCGGAATCGATGCCCTGTCGCAGACCGTGCGCGTGAACTCGAACGGCCAGATTTCCCTGCCCTTGATCGGTGCCGTCCTCGCGGGAGGCAAGACGATCCCCGAACTCGAGTCCGCCATCGCCGCGAAGCTCAAGGAAGGCTACGTGCAGGATCCGCAGGTCACGGTGTTCGTCAAGGAATTCGCGAGCCAGCGCGTCACCGTCGAAGGCGCGATCAAGAATCCCGGCATCTTTCCGCTGACCGGCAAGACGACCCTGCTCCAGGTGATCGCGATCGCCGGCGGCGTCGACGACAGGGTCGCCGACCTCAAGGGTGTCGTCGTGTTCCGGCAGGTCGAGGGCAAGCGCATGGGCGCGGTGTTCGACCTGACCCAGGTTCGCAACGGCACGATGCCCGACCCGCAGATCTATGGCGACGACATCGTCGTCGTCGAACAGTCCGGCAGCAAGAGTGCGTTGCGCCGCTTCATCGAGACCATGCCGGTGCTCGGATTCTTCCGCTTGTTCTACTAAGGAACACAGGCAACTTCCATGGTCGACGATCAACTTCCGGCGGGACCCGGCGGCGAGCAGCCCGGGCTGCCCGTGCCCCAGTCCGCGCAACGCGAGCTCGGCCCGCTGCGCCCGGGAAACATGGCGATCGACCTGTTCGCCGAGCCCAAGCGCGACGACGACGAGGTCGACCTGCTGGCCTACTGGCAGATGCTGCTCAAGCGGCGCTGGCTGGTGCTGGGCATCATGGCGAGCGGCCTGGCGCTCGCATTGCTGGTCACGCTGCTCACGCCGCCGGTGTACCGGGCGAGCGCCACCTTGCAGATCGACCGCGAGGCCATGCAGATCGTGCTGGTCGAGGGGGTGACGTCCGGCGAGGCCAGCGGCGGCGACTTCTTCCAGACGCAATACGAACTGCTCAAGAGCCGCGCGCTCGCCGAACGCGTCACCAACAAGCTGCACCTGGCGAACTCGCCCGCGCTGGCGAACGTCGCTGGCAGGTCCTGGGTCGATCGCGTGCTGCACTCGTTGCGGCCCGAGAAGGCCGCTGCCCCGAGCGGCGCGGAGTCCACGCGTGCTGTCCAGGTCGTCCAGCGCGGGCTCGAAGTGGAACCGATCCGCAATTCCAGGCTCGTCCGGCTGAGCTACAGCAGCGGTGATCCGCGGCTGTCGGCCAAGATCGCGAACGCTTTCGCGGCCGAGTTCATCGCGCAACAGCTGGACCACAAGCTCGACGCGTCGTCCTATGCGAAGAAGTACCTCGAGGACCAGCTGCGCGACACCAAGGCCAAGCTCGAGCAGTCCGAGCGCGCGCTGGTGGCGTACGCGCAGAAGGAAAAGATCGTCAGCACGGGCGACGGCCCGTCGCTGGTCGCGCAGAACCTCGGCGCACTCAACAGCCAGCTGGCCGATGCGCAGGGTGCACGCATCCGGGCCGAGGCGCGCTTGCGCGGGGCCACCAGCGCCAAGGGCGCCGGCCTGCCCGCCGACATGCTGACGGATTCGAACGTCCGGATCCTGCAGCAGCAGAAGGCGACCCTGCAGGGCGAGTACCAGCAGAAGCTGCAGGTGTTCAAGCCCGACTACCCGGAAATGAAGCAGCTGCAGGGCCAGATCGACGCGGTCGACCGGCAGATCACCGCCGCGCTCGGCGACGTCCGCGCTTCGGTGCGCTCGGAGTACGAAGCGGCGCTGGCGCAGGAGAGCCTGCTCACCCAGGAGCTGGCGTCGTTGCGCGGGCAGACCCTCAACGTCGACAGCCACAGCATCGAGTACAACATCCTCAAGCGCGAGGCCGACACCAACCGCCAGCTCTACGATGCGTTGCTGCAGCGCTACAAGGAAATCGGCGTCGCCACCGACGTGGGCAGCAACAACGTGTCGATCGTCGACCGAGCGCTGCCGCCGGCCGGGCGCTACAAGCCGAGCCTGCCGTTGAACCTCGGGATCGGCCTGTTGCTCGGCGCGATCCTGGGCGCGCTGGCGGCGTTCGCACTGGAGTTCCTGGACCAGACGCTCAAGACGCCGCACGACGTGGAGCATCGGCTGCGCTTGCCGGTGTTCGGCATCATCCCGAAGCTCAAGAAGCAGGAGGTCCCGGCGCAGGCGCTGCGCGACCTCCGCTCGCCGTTCTCGGAGGCGTACCGGTCGGTGCGCACCGCGCTGCAGTTCTCGACCGACAGCGGCGTGCCCAAGGTGCTGCTGGTCACCAGCGCCGGCGCGGGCGAGGGCAAGTCCACCACCGCGTGGTCGCTGGCGCGCAATTTCGCGCAGCTCGGCAAGCGCGTCCTGCTGATCGACGGCGACCTTCGCAACCCCTCGCTGCACCGCGTCTCCGAAGTGCGCGGCGAGATCGGCCTGAGCAACCTGCTCGCCGGCGCCGCGCAGCTCAACGAAGCGATCCAGGACACCGACGATCCCTGCCTCAAGATCGTGCTCTCGGGTCCGCTGCCGCCCAATCCGGCCGAATTGCTGGCCGGCAGCAAGCTGATCTCGCTGCTCACGGTCGCGGCCGAAGCCTACGACCAGGTGATCATCGACGGCCCGCCGGTCCTGGGCATCGCGGACGCGCCGATCCTGGCGAACGCGGCGGCAGGAACCTTGCTGGTGGTCGAGGCAGGCAAGACCCGCATCCAGACCGCGCAGATCGCGATCAAGCGCCTGTACGCCGCCCGCGCGCGCCTGGTCGGCGCCGTGGTCAGCAAGTACGCCGCGGGCCACCACGCCTATGGTTACGGGTACGGCGACTACGGAAGCTACAGCTACGGCTCCGCGCCGAAGCTGACCAAGGGGTAAGGTAGGCGGCATGAGGCGCACCGGTGGGGCGGTGCGCCATCGGACCTGGGGAACCGCGTTGCGCTCATCCGCGAGCCAAATCCTGGAGACCGCGCTTGCGCTGAGGCAAGCGCCCGGCGAGCGCTTCCGCTTGCTCAGGCAGCCGCTTCCGGCGGGCATCACGCTGGTCATCGAGGTCGCGTCTGGTGCGCCGCAGGCGCTGAAGGACGCGGCCGCGGACCTGGGCGAAGCCGAGGGCGTGGTGCTCGAAGCCGCCCGGTTCTACCTGGAACAGATGCTCTTCGCGGCCCCGGAGGCGGATGCCTACAGGGTGCTCGGCGTGTCGCCGCGGGCCGAACACGGACAGATCCGCTTGCACCATCGCCTGTTGCAGCGCTGGCTGCATCCCGATCGCGCGATTGCGGGCGACGCGACGATCTTCGCCACGCGAGTCAACCAGGCCTGGGCGCAGTTGCGCACGCCGGCGCTGCGGGACGACTACGACGCGAGCCTGCGCAACCACGGTGCGGATGACGGCGGGCAGGCGACTGCACCGGAATTCCGCGCCTGGCATTACGACGAGCCGATGCCGTCGCACGGGCGGCGTTCGCGCTGGCTGTTCGTCGCTGCGCTGGCCTGTTCCGTGGTGCTCGCCGTGCTCATCGTGCGACACGAGGACGGGAGCGACCAGGTCGCATGGGACGCCGTCGCTGCCGCCGACTCCGAACACGTGTCGCAGCCCCCGGAAAGTGCCGACAGCGACCTCGGCGAACTCGACAGTGCGCTCGTGCGCCGATCTCCGCCCCGTGACCCGAGGGCTCTACGGGCACAGGCGCCCGTGTCGCCCGCCGCCGTGAGCGCGACTCCGACCGCGACCGCGACCGCGCCCGCACCCCGCGCGGCCGCGCAGGCTTCGGGGCCGGTCGATGCACGCCCTGCCACGACCAGGCAGCCGGCCACCGTGCCGACAACTAGCGTCGCCGCGGTGCCGTCGCCGCCGCGCCCGGTGGGAGGACGCCTTGCCGCCGCGCAGGCGCACGCACCCGGCCCCCCGCCCGCGCCCGTTCCCGCGAAGGCATTGGCGATCGCGTCGCCGGCGAAGTCGCCGCTCCCCGCCCACGCTCCGCCGTCGGCATCACTGGTGGCAACGACCGCGATCGTCGCGCCCAGGGCCATCGCGGCGACGATCGCTTCGCCGCCACTCGAGGTGCCATCCGCACCGGTCCACGGGCCGGCCGACGCCAATCCCGACGTCCTGATCGACCGCATGCGAAAGGCGGAGCAACGCGTGGCGCAGGTGGCGGCATACCTCTCGTCGATCCCGGGCGCCGCCCCGCTGTGGAACGACGTGCGCACCCAGGCCGATGCCGACCGGATCCGGCGGCGCCTCTCCGTCCGCCAGGGCAGCGCACTTCGGTTGCTCGCCCCGAACTGGCAGCTGCAGCCCGGGGACGCCAGCTTCAGCAGCCCCTATCGTTGCGACCGCTGCGCGATGGACGAGGGGCACCTCGATGTACAGCTCGTGTGGCGCGAGGGGTTGTGGCTGGTGCGCGGCGTCGGCGTGGGGCCGTCGGCATGATCGCGCGCGCACGCCCCGCGGTCGCGGCCATCGGCCTGTTGCTGCTGGCATGGTTGGCCTGGACCGTGGTGCAAGCGACGCGCGCGGACGCCTTGGCGGCAAGCGCGCCCGAGGCGGCGTTGCGCATCGAGCCGGGTCATCCGGTCGCGTTGCGAGTCGCGGCGCGGCGCGCGCTGCTGGCCAGGGAACTGCCAGCGGCGACGGAACTCGCGCAACGCCTCCTCGCCACGGATTCCGGACAGGGGGAAGGCTTCGCGACCATCGCGCTGGCGGCCGCGGAACGCGAGGCGCCCGACGCCGGGGCCCTGATGGAGATTGCGGCCCGGCGAGCGGCACGCAACCGCCAGGTGCGCGCCAGGCTCGCCGCCTTGGCATTGGGGCGCGGCGACCTGCCCGAGGCCATGGTGCAGCTCGACGCGCTGCTCCGGCTCGGTGCCGGGGCGAACCTCTATCCCGCACTCATCCGGCAGTCGACCGACCCGGCGTTCGCCGCGGCACTGGCCGACACGCTGGCCCGCAGGCCGCGATGGGGGAGCGCCTTCATGGCGACCCTGCTGGCGCGGGGTACGCCCGCGGCCGTGGATCATATCCACGCGGAACTTCGCCGCAAGGGCGCGCTTTCGACAGTCGAAACCTCGCGCTGGCTCGGTCGCATGATGGCGGACGGGCGCTGGGGCGAGGCCTACGCGTACTGGGTCTCGACCCTCGGGTCGTCCCGCCGGGTGCTCGCGCCTGTTTTCGACGGCGGTTTCGAACTCGACGCGAGCGGGGTAGGGTTCGACTGGCAGCCCGGGAATCGCTCGCAGGGTGTCTTCACCGAATTCGAGGAAGCGCCCGGAGCCACAGGGCGACGGGCGGCGCATTTCCGTTTCATCGGCCCTGCCGCCGACGGCGACTTGCGCCAACCGCTGCTGCTCGCGCCGGGGCGGTACCGGCTGAGCCTGCGCGCGCGGGCTGAATTCCTGCAGACCGACCGGGGCCTGGAGTGGCGGATCACCTGCCATGGCGGGCCGGTAATCGCGGCGCTGGGTCCGCTCGAGGGCAGCTTCGACTGGCGCCGCATGCAGGTCGAGTTCAGCGTGCCGGCGGCGAACTGCCCGGGCCAGTGGCTTGAGCTGCGCAACCCGGCGCCGGCTGGGGCCGCGCAGCATGCGTCAGGGGATCTCTGGACCGACGACGTGGCCGTGGTCCCGCTCGACTGATCCCCAGTCGCCGGTCGATGGCCGGTGGCCATTCCCGGTGCCGTTATTGAGCAGGACGACACCGGAGCCTGAAGAATGAAACGTCTGTTCGCCATGCTGGCGCTCGCGGTTTGCTTGCCCGCCGGGGCCCAGGACCTTGCCGCCACCCTGCGCGTCAATGGTGACGTCAGGATCTCGATGGGGGCCGATTTCGTCCCCGCCACGGACAAGCAGCCGATCGTGGTCGGCCAGCGGATCCTCGTCGGCGAGAATGCCACCGCGAAGGTCGTGTACGGCCGGGATTGCAGCCGTTCGTACGGGGACCCCGGGGTCTACACCGTCGGTCCCGCGGATTGCCGCAAGGACAAGAAGCGGAAGGACCAGCAGCAACAGCAGGCCGGGACCGAGGGCACCGCCGGGGCCAGCGGCGGAACCCCGTTGGTGGGCACGCTCTCGACGGTGCTTGGAACGGTGCTGGCAGGGCAGCAGTCGCTCGAACACCGCAACGACAGCGAGCCCGACCGCGCGCTCAGCCACTGACCGCGGACACGGTCCGCATCGCGCCGAAGTCCGGCACAATGGGCCTCCAGCCGCCCGGAGTGCCGCATGTCCGCGACTGCTTCGCTTGACCTGCCGGCGCCCGCCGACGAAGGCGACACCGCCGACCGCCTGCTCCACCTTTCGCTCCATGTCTTGCTGGTGCTCGTGTTCGTCACGGGCGGCAGCTCCCAGCAACGCGGCTGGACCGACGCATCGGCACAGCTGCTGGCCTTGCCCGTCCTCGCGCTGGCGTCGTGGCGCGTCGCCATGCTCGAGGCGTCGAAGGTGCGCCTGCTCGGTATTGTCGCGATGGGCGCCATTGCCTTGCTGCCCTGGTTGCAGTTGCTGCCGCTCGGCCCGCTCTGGCAACTGGCACCCGCACGCGCCGTGCTGGCGAAGGACCTGCTGGCGGCCGGCGTCATGCATCCGGCGACGACCTGGTCGCTGACACCTTCGGCCACGTTGCGGGGCGCGCTGTCGTTGCTGCCGGCCGTCGCCCTGTTCGCCGGGGTGCTTTGCGCCGGCAGCGTCACGCAGCGCCGCCTGCTCGCCGCGTGCGTGCTGTTGCCGATCGCCAGCCTGGTGCTGGGGTTCCTGCAACTCGGGGCGCCGCAGGACAGCGTGCTGAATCCCTACCCGCAGTGGGCGCCGGCAATGGGCGGCGTGTTCGCCAACCCCAACCATCAGGGCACCGCCATGCTGGCGGGGCTGGGGATCTGCCTCGCCCACGCCTTCGGGATTCCGGCCCGGCCGGACGGACAGGGCCCGCGCGGATCGCTCGCGACCAACCGGTGGCCCTGGGTCATCGCCGGCGGGACCTTGCTGCTCGGGCTCCCCCTGACCGATTCGCGTGCGGTCGTCGTCATCGGCGTGGTGATGCTGTTCGCGGCGCCGCTGGCGATCGCGTCGGCGGCGCTGTGGCGAAAGGGCAGTGGCCGGGGCAGCCTGCTGGTCCTGGCCCTGGTCGCCGTGGCGGTCGCCGCGGGCCTTGCCGCGGCGATGGCCTGGATGAAGGTCGACGAACTGGAGGGCCTGCGCTGGATCATGCGCAAGGCGACCCTGTCGCTGGCCTGGCAACACCTGCCCTGGGGCAGCGGCGTCGGCAGCTTCGTGCCGGTCTTCGAACAGGCGATGCCGCCGGCGCTGCTGCGCAACGAATACATCAATGCCGCGCACAACGACTTCGCCCAGGCCTGGCTCGAAACCGGCATCGCCGGCCTGCTGGTCGCGATGCTGCTGTTGGCGGCCGGTGCGTGCGCGCTGCGCGCGTTCCGGCGCAAGGATGTCGGCGACCGGCGCCTGGCGTGGTCCGCGCTGCTCGGCATGTTCCCGCTCGTCGCGCACGCCTACACCGATTTCGCATTGCGCACCCCGGCGATGATGGCGGTGGCCGCGCTGCTGTTCGGCGTGCTGGTCGCCCAGGGCGCACGCAACCGTTAAGCTACATGGCTGACCTGCCCGCGACCGGAACCATGACCCAGACGGCGAACCTCCCGGATCTTTCGAGCGTCCGCATCGGCATTGTCGGCCTCGGCTACGTGGGCCTGCCGCTGGCGGTGGAGTTCGGCAAGCGCCATCCCACCATCGGGTTCGACATCAACCCGGCGCGCATCGCGGAACTGCAGGAAGGCCGGGACAGCACGCTCGAGGTGTCGCCCGCGGAACTCGCGGCATCGCCGCAGCTGGGCTTCGCCTCCGACCTGGCGGACATCCGCGGCTGCCAGGTCTACATCGTCACCGTCCCGACGCCGATCGACGCCGCGCGCCGGCCCGACCTCACGCCGCTGGTGAAGGCCAGCGAGGCGATCGGCAAGGTGCTGAAGCGTGGCGACGTGGTCGTGTACGAATCCACCGTCTATCCGGGCTGCACCGAGGAAGTCTGCATCCCCATCCTCGAGCGGACTTCGGGCCTGGTGTTCAACCAGGACTTCTTCGCCGGCTACAGCCCCGAGCGCATCAATCCCGGCGACAAGCAGCATCGCGTCGCCGACATCCTCAAGGTGACGTCGGGATCCACGCCCGAAGCGGCCGATCTCGTCGACCGGCTGTATGGCGGCATCATCCGCGCCGGGACCCACAAGGCCAGCAGCATCAAGGTGGCGGAAGCCGCCAAGGTGATCGAGAACACGCAGCGCGACCT
>CBIHRR010000067.1:0-11920 GCA_966212495.1 uncultured Gammaproteobacteria bacterium
GCGGCAGCAGCGGCAGGGCGATGGCGAGCGTGGCGCAGGCGGCGAGGCCGCGCGTCCGGCGTTCCGCCAGGGCCAGCAGCCACGCGCCGGACAATGCCACGAGCACCAGCCCGAGGGCGCCGTCCCAGCCTTCGATGTAGGCGCTGGTGTGGAAGGTCAGCCGCCACGGCAGCGCGAGGCAGAAGCCCTGGTGCCAGCGCAGGTCGTCGAAGCGCTGCGCCGGGAAGTACGGCGAACGGAACACGTCGTTGAGCAGCGGCAGCACCGGATTGCCCGTGCTCAGCCAGGCCATCGCATAGCTGGCGCCGCCGACGGCCAGCACCAGCAGCACGGCGAACGCGAACGCGCCGGGCCGTGGAAGCGACGCGCGATGCCGCCACGCCGCCCACGCCAGCAACGGCAGCGCGGCGACCGCGTGCATCGGCTTCAGCGCGCACAGCAGGCCGAACAGCAACGCGCCCGCGTACAGGCCCCGCGTGCGCGGCGCCGGCGCGAGGATGGTCGCGGCGAGCCAGGCGGTAGCCGCGGCGGCGGCCGTCTCGGTCTGCATGCCGCCGAGCAGCACTGCCGTCAGCGGCAGGCTCGCCAGCAGCGCGACCGTGGCCCAGCGCATCGCCGGCGCCAGGCGCAATGCCGCGCCGATGCGCCACAGCGCGGCGGCGGTCGCGAGCAGCCACGCGGCGTTGACCGCCGCGCGCGCTTCGGCATGCGCGAGCACCTGCGGCAACGCCTGCACGACATCGCCGGCCCACGGCGCGAACGCCCACACCTGCTGCGTCGCGTCCGGCAGGTAGCGGCCGTGCAGCATCAGTTGCCACGGCAGGCCGAGGTGGTAGGCGAGGTCGTCGAACTGCAGCGCCGGCGGCCAGGCGGCCGACGACGCGATGCCCAGCGCCATCACCGCGAACGCCGCCGCCCTCGGGCTCGCGCGCACCGCGCGGACGCCGGCCGGTGCGAGGATCGCCCATTGCGCGCGAAGCCGTCCGCGCCCCGCGGCGACCAAGGCCAGGCACGCGGCCAGGTAGATCCACCAGCGATGCACCGGCAACGGAAGCATCCAGCCGAGCGTGCCCGCGCAAATCGCCAGCCCGCACACGCAGGCGAGCACCGGTTGCGCGGGCGCGACGAGGCTGCCGAGCGCGATCGCCGCCGCCACGACCAGCAGCGTCGCCGCCATCGGCGACACGCCGCCCATCGCCAGCAGCAACAGGCACCAGATCGCCGCCAGGGCGCCGGCCCAGGGCCAGCGGCGCCAGCGTTGCAGCGGCCATGCCGCGAGCGCGACGAGCGCGGCGAGCAGCAGGCTTTCGGCGAAGCGGCCCCAGGGCGCCTGCCGCCACAACTGCGTGGCGGCGATGCCGGCGATGCAGGCGGCGACGCCGGCCCAGACGAGGACGTCCGCCGCGCGTTGCACGTCACGGAAGCGGGCGGCGTGGCGGGGTTGCAAGGCGTCCTGCACGGGCGGCATGGTAGCAGGCGGCACGAGGCTAGAATCGCGCCTGTCGCCGCGCTCGCAACCACCGGAAGGACCCCGCCCATGCCCGCACCCCTGCACGTCGTGATCCTCGCCGCGGGCGAAGGCAAGCGCATGAAATCGGCGCTGCCGAAGGTGCTGCAGCCGATCGCGGCGCGGCCGATGCTCGCGCACGTGATCGACGCGGCGCGCGCACTGCAGCCCGACGCGGTGCACGTGGTGCATGGCCATCGCGGGGCGCAGGTGCGCGCGGCGTTCGCCGACGATGCGTCGCTGCAGTGGGCGGAACAGGCCGAGCAGCTCGGCACCGGGCACGCCGTGCAGCAGGCGCTGCCGGGCATTCCCGACGATGCGCGCGTGCTGGTGCTGTACGGCGACGTGCCGCTGATCACCGCCGCGACCTTGCAGCGCCTGCTCGACGCGCCGGGCGCGCTCGCGGTGCTCGCCGCCGAGCCTGCCGACCCCGCCGGCTACGGCCGCATCGTCCGCGACGCCGAGGGCAACGTCGCGCGCATCGTCGAGCAGAAGGACGCCAGCGCGGAGGAGCGCGCGATCCGCATCGTCAACACCGGCGTCATCGCCGCCGACGCCGCGGCGCTGCGCCGGTGGCTCGCCGCGCTGCGCAACGACAACGCGCAGGGCGAGTACTACCTCACCGACGTGTTCGCGCAGGCGGCGGCCGAGTACGCGCCCGCCGAAATCGTGCTGGTCGCCGACCCGATGGAGGCCGAGGGCGCGAACGATCCCTGGCAGCTGTCGCAGCTCGAGCGCGCGTTCCAGTTGCGCGCCGTGCGCGCGCTGTGCGCGCAGGGCGTGCGCTTCGCCGATCCGTCGCGCATCGACGTGCGCGGCCGCGTCACCGCCGGCAGCGACGTCGAGATCGACGTCGACGTCGTGCTCGAGGGCGACGTGTCGCTCGGCGACAACGTGCGCATCGGCCCGTTCACCCGCCTGCGGGACGTGTCGCTCGCCGCGGGCACCCTCGTCCGCGCGCACTGCGACCTCGAGGGCGCGCGCACCGAGGGCGCGGCGACCATCGGTCCGTTCGCGCGCCTGCGCCCCGGCACCGTGCTCGCCGACGGCGTCCACGTCGGCAACTTCGTCGAGGCCAAGAACACCGTGATGGGCCCGGGCAGCAAGGCCAACCATCTCACCTACCTCGGCGATGCGCGGATCGGCAGCAAGGTGAACGTCGGCGCCGGCACCATTACCTGCAACTACGACGGCGTGAACAAGTCCACGACCACCATCGGCGACGGCGCGTTCATCGGCTCGAACAGCGCGCTCGTGGCCCCGGTGACGATCGGCGTCGGTGCGACCATCGGCGCAGGCTCGGTGATCACCACCGATGCACCGGACGACAAGCTGACCGTTGCGCGCGGCCAGCAGCGCACCGTCGACGGCTGGCGGCGACCGGCGAAGAAGCCGGAGTCCCGCTAGCGGTTGATGATTTCCCGGTGCATCGGCGCCAGCAGCGCCAGCAGCCGGTTCTGCGCCCGGAACGGGATGCCGCGGGCCGACATCGATTGCTGCAGGTCCTCCACCAGCGCGTTGAACGCGCCGCGGTCGATGCCGAAGGCCGCGTGCGCCTCGACCATGTCGCGGCCCGTGTAGGCGCAGCCGCCGCCGAGGAGGGCGCAGAACTGCTCGGCGAGATGCTGCCTGAAGGCGGCCTGGTCGATGTCGGCGAAGAAGCGGTGCGTGCGCGGATCGGCGACCAGCCGCGCGACGAAATCCTCCGTCAACGCGTGCAGGCCGGCTTCGCCGCCGAACGCGTGGAAGGTCGCGATCAGTTCCGGGTGCGCCGGCGCCGGATCCGGCACGCCCGCCGGAGTTGCCGGCGACTGCTGCGCGGCGACGGGGGCGCAGCAGGCGACGAGCAGCAACAGCACGGACAGGCGCGCGACCATGGTGATCTCCTAGAAGCCCAGCTGCAGCGAGGCATACGCGCCGCGCTGGGATGCAACGACGATGTTGCCGAGGTCGACGTACGCCAGCGTCAGCGACACGTGCCGGGCCGGCGCCCACGCGACGAAAGCGTCCCACGCGGCATCTTCCTGCGCGATGCCCAGGTTGTCGGGCTTCGTGCGGTATTCCACGCCGACGGCCACGTGGCGATCGAGCAGCAGCGCCAGCGAGCCCTCGGCCTGCAGCCGATAGCCGCCGTGGCGGTCGCCGCCGAAACCCAGCAAGCCGAACTGGTTGGCCTGCGTCGCGCGCAAGGTGGCGCTGGCCAGCACGCCCTGCGCCAGGTACAGCTTGGTCGCGCTCGCGTACACGTCGATGCCGTGGTCGTCGTGCGCGCCGATGGCCCGCAGCAGCGCGCCGCGATCGTTCGCCTTGTACTCGATGCCGATGGCGAGCTGCGGCAGCCAGCGGTCCTGCTCGAGCACCGCATCGCCGGCGAGCCGGAGCTTCGCGCCGACCACGTCCTGGTGGATGGTGAAACCGCGGCCGAGGCCGAGCGCCGTGCCGACGTCGTGCGTGTCGAACGCCTGCCGCGCCACGCTCAGTTCGATGCGATCGTGGATGCCGACCAGCACGCCGGCCGTCGCCAGGGTGAAGTCGCCCAGCCCGACGCGCGTCATGAACACGTTGCCGCCGACCTGGTCGCGCGTTCCCTGGCCGCCGATGAGCGCCCATGGCACCAGGCCGCCGCCGGCCGCGCCTTCGATGGTGGAGACGCCGCCGGTCAGCGGCAGCTTGCCGCTGTGCCCGTGGTCGGGCGGGCGCAGGCCCGGCCAGGCCTGCGCCGGCGCGCGGCCGGGCCACAGCAGGCAGGAGGCGAGGGCGACGCCGGCCAGCGCGCGCCACGCGAAACGTTCAACCATGGCGGGCCCCTGGCACCGGTGTTGGTCCGGAGCCAGCATAGCCGACGCCGGCGCCGCACCTCGTCGCGTCCGCACGTCGTGCGTCGACGCTGCAACCGATCGCTGCCCTGGCGCGTATAAGGGACATCGACCCCAGGACGGCCGGGATGGACGACAGCGACAAGCGGGTGGCTGCATTGAGCGATGCCGGGCGCAAGCCCCGCGTCGACGCGCCCGTGGGCGACGTTGCGGACGCGCGCGTCTGGGCGGGGCTCATGGTCGCGGTGGCCAGGCGCGCGGACCGTGCCGCGTTCATGCGGATCTACGACCACTTCGCGCCGAGGCTGCGCCGCTATCTGCTGGGCCTGGGCGCCAGCCCGTCGCGCGCGGACGAGCTCGTCCAGGACGCCCTGCTGGCGCTGTGGCGGAAGTCGGCGCTCTTCGACCCGTCGCGCGCCAGCCTCGATGCCTGGCTGTTCCGCATCGCGCGCAACCTGTTCATCGACCAGGTGCGGCGCGAGCCGCACTGGCGGCCGCTCCAGGAAGGGCTCGAGCATCTGGACGCCGGCTGCGCGGCGAGCCCCGATGCCGCCGCGCCGGAAGGCTACGTCGACCAGCGCATGCTCGCCGCGGCGATCGAGCGCCTGCCGGCGATGCAGGCGCGGCTGGTCCGCATGTCCTACCTGGAGGCCCGCAGCCATCGTGAAATCGCACTGGAGACCGGAATGCCGCTTGGCTCGGTGAAATCAGCCATCCATCGCGCCGTCGGCCGCCTGCGTTCGGCCATGGGAGCTTCGGAATGACCCCGGTCCGCCACCTCGACGAATCCACCGTGATCGCGTACTCCGGCGGCGCGCTGTCGCAGGCCCTGGCCGTGGTCGCGTCCGCGCACCTGGAGCGCTGCGCGCATTGCCGGCAGCGCGTGTGGGAGGCCGACCGCATCGGCGGTGCGCTGGTCGGCATGCAGCAGCCGTCCGAGTTGCCCGCGGGCGCGCGCGACGCGATGCTCGCGCTGATCGACGCGGCGCCGCGCGACGCGCCGGAAGTCGCGCACGACCTCGACGCGCTCGCGGCCGACGCGCTCGCGCCGCCGGATCCGGACCGGCTGCCCGCGGCCCTGCATCCGTGGTTCGGCCCGTCGATGCGCGCGTTGCGCTGGCGGCGGATCGCGCCCGGCGTGCAGCGCATCCGCGCCCGTGGCGTGCAGGGCGGCGAACTGATCCTGCTGCGCATCGCGCCGGCGAGCCGCCTGCCGCTGCACGGCCACGAAGGCACCGAGCTGACGATGATCCTGGACGGCGCCTACACCGACATGCTCGGCCATTTCGGCCCCGGCGACGTCGCCGACCTCGACGAGCACGTGCGCCACCAGCCGGTCACGACGGAAGGCGTGCCGTGCGTCTGCGTCGCCGCACTCGATGCGCCCCTGCGGTTCTCCGGATGGTTCGCGCGGGCGCTGCAGCCGATCCTGCGGTTCTGAGTCGTGGGGGCGGGCGCGGCGCTGGTCCTGTTCCGTCGCGACCTGCGCGTTGCGGACAATCCCGCGCTGCACGCGGCGTGCGCCGCGCACGCGAGCGTCATCCCGGTCTACATCGACACGGCCGGCGACACGGGCGCGTGGGCGCCGGGCGCGGCCAGCCGCTGGTGGCTGCACCATTCGCTGGCGGCGCTCGATGGCAGCCTGCGCGCGATCGGCGGCGTGCTGCAGGTGTTCCGCGGCGACATCCTCGAAGTGCTGCGCGGCGCGGTGGCGGCGAGCGGCGCGGGCGCCGTGTACTGGAACCGCCGCTACGAACCCGCCGCCATCGACGCCGACCGTCGCGTGATGGCGTCGCTGCGGGCGATGGGCGTGGCGGTGTACAGCCACAACGCGAACCTCTGGGTCGAACCCTGGGACGTGGCGAACGGGACGGGCGGCCCGTACCGCGTGTTCACGCCGTTCTGGCAGCGCATCCGGCCGCGCGTGCAAGCCGACGCGCCGCTGCCCGCGCCGCGCATCCGCGGCGGCCTGCCGTTGCCCGGCGCGCTGCCACTGCGCGGCCTGCACCTGCTGCCGCGGCGCGACTGGGCGCGCGGCCTGGCCGAATCATGGCGTCCGGGTGAAGCGGGCGCGCAGGAACTGCTCGAAATCTTCGGCGACAGCGCGGTGCATGCCTACCAGGCGCAGCGCGACCTGCCGGCGCGGCATGGCACGTCGCGCCTGTCGCCGCACCTGCACTTCGGCGAGATCTCGGTCCGGCAGGTGCACCACCACCTGGCCCAGGTCGCCGCGGATGCGCCGGCGACGCGTCGCCCGGACCTCGAACCCTGGCTGCGGCAACTGGGCTGGCGCGAGTTCGCGCACCACGTGCTCCACCACTTCCCGGAAACGCCGACGGAAAGCCTCAATCCGGCATTCCGCGAATTCCGCTGGTCGCCGCCCGACCCGGGGGTGCTCGATGCGTGGCAGCGCGGCCGCACCGGCATCCCGCTCGTCGATGCCGGCATGCGCGAGCTGTGGCACACCGGATGGATGCACAACCGCGTGCGCATGGTCGTCGGCAGCTTCCTCGCCAAGAACCTGCGCCAGCACTGGCTGCACGGTGCGCGCTGGTTCTGGGACACGCTGGTCGACGCCGACCTGGCGAACAACACGCTGGGCTGGCAGTGGGTCGCCGGCTGCGGCGCGGATGCGGCGCCCTACCACCGCGTGTTCAATCCGGTGACGCAGGCGGCGAAGTTCGATCCCGACGGGATGTACCTCCGGCGCTGGCTTCCGGAGCTGCGCTCGGCCCCGCTCGAGCTGCTGCACGCCCCCTGGAAGGATCCCGCGCTGCTCCGGCGCAGCGGATATCCCGCGCCCATCGTGGACTTGGGGGCGTCGCGGCAGGCCGCGCTGGAGGCGTGGCGCACGCGTTCCTGAGCCGGAAGAACCAAATCGCCCCCTGCGCCGTATCTCCCTTGACGGTCGGGAGGACACGCAATGCGACGCATCACGTCGACGGTACTGCGCTGGTTCGATACGGATGCGGACGAGCCCCCTGCCGGTGGGGCAGGGGACGGCGTCGCGCCGGCGGCCGCGCGCGCACGCATCGACTGGCTGCGCGCCGCGCCCTTCCTCGCCATGCACCTGGCGTGCCTGGCGGTGTTTGCCGTCGGCGTGTCGCCGGTGGCGCTCGCGGTCGCGGCGGCCCTGTACGCGTTGCGGATGTTCGCGCTCACCGCCTTCTACCATCGCTATTTCTCGCACCGCACCTTCCGCGCCTCGCGGCCCGTGCAGTTGCTGTTCGCCGTCATCGGCGCCTCCAGCGTGCAGCGCGGTCCGCTGTGGTGGGCGGCGCACCATCGCAACCACCATCGCTACACCGAGACCAGCAGCGATCCGCATTCGCCGACGGTGCATGGGTTCTGGTGGAGCCACGCCGGCTGGTTCCTGACCCGCGACGGCTTCCGCACCGACTGGTCGCGGATCCCGGACCTGGCGAAATTCCCCGAGCTCCGCTGGCTCGACCGTTACGACACGCTCGTGCCCATCGCGCTGGCGGGCGGGCTGTACGCGCTGGGCGCATGGCTGCAACACGCGATGCCGCAGCTCGGCACCAGCGGCGCGCAGATGCTGGTGTGGGGCTTCTTCGTCTCGACGGTCGTGCTGTTCCACGCGACGGTGACGATCAACTCGCTGGCGCACCGTTTCGGCACGCGCCGCTTCGACACGACCGATGACAGCCGCAACAACCCCTGGCTCGCGCTGCTGACCTTCGGCGAGGGTTGGCACAACAACCACCACTTCTTCCCGGGCACCGTCCGCCAGGGCTTCCGGTGGTGGGAGGTCGACCTCACGTGGTACGGCCTGCGCATCCTGTCCGCGCTGCGCCTGGTGCGCGACCTCAAGCCGATTCCCGCCTGGGTCATGGACAGGGCGACGCGCTGATGCGCATCGCCGTCATCGGTTCCGGCATCTCCGGGCTGGCGAGCGCGTGGCTGCTGTCGCGCGAGCACGAGGTCGTGCTGTACGAAGCCGACGCCCGGCTCGGCGGGCACACGGACACGCACCAGGTGGAAGTGGACGGGCTGCCCTACGTGGTCGACACCGGCTTCATCGTCCACAACCGCGCCCATTATCCCTTGCTGTCGCGGTTCTTCGACGCGCTGGACGTGCGCACCCGGCCGACCACGATGAGCTTCTCGGTGCATGCCGAAGCCAGCGGGCTGGAATACAACGCCACGTCGCTCGATGCGCTGTTCTGCCAGCGCCGCAACCTGGTGTCGCCGCGCTTCCTGGGGATGTTGCGCGACCTGCTGCGCTTCTACCGCGAAGCGCCGGCCCTGCTCGCGGGCGGCGACGCCGGCCCGCCGCTGGGCGATTACCTCGACGCGCACGGCTACGGCGCGGCGTTCCGCGACGACCACCTGGTGCCGATGGCGAGCGCGCTCTGGTCGGCGCCGCCGGAGCGGATCCTCTCGTTCCCGGCGGCCTACCTGGCGCGGTTCATGGCCAACCACCAGATGCTGCAGGTCACCGGCCGGCCGCAGTGGCGCACCGTCGAAGGCGGCTCGTGGGCCTACATCCACGCGTTGCTGGCGCGATGGTCCGTCGAGGTCCGGCTCGCCTCCCCGGTGCACTCGGTGCACCGGAGCGAGGCGGGCGTGCTGGTGCGCGCGCCCGGTGGGGTGGATCGCTTCGACCAGGTCGTGCTGGCCTGCCACAGCGACCAGGCATTGCGGCTGCTCGCCGATGCCGACGACACCGAGCGCGACGTGCTCGGCGCGATGCCGTACCAGGACAACGAGGTCGTCCTGCACACCGATGCGTCGGTCCTGCCGCGGATGCGCAAGGCCTGGGCGGCGTGGAACGCGTTCGTTCCCGCCGCGCCGGGCGCGCCCTGCACCGTCAGCTACTGCATGAACCTGCTGCAGGGCATCGACGCGCCGCAACCGCTCGTGGTGACGCTCAACCGCGGCGACGCGATCGATCCGGCGAAGGTGCTGAGGCGCATGCGCTACGCGCACCCCGTGTATACCGCCGCGAGCGTGGCCGCGCGCGCCCGCAAGGCGGAGATCCAGGGGCGCCGCCGCGCGTGGTTCGCCGGGGCGTACTGGGGCTGGGGCTTCCACGAGGACGGCATGCGAAGCGCCGTCGAGGTTGCGTCGGCGCTGGGCGCGGGGTTCGCGGGATGAGCCTCGCCAGCGCGGTTTACGAAGGCGTCGTGCGCCACCACCGCCGCGCGCCGCGCGAGCATGCGTTCGACTACCGCATCGCGCAGCTGTACCTAGACCTCGGCGAACTGGACCAGGTCTTCGCGGGGCGCTGGCTGTGGTCGCGGGAGCGGCGCAACCTCGCCGAATTCCGGCGCGCCGACTATGCGGGCCCCGTCGGGTTGCCGCTGGACGAGGCCATCCGCGACAAGGTGGAAAGCGCGACCGGCGCGCGCCCGCGCGGGCCCGTGCGCCTGCTCACCCACCTGCGGTACGGCGGCTTCGTCTTCAACCCGGTCAGCTTCTACTACTGCTACGCCGAGGATGGGGAACGGCTCGAGGCCGTCGTGGCGGAAATCACCAACACGCCCTGGAAGGAGCGGCACGCCTACGTGCTGCCCGTCGATGGCGCGACGCGCAGCGGCCGCGCGCTGGCCTGGGAATTCGCCAAGACCTTCCATGTCTCGCCGTTCATGGCGATGGATCGCCACTACGCCTGGCGCTTCACCGTGCCCGGGCCGGACCTCCACGTGCACATGGACGTGTTCGCGGGCGGGCAGCGCGAATTCGACGCGACGCTCGCGCTGCGCCGGCGGCCACTGGACGGCGCCTCGCTCGCGCGCGTGCTGTGGCGCTATCCCCTGATGACGGCGCAGGTCGTCGGCGCGATCCACTGGCAGGCGCTGCGCCTGTGGCTCAAGCGCGTGCCGGTCCATGCGCATCCCGCTTCCCTCGCAAGTCCCGATGAACGACCCACGATGAGCGACACACCATGAACCAGCTGGCCTCCGTGACCCTCGACGAGCACGTCGCCATTCCCAACGCGCTCGACCGCTTCCTGCGGCGACGCCTGCTCGCGCAACTGGCCGACCTGCGCGGCGGAAGCCTGGCGATCGAGGATGCGTGCGGGCGCACCGTCCTCGGCGAGCCCGGCGCGGCGCGCGGCGTGCATGCCACGATCCGCGTGCTCGATCCGCGCTTCTGGCGCGCGCTCGCCGGCAATGGCAGCGTCGGCGCCGGCCAGAGCTGGATCGACGGCGACTGGCGCTGCGACGACCTGGTCGCCCTCGTGCAGCTGCTGGTGCGCAACCGCGCCGAGCTCGACCGGATGGAATCCGGCTTCGCGAGCCTGGGCGCGCTGGCGCTGCGCGGCTGGCACGCGCTGCGGCGCAATACGCTGGCCGGAAGCAGGCGCAACATCGCCGCGCACTACGACCTCGGCAACGAGTTCTTCGGGCTGTTCCTGTCGCCGGACCTGATGTATTCGTCGGCGCTCTGGCGCGACGACGCGTCCGACACGCTGGAAGCGGCGTCGCATCGCAAGCTCGAGCGCATCTGCGGCAAGCTGCGCCTGTCGCCGGGCGACCGGGTCGTGGAGATCGGGACCGGCTGGGGCGGGTTCGCGCTGCATGCGGCGCGCCACCACGGCTGCCACGTCACCACCACCACGATCTCGCGCGAGCAGCATGCGCTCGCCAGCCGCCGCGTCGCGGAAGCCGGGCTCGGCGATCGCGTCACCGTCCTGCTGCAGGACTACCGGGAGCTCGAGGGCCGCTACGACAAGCTGGTGTCGATCGAGATGGTCGAGGCCATCGGCGCGCAATACCTGGAGACCTGGTTCGGCCGGATCGGCGACCTGCTCGAGCCCGACGGGCTGGCACTGGTGCAGGCGATCACGATCGAGGACCACCGCTACGAAAAGGCGCTGCGCTCGGTCGACTTCATCAAGCGCCACGTCTTCCCGGGCAGCTTCATCCCCTCGCTCGCCGCGCTGCTTTCGGCGAAATCGCGCGCCTGCGACCTGGCGTTGCTGCACCAGGAGGACTTCGGGTTGTCGTATGCGCGCACGCTGCAGGCCTGGCGCGAGCGCTTCCTGTCGCAGCTGCCGCGGGTGCGGGAACAGGGCTTCGACGACGCCTTCGCGCGCCTGTGGGAGTTCTACCTGGCCTATTGCGAAGGCGCCTTCCGCGAACGCGCCATCGGCGTGTCGCAGCTGCTGCTGGCGCGACCTGGCTATCGCGGCGGGCACCAGGCGCCGGCAGGCCATGGCGATCGCGACGATGGCTGAGCCCATGGCCGTTCGCTGGTGGGGCAACCTGCTCGGTTACCAGGCGACCTGGGTCGTCGCCGTGATCGCGGCGGGACGCGGCCTGTGGTGGCCGGGCGTGCTTGTCGCGCTCGCGTTCGCGGCCTCGCAACTGGCGCTCGCGCGCGACCGGGCGCGGATGCTGCTGCTGTTCGCGGCCGCCTTGCCGATCGGCGCGATCGTCGATGGCGCGCTCGCGCACGGCGGCGTGCTGCGTTACGCGGCGCCGTCGCCGGCGCTGCCCGCGGGCGGCGCGCCGCTCTGGATCCTCGGCCTGTGGCTCGCGTTCGCCGCGACGCTGCAATGCTCGCTCGCGTTCCTGCAGCGCAGGCGCTGGCTGGCGGCCGCGTTGGGCGCGATCGGCGCGCCGCTGGC
>CBIHRR010000068.1:0-11321 GCA_966212495.1 uncultured Gammaproteobacteria bacterium
TCAGCAAGCCGACCGCCGACGACAAGGCGATCGCCCAGGTCGGCACGATCTCGGCCAACTCCGATTCGTCGATCGGCGACATCATCGCCGACGCGATGAAGAAGGTCGGCAAGGAAGGCGTGATCACGGTCGAGGAAGGCTCGGGCCTGGAGAACGAGCTCGACGTCGTCGAGGGCATGCAGTTCGACCGCGGCTACCTGTCGCCGTACTTCATCAACAACCAGCAGTCGATGTCGGCCGAGCTGGATGATCCCTTCATCCTGCTGCACGACAAGAAGATCTCCAACGTGCGCGACCTGCTGCCCGTCCTCGAGGGCGTGGCCAAGGCCGGCAAGCCGCTGCTGATCGTCGCCGAGGAAGTCGAGGGCGAGGCCCTGGCCACGCTCGTCGTCAACACCATCCGCGGCATCGTCAAGGTCTGCGCGGTGAAGGCCCCGGGCTTCGGCGACCGCCGCAAGGCGATGCTGGAGGACATGGCGATCCTCACCGGCGGCACCGTCATCTCCGAGGAAGTCGGCCTGTCGCTCGAGAAGGCGACGATCAAGGACCTCGGCCGCGCGAAGAAGATCCAGGTCTCGAAGGAAAACACCACGATCATCGACGGCGCCGGCAACACCAGCGACATCGAGGGCCGCATCAAGCAGATCAAGGCGCAGATCGAGGAGACCTCCTCCGACTACGACCGCGAGAAGCTGCAGGAGCGCGTCGCCAAGCTCGCCGGCGGCGTGGCGGTGATCAAGGTCGGTGCGTCGACCGAGATCGAGATGAAGGAAAAGAAGGCGCGCGTGGAAGATGCGCTGCACGCGACCCGCGCCGCGGTGGAAGAGGGCGTGGTCCCGGGCGGCGGCGTGGCCCTGCTGCGCGCCAAGGCGGCGATCGAGTCGCTGAAGGGCGCCAACGAGGACCAGACCCACGGCATCCAGATCGCCCTGCGCGCGATGGAAGCCCCGCTGCGCGAGATCGTCACCAACGCCGGCGAAGAGCCCTCGGTGATCGTCAACAAGGTGAAGGACGGCTCGGGCAACTTCGGCTACAACGCCGCCAACGGCGAGTTCGGCGACATGGTCGCGTTCGGCATCCTCGACCCGACCAAGGTCACCCGCACCGCGCTGCAGAACGCGGCGTCGATCGCCGGCCTGATGATCACCACCGAGGCGATGGTCGCCGATGCGCCGAAGAAGGACGAGCCGGCGATGCCGGGCGGCGGCGGTGGCATGGGCGGCATGGGCGGCATGGATTTCTGATTCCCGCGACCCATCGAGCGTCACCACGAAGCCCGGCCGTGTGCCGGGCTTCGTGTTTCCGGGAGGTACGGAGCGCACTTGCCGGATGCGCCTGGCCGGTGCAGGCTCGTGCCGGCATTGGATGGATGTTGCCATCCGCAACCCCGGGGAATTCCATGCATCGTCGCCTGTTCGCCTCTTCCGCGGGTTTCGCCGCGACCCTGCTGGCCTTCGCCACCCTTGGAGCCGCCCCGGTCGTCGCGGCGGAGCAAGCCGCGCCGGGCGCCGATACCGGCGCTCCCCGGCAAGTGCATTACGGGACCTGGGGCGTCGATCTGTCGGCGCGCGACCTGTCGGTCAAGCCGGGCGACGACTTCCAGCGCTTTGCGTCCGGGCACTGGCTCGACACGCACGACATCCCCGCCGACAAGTCGCAGAACGGCATCGGTTCGGAACTGGCCGACCGCAACCAGGAACAGCTGCGCGCGATCGTGATGGGCGCCCCGGCGGGCAGCCAGCTCGGTGCGTTCTACCGCAGCTACATGGACGAAGCGCGCCTGGAGCAACTGGACGACGCGCCGCTGAAGAAGGATCTCGCGCGCATCGACGCGATCACGACCCGGGCCGGGTTTACCCGCTACATGGCGTCGACGTTCACCAATTACGGATCCACCCTGTTCGCATCGGGGCCGCTGCCCGACCCCGCCAACCCGGGCATGACGATTTCCGGCGTGTATTCGAACGGCATGGGCATGCCGGACCGCGACTACTACCTCGACGCCAGTTACCAGGCGCAGCGCGATGCCTACCGTGCCTACCTCCAGCGCCTTTTCGAAATGACCGGGCAGCCGGATGCGACCGCGGCGGCGGACGAGGTGCTCGCGTTCGAAACCGAAATCGCGAAGCTCTCCTGGCCGCAGACCGACCTGCGCGACATCCGCAAGCTCAACAACCCGATGACCCTGGCGCAGCTCCAGGCCTACGCGCCGCAGATCGCCTGGGGCGATTACCTGGGCCAGGTCGGCGCGCTGTCGTCGCATTACATCGTCGGGGACAACACCGCGGTCCAGGCGCTGGCGGCGCTGTACGACCGCACGCCGCTCGCCACGCTCAAGGCCTGGGAAAAGTCCAGGGTGGCCAACGATGCCTCGCCGTACCTGTCGAAGCGCTTCGTGGACAGCAGGTTTGAGTACACCCGGACGCTGAGCGGCGCGAAGGAACTGCGCCCGCGCTGGCGCCGCGGCATCACGGAAGTCGACAACCGGCTCGGCGAGCTGCTCGGCCAGACGTATGTCGAACGCTATTTCCCGGCGAGTTCCAAGGCGATGATGGAGGCGCTGGTCGGCAACCTGAAGAAAGCCGCGGCCATGCGCATCGAGGGCAACGGCTGGATGGGCGATGCGACCAAGCGCGCCGCGCTCGCCAAGCTCGCCCGGATGGACGTCATGGTCGGCTACCCGGACAAGTTCCGCGACTACTCGAAGCTGGACATGGAGCCGGACGACCTCTACGGCAACGTCCAGCGCAGCGCCGCGTTCGAGTGGGCCTACCAGCTGGAAGACCTCAACAAGCCGGTCGACCGCAGGAAGTGGGCGATGAGCCCGGCCACGGTCGATGCCTACAACGGCGGCCTCGAGAACAAGATCGTGTTCCCGGCTGGCATCCTGCAGCCGCCGTTCTTCGACCCGGGCGCCGACGCGGCCGTGAACTACGGCGCGGCCGGCGCGATCATCGGCCATGAGATCATGCACGGCTTCGACGACCAGGGCCGGCAGATCGACGCCACGGGCGCCGTCCGCGACTGGTGGTCCGCCGACGACGCCACGCGCTTTTCCGCGCTGACCGCCGCGCTCGGCAAGCAGTACTCGTCGTACGAGGCGGCGCCCGGCGTCTTCATCAACGGCACGCTGACCATGGGCGAGAACATCGGCGACATGTCCGGGCTCGAGGTCGCCTACACCGCCTACGAGATGTCGCTGGGCGGCAAGCCCGCGCCGGTGATCGACGGCCTCACGGGCGAGCAACGCTTCTTCCTTGCCTTTGCGCAGGCGTGGCGCGGCAAGCAGCGGGAAGAGGCGATCAAGTCGCAGGTCGCGACCGATCCGCACAGCCCGCGGCGCTATCGCGTGATCGGGCCGCTGCGCAACCTCGACGCCTGGTATGCGGCGTTCGGCGTCGGGCCGGATTCGAAGTTCTACCTGCCGCCCGACCAGCGCGTACGCCTCTGGTAAACGCCGCCGCCGGGGGGGCCCGCGCGACTGCGCCATCGCTGCCGCGATCGAAGCGGAGCGCGGTCCCGGGCTGACCGTTTCATGCGATCCTTGGCGCCATGAATGCGCGCGCGGATTGCGACGTCCTGGTCATCGGCGGCGGCCACAACGGCCTCGTTTGCGCCGCGTATCTCGCCGCGGCGGGGCTGCAGGTGCGCGTGCTCGAGCGGCGCGGCATCGTTGGCGGCGCCGCCGTGACCGAGGAGTTCCACCCGGGCTTCCGCAACTCGACCGCCAGCTACACGGTGAGCCTGCTCAACCCGATGGTGATCCGGGACCTGCGGCTGCAGGCGCATGGCCTGCGCGTGGTCGAGCGGCCCTATGCGAACTTCCTGCCGCTGCCGGACGGGCGCAGCTTCCGCCTCGGCGGCGAGCATGGCCAGGCGGAGGTGGCGAAGTGGTCGGTGCGCGATGCCGAACGGCTGCCGGCCTATTACGCGATGCTCGACCGCGTGGTCGCGGTACTGCGCGAGCTGATGCCGCGCACGCCGCCGAACGTGTCGGACCGTTTCGTGCTCGCCGACTGGCTCGCGTCGTACGCCGTCGCGAAGCAGCTCAAGCACCTGGACATGCGCGGCCGCCGCGACCTGCTCGACCTGTTCGCGAAGTCCGCGGGCGAACTGCTCGACGCCTGGTTCGAATCCGAGCCGCTGAAGGCGGTGCTCGGCTGGGATTCGGTCGTCGGCAACTTCGCCAGCCCGTACACGCCGGGCAGCGCCTACGTGCTGCTGCACCACGTGTTCGGCGAGGTCAACGGCAAGACAGGGGCGTGGGGGCACGCGATCGGCGGCATGGGCGCGATCACCCAGGCCATGCGCAAGGAATGCGAGGCGCGCGGCGTCGCGATCGAAACCGATGCGGCGGTGGCGCAGGTGCTGGTCGAAGGCGGCCGCGCGGTCGGCGTGCGCCTGTCCGACGGCCGCGAACTGCGCGCGAAGACCGTCGCCTCCAACCTCAACCCGAAGCTGCTGTACCAGGAGCTGGTGCCGCGCGAATCGCTGGACACCGACGTCGCCGAGCGCATGGACCGCTACCGCTGCGGCTCGGGCACGTTCCGCATGAACGTCGCGCTGTCGGAGCTGCCGGACTTCACCGCCGCGCCCGGCACACGGCTCCAGCCGCACCACCAGAGCGGCATCCTCGTCGGGCCGTCGCTGCGCTATTTCGAGCAGGCCTACTTCGATGCGAAGTCGAAGCAGCACAACGCCGGCTGGGCGCGCGCGCCGATCGTCGAGGTGGTGATCTCCTCGACGCTCGACGACACGCTCGCCCCGCCCGGCCAGCACGTCGCCAGCCTGTTCTGCCAGCACGTGCATCCGGACGTGGATGGCGGCTGGGACGCGCACCGCGACACGGTCGCGAACCTGATGATCGATACGGTCGACGCGTACGCGCCGAATTTCCGCCGCAGCGTGCTTGGCTACAAGGCCCTGTCGCCGCTGGACCTGGAGCGCGAGTTCGGCCTGGTCGGCGGCGACATCTTCCATGGCTCGCTCGGCCCGGACCAGCTGTTCAGCGCGCGTCCGCTGCTGGGGCAGGGCGACTATCGCGGTGCGCTGCCCGGCCTGTACCTGTGCGGCTCCGGGACGCATCCGGGCGGCGGCGTCACCGGCCTGCCGGGGCGCAATGCCGCGCGCGAGATCCTGCGCGACCTGCGGCGCGGGCCGCGGCCGGAATAGGCCCGATGCGCCCGCTGCAGTCGCAGATCCTGAACCGCCCGGTATTGTTTTGCAGTGCAGCGTGCATCCCCGCTAACGATTCCTTCACGATGGACCTGCATCCCGACGTGGGGGAGGGAGCAGGCCCGCAACCGGTTCGTCCGGGGCGGGCTTTTTATTTGCGCGGATTCACAGGTCCGAGGGCACGCGCCACGGTGAGCGGGCGATGAGCGCCGCCGCCGACCTCGATGCGATCGCCGGACGCGCGCTGCAACGCCTGCGCGCCGCCGATCCCCGCTTGCAGGCCTTGCTCGAAGCGCCGGACGCCGCCGCGCAGGTCGCGCGCGTCGCGGTCGCGAGCGATTTCGCCATCGCCACCTTCGCGCGCCAGCCGGCGTGCCTTGCCGCGTTGCTCGCGGGCGAAGCAGCGCCGCCACCGCCCGTGCTCGACGCGGGCAACCGCGAGGAATGGGGCGCCTTGCTGCGCCGCCATCGCGCGGCCGCATCCGCGCGCCTGGCATGGCGCGACATCAACGGGCTCGACGACGTCGACGCAACCCTCGCGGGCAGCACCGCGCTCGCCGACGAATGCCTGCGTCTCGCGCTGGCCGCGCTCGAGGAAGACTTCGCCGCGCGCCATGGCCAGGTGCGCGACGGCGACGGCGCCCCGCAGCGCCTGGTGGTGTTCGCGCTCGGCAAGCTCGGCGGCGGCGAACTCAATTTCTCCTCCGACGTGGACCTGGTCTACGGCTACGAGGAGGAGGGCGAGAGCGACGGACCGCGCCCGCTCGCCGCCGAGCAGTATTACGGCCGGCTCGGCCAGCAGATGGCGAAGCTGCTCGACGAGACAACGGCCGAAGGCTTCAGCCATCGCGTCGACCTGCGCCTGCGGCCCTTCGGCAACGCCGGGCGCGTGGCCTGGTCGTTCGCGGCGATGGAGCTGTACTACCAGCGCGAAGGCCGCGACTGGGAGCGCTATGCGTGGCAGAAGGCGCGACCCGTGGCCGGCGACCTCGCCGCGGGCGAGCGCTTCCTGCAGGCATTGCGGCCGTTCGTGTACCGCCGCTACCTCGACTACGGCGCGCTCGACGGCCTGCGCGAAATGAAATCGGCGATCGCCGCGGAAGTCGCGCGCAAGGACCTCGCCGACGACATCAAGCGCGGGCCCGGCGGCATCCGCGAGATCGAGTTCCTCGTCCAGGCCCTGCAGCTGATCCGCGGCGGCCGCGAACCGGCGCTGCGCGAACGCGGCCTGCAGCGATCGCTGCGGGCGCTCGTGCAGGCCGGGCACATCGAGGCAGCCGCGGGGGACGCGCTGGCCGGGGCGTATCGATTCCTGCGCACGATCGAGAATCGCCTGCAGATGCTCCGCGACGCGCAGGTGCACGCGTTGCCGGTCGACCCGCTGGACCGGGCGCGGATCGCGGCCGGGCTCGGATTCGGCGACTGGGACGCGCTGCGCGTGGCGCTCGACGCGCGGCGCGCGCTGGTCGCCGCGGAATTCGCCGCACTGCTCGCGCCGCGACGCCGGACCGGTGAGCCGAATGCGCTGGCGCTGTACTGGCGGGCGCTGCCCGAGGCGGGCGAGGCGCAGGCCCTGGTGGACGCCGGGTTCGGGGACGCGGCGGGGCTCGACGCCGCGCTGCGCGACCTCGCGCGCGCGCCGGCGCGGCGCGCGTTGTCGGATGCGGCCCGCGCGCGCCTGGACCGCGTGCTGCCCGCGCTGCTCGACGGCGCCGCGGCCTCGGCGCAGCCCGACGCCGCATTGCGCCGGCTGCTGCCGCTGCTGCACAACATCCTGCGCCGCGCGAGCTACCTCGCGTTGCTCGACGAGCAGCCGGCCGCGCTGCAGCGGCTGGTGTCGGTGCTCGCCCGCAGCGCGCTGCTCGGCGAGCGCCTCGCCGCGCATCCGCTGCTGCTCGACGAATTGCTCGATGCACGCGCGGCCGGGCCGCTGCCGGACCGCGGCGCCCTGCTCGACGCCTGCAACGCCGCGCTCGCGCACGACGACCCCGAGGCCGCGCTGCTCGCGCTCAACGAGATCCGCCAGGCGCTGAGCTTCCGCATCGCGCTGGCCACGCTGGACGCGCGCCAGGGCGCGCAGGACAGCGTGCGCCAGCTCGCCTGGCTCGCCGACGCGGTGGTGGCGGTGGTGTCGCGGCTGGCGCTGCGCGAGCTCGAGGCGACCCACGGTGCGCTGCCGGGCGCACGCTTCGGCGTGGTCGGCTACGGCAGCCTCGGTGGCGAGGAGCTCGGCTTCGGCTCGGACCTCGACCTCGTGTTCCTCTACGAAGCCGACGGCGATGCGGCGTCAGACGGTGCGCGACCGCTCGACGCCGCGCGCTGGTGCGCGCGCCTGGCGCAGAAGGTGGTCGCGTTGCTCGGCACCGTGACCGCCGCGGGCCGGCTGTTCGACGTGGACGTGCGCCTGCGTCCCGACGGTGCGAAGGGCCTGCTGGTGTCGCCGCTCGCCGGCTTCGCCGATTACCAGCGCCAGCGCGCGTGGACCTGGGAACACCAGGCGCTGGTGCGCGCGCGCTGCGTCGCCGGCGATGCCGCGCTGGCCGGGCGCTTCGAGGCGATCCGCGCGGAGGTGCTCGCGCGTCCCCGCGACGCGACGGCGCTGCGCGACGACGTCGCCGCGATGCGCGCGCGCATGCGCGGCGAGCTCGATCGCTCCGCGCCCGCGCGCTTCGACCTGAAGCAGGGCGAAGGCGGCCTCGTCGACCTCGAGTTCCTGCTCCAGTTCATCGTGCTGCGCGACGCCGCGCGCCACGCGGCGCTGCTGGGCCCGCGCGATACGCCCGCGTTGCTCGACGCGGCCTGCGCCGCCGGCGCGCTGGCGACGGAGGCCTGCGGCGGCCTGCGCGCGGCGCACGCCGTGCTGCTCGACGCGGGCTTGCGCTGCACGCTCGACCGGCGCATGCGGCTGGTGCCAGAGGACGAAGCGATCGCCGCGGCGCGCGCGACGGTCCGCGACGCGTGGAAGGCTATCGGCCTGTCGTGAGCCGCGCGCGCACTTCGGCGGCCACGCGCGCGGTCTCGCGCAGGGGCTCGACCGCGAACGGCGCCATCGCGCCATCGAGCGCGCGGATCCTGCCGCGCGCCGAGAGCGACGCCAGGAACCGCTGCAGGCGCCCCTCCGCGATGCCCGGATCGGCGATGAAGACGGGCGCGCGCGTCGCCGCGGCTTCCGACACCATGTTCACCGAATCCGGCGTACAGACGATCCGGTCGGCCCAGGCGAGGAGGCCGGCGTAGGGATTGGGGCCATCGCGTTCGTCGAGCCAGCACGTCGCGCCGTGCCGCTGGCACCGCGCGCGCAACAGCTCGCGATGGCGCGCCGGCGTGCGTCGCGATGCGCTCGCCATGAGCGTGCCGCCTTCGCGCGCGAGGATCGCGTCGATCGCATCCAGCCACGCCGACAGTTCGCGGCGGTCCCACGGCGCCTGCGCCGTCGGGCCGCCGACCAGCAGCGCGGTGCGCGGGCCGTCCGCGTCCGCGGCGGCGGGCGCGGGGGATTGCGCGCGGGCGCGTTCCAGCCACGCGTCGTCGACCGGATTGAGGCTGCCGACCAGCGTGAGCACGTTGTCGCCGCGGACGCGATCGTGCTCGGGCACGACGACGAGGTCCCAGTGCGACGGCGCGATGCGCGGATCGAGCACCTGCACGACACGCGCGCCGCGCTCGTGCAGCAGGCGCGTGGCCAGCGCGGCCTGGCGGCCGCAGCCGACCGCAACCGCCGGCGGCCGCGCCAGCATTGCCGCGAAATCCGGGCCGAAGGCTGCATCCGCGCCCGGGAAACGGCGTGGCGCGGCCCACCGCCACGGCGCGCGCGGCGCCAGCACGTGCCCGGCCGCCGATGCATCCAGCGCGGCCGCCAGCGCCAGCGCCTGGCGCGCGTTGCCTGCGCGGCCGTCGCTGAGCGCCCAGGTGCCGCCGTCGGCGTCGTGCGGGGATCGTTCCATGGTGGCGACCGTGCGTTGCGGCTGCGAGGCGGTAATCCGGAGGCCGACACTCTACACTTGCGGGACGATGGATCGAACCGAGGACCGGACCGCGATGCCCGACATGCCGTACCGCGACGCGCTTTCGCCGCAGGCCCTGGAGCAGCTGTTCCTGAAGGCCCGGACCTACAACGCCTTCAGCGGCGAAGTCGACGACGCGCTGCTGCATCGCCTCTACGACCTGATGAAGTTCGGGCCCACGCAAACCAACACCTGCCCGGCGCGCTTCGTGTTCGTGCGTTCGGCCGAAGGCAAGGCGAAGCTCGGCCCGACGCTGGACAAGGGCAACCACGACAAGACCATGGCCGCGCCTTGCACGGTCATCGTCGCCTACGACATGGCGTTCTTCGACAAGATGCCGGTGCTCGCGCCGCACACCGAGGCGCGCCCGTGGTTCTCGGAGATGCCGGAGGACGAGCTGTACCGCACCGCGCTGCGCAGTAGCAGTCTGGAGGGCGCGTACCTGATCCTCGCGGCGCGCGCGCTCGGCCTCGACTGCGGCCCGATGTCCGGCTTCGATCGCGCGAAGCTCGACGCGGCGTTCTTCGCCGGCACCGCGATCCGCTCCAATTTCCTCGTCAACCTCGGTCGCGGCGACCCCGCCAGCGTCCATCCCCGTGCACCCCGGCTCGGCTTCGACGAAGCCTGCCGGATTGAGTGATCCCCGCGCCGCGCGTCCGCGCGCCGCTCCCCCGCATCGCGGGCTTCCGGAGACTTCCCATGAACAAGCGCATCCTTCCCGCCGCCCTCTTCGCGGCCACCCTGCTGTCCGCGCTCGCGGCGCCCGCCTTCGCCGAGGGCGTCGCGTATCGCATCGACCCCAACCACACCGTGGTCCTGGCGACCTGGAACCATTTCGGCTACTCGAATCCCAGCGCCAACTTCGGCGGCGCGACCGGCACGATCGTGTACGACGCCGCCGTGCCGGAGCAATCGTCGGTCGAGGTCGTGCTGCCGATGTCGGGCCTGGACGCCTTCGTGCCCAAGCTCACCGAGCACCTGCTGAGCGCCGATTTCTTCGACGCCGCGACGCATCCGCAGGCGACGTTCCGCAGCACCTCGGTGAAGGCGCTGGGCGAGGGGCGACTCGAAGTCGCCGGCGTGCTCGACCTGCACGGCGTGCAGAAGCCGGTGGTGCTCGACGTGAAGATCAACAAGGCCGCGCCGCAAGCGACGGGCAAGCGGGAGACGATCGGCTTCGACGCCACGGCGACGATCCGGCGTTCGGACTTCGGCATCGCCCTGTACGTGCCCAAGGTGAGCGACGAGATCGCGCTGCGCATCACCACCGAAGCCAGCACCGCGGCGACCGCGAAGTAGGCCGGCGAGGAAGCAGCGATGATCGTCGAACGTCCCGCCGCCGAACGCGGCGTCGTGCGCACCGGCTGGCTCGACAGCAGGCACACGTTCTCGTTCGGCCATTACCACGACCCGCGGTGGATGGGCTTCGGCCCGCTGCGCGTCGTCAACGAGGACCGCGTCGCGCCCGGCGGCGGCTTCGCGCCGCACCACCACGCGAACATGGAAATCCTCAGCTACGTGCTGTCGGGCGGGCTCGCGCATCGCGACGACGCCGGCGGTGGCGGCGTGCTGCGCCCGGGCGAAGTGCAGTGGATGTCGGCCGGCCACGGCATCGAGCACAGCGAATTCAACGCCTCGCAGGACGAGCCGGTGCATTTCCTGCAGATCTGGATCCAGCCCGACCGGGTCAACGCGCCGCCAGCGTATGGGCAGCGCGCGTTCGATCCTGCCGCGCGGCGCGGACGCTGGGCGCTGCTGGCCTCGCCCGACGGCGCCGACGGCAGCCTGGCGATCCGGCAGCAGGCCTGGCTGCGCGGTGCGCTGCTGGACCCCGGCGAGTCGGTCGAGTTCACGCCGGACCCCGCCCGCCGCTACTGGCTGCACGTGGCGCAAGGACGCGTCCGTGCCGGCGACCGCGATCTTGCGGCCGGCGATGCCCTCGGCTTCGAGGGCGAGTCCGCTCCCGTCCGACTCACCGGCACCGCTGCCGACCTCCTCCTCTTCGACCTCCCGGCCTGATTCGCCGGCAATGCGGCAACGCGGCAACGCGGCAACGGGACTTCGGGGCTGGGCGGCGGAAGCGCGAAGGGACTTTCGGGGGACGGCGTGGATCCATCCATGGAGCCTCTTCGGCGACATCCA
>CBIHRR010000069.1:0-11305 GCA_966212495.1 uncultured Gammaproteobacteria bacterium
GCGCGAGCGTCGACAACTCGGGCACGATCCAGGTGCAGGGCTACGACCAGGCCACCGGCATTTACGCGCGTGCGCCGGGCGGCGTCGACGTCACCAACTCCGGCAGCGTCTATGCCGGATACGCCACCACCGACGACTACGGCAACACCTATTCGAGCAGTTACGCGTCCGCGATCCTGGCGGTGTCCGGCGCCGAGGGCGCGGACGTCGCGATCGACAGCTCCGGCTTCCTGTACGCGGTCAGCTTCAGCGCCAGCAGCGGCGCGGAAGCGCGTTCGCTCGGCGCGGGCGGCTCGGCGAGCGTGGCCAACAGCGGCGACGTGCTCGTGGCCGCGCTGGCGAACGGCGGCTCGGCGACCGGCATCGTCGCCACCGCCGACGGCGACGCGACCGCGACCAATGCCGGCGGCATCACCGCGCTGTCCGGCGGCATGGCCTACGGCGCGATGGCGCTCGCGTTCAACGGCGACGCCAACGTCACCAATTCCGGCGACATCGACGCGTCCAACACCGCCGTGCGCTACTACAGCGCGTACGGCATCGTCTCCTCGTCGCAGAACGGCAGTGCCAGCGCCGGCAACAGCGGCGCCATCCACGTCTACAGCCCGTACATCGGCGTGGGCGTGGAGACCGCGGGGCTGCTGGGCGCCGACGCATCCAATTCCGGCGACATCGCCGCGGACGCCTGGGTGTCGTACGGCATGCGCACCACCTCCGGCCAGGGCGACGTCATGGTCGACAACGCCGGCTCGATCGCCTCGTACTACTCGGGGGCGTACCTCGGTTACGCGTTCGGCATGCTGGCCAAGACCACCGGCGGCGACATCGCCATCGACAACAGCGGCGACATCTCGGCCGATGGCGGGCGCCAGGGCATCGGCATCTTCGCCACGACCAGCGGCGGCGACGTCGCCATCGACAGCAGCGGCGACGTGCACGCGTCGACCTACGTCGGCGGTTCGGTCGGCATCTTCGCGCGCGCCAGCACCGGCACCGCGACGATCGACAGCAGCGGCGACGTGGACAGCACCGCCACCTACGGCACCGCCTACGGCGTGCTCGCCCGCGGCCTGTACCTGGACGCCACGACGTCCGGCGACACCTCCGCCACCGGCTTCTACGGCGCCTACGGCGTGTACCTCGACGGCGGCGTGTACTCCGTGCTGCACAATTCCGGCGACATCAGCGCGTCCACGACCTACGGCCTGGCCGCCGGCGTGGCCGCGTTCGCGACCTACGGCGTCGAAGTGTCCAACAGCGGCGACATCTCGGCGACGGCCGGCCCGGGCGGGACGGCGGTGGGCGTGTTCGCGCAGGCCTACTACGACGTGCTCGTCGAGAACTCCGGCACGATCTCCGCGTCGCACCCGGACCAGGCGATCGCGGTCGCGATGTCGTCGGCGGCCGGCACCGCCACGCTGGTGAACAGCGGCACGATCGGCGTCGACGCCCCGGCCAGCGGCGCCATCGCGGTGCTGGGCAGCCATGGCGCCAACGACATCGCCAACAGCGGCGACATCTACGGCAACATCATCACCTTCGGCGGCGACGACAGCATCGCGAACAGCGGCACGCTGCACCTGTCGTACACCGGCATCTACCTGGGCGGCAGCGCCTCGGCCGGCAACAGCTTCGAGAACACCGGCACGATCCGCACCGACGGCTATGGCGTGATCGACATGGGCACCGGGCCGACGGCGCTCGTCGCCGCCGCGAACCCGCTGCCGCTGGTCAACGACGGCGTGATCGACTTCGTCGACGGGTCGCCGGACGACGTGCTGGTCGTCTTCGGCGACCTCGGCGGCGACGGCGCGATCAACCTGGACCTCAGCGTGCTCCATGGCGGCGCCGACCTGCTGTACGTCGACGGAAACGTCGTCAACGGCACCACGCAGACGATCAACCTGCAGATCGACGGCACACCGACGGCGCTCAAGGGCACGCCGGCGCCGGTCGTTGCGGTCAGCGGCAACGTGCCGGCCGGCAGCTTCGTCGGCGGGCAGGTGCTCAATTTCGACGCAAGCAACTTCCTCGACCTCGGCGTCACGCTGCACACCGCGTCGGCGGGCGGGACGAACGTCGTCACCGCGGCGGTCGACGTCAACGGCCTCAACGGCACCGGCGTCCTCGGCGCTTCGCTGGCGCAGGGGATGCGCAGCCTGGTCAACAGTGCCGTGGGCACGCGCAGCGAGCGCATGGGGCTGATGGCGCCGTCCCCGGACGGCACCGTCGCCATTTCGCCGTGGCTGCGCGTCTACAGCAACAACGGCAACCTGTCGCCGGAAGGCAGCGGGCTGGGCGCCGGGCAGGACTTCGGCTTCAGGCAGGAGAATCGTGGCCGCGAGATCGGCGTCGACTTCGCCTTCGGCGGCAACCTCAGCATCGGCCTCCTCGCCGGCAACGCCGATGGCGACCAGCGGATCGACGGCGGCGCCGGGGGCGCGCATTTCAAGCAGCAGGGCGTCGGCCTGTACGGCACGTGGATCGGCAGGAACCTCTACGTCGACGTGTCGCACCGCACGATGGACATCGACGCGCGCCTGCAAGGCACCACCGGCGATCGCCAGACGAGTGCCCAGGCCTCGGCGTCCAACATCGAGGCCGGCTTCACCGGCTGGTCCGCGGGCGGCTTCGCCATTACCCCGCAGGTGCAGTACACGCGTTCGAAGATCGATCACGTCGATCCGCTTGGGGGCAGCCAGGTGCGGATGGCGATCGAGGGCGGCAAGTCCGAACGCGGCCGGATCGGCGTGGCGTTGAGCCGCTCGTTCGACGCAGGCAGCGGATTCACCTGGACGCCGTACGGCTCGCTGAGCGCCGTGCGCGAGTTCGACGGCAAGAGCGGCTTCACGATCGCCGACACCTTCTCCGGCAGCACCTCGGTCGAAGGCTCGGGCACCCTGGCCGAGCTTGGCGTGGGCGTGCGCAAGGGCGGCCTGTCGGCCACGGCGGGCCTCAACTGGGCCAACGGCGGCGCGGTGGACGACGTCCGCGGCGGCCAGGTCGTGGTGCGCTACGGCTGGTGATGGATACGGACGAACGAGACGCGGGGCAGGACGTGACCAGGCAAGGCGAGCATCCGCAGGCCGGGATCCAGGAGGCCAGCGACCGGGCCGAACTGGAGACCGGGCTGGACGCGGTCACGGCGGATGCCTCCGCGGAAGCGCCGGGCGAAGCGCCGGCCACGCCGGCGGCTCCCGCCGGCGCCGCGGCCGCGCCCCAGGCGCCCGCGCGCGACATCACGCGGATGAAGGTCGAGAAGACCTGCTCGCGCGCGCTGGCCGGCTGGCTGTCCGGCAACCGCATCTCGCTCGCGATCTCCTCGTACCAGACCGGCCGCATCTACCTGGTCGGCAGCGACAAGCAGGGCCGCGTCTCGTTCTTCGAGCGCATCTTCGAGCGCGCGATGGGCGTGGTCGGCAACGCGCAGCGCATCTACCTCGGCGGCCTGTACCAGCTGTGGCGCTTCGAGAACGTGCTGCGCCCGAACGAGGTCATCCACGGCCAGTTCGACAAGTGCTACGTGCCGCGCAACGCGCAGACCATCGGCGACCTCGACATCCACGAGCTCGGCATCCGCGGCAACGGCAAGGTCGTGTTCGTCAACACGAAGTACTCGTGCCTCGCCGAGCTGAGCCAGACGCACAGCTTCAAGGCGATCTGGAAGCCGAAGTTCATCAGCAAGCTCGCGCCGGAGGATCGTTGCCACCTCAATGGCCTGGCGATGGTCGAGGGCCGGCCGAAGTACGTCACCGCGGTCTGCAGGAGCGACACCGTCGACGGCTGGCGCGACCGCCGCCACGACGGCGGCGTGGTGATCGACGTCGAGACCGACGAGATCGTCTGCGAAGGCCTGTCCATGCCGCATTCGCCGCGCTGGGCCAACGGCCGGCTGTGGCTGCTCAATGCCGGCACCGGCCACCTGGGCTGGGTCGACATGGAGAAGAAGAAGTTCGTGCCGCTGGCCTTCGTGCCGGGATTCGCGCGCGGGCTGTCGATCATCGGCAACGTCGCCGCGGTGGGCCTGTCGAAGCCGCGCAACCAGCGCTTCGAAGGCCTGCAGCTGGACGATGAGCTCAGGAAGCGCGACGCCGAGCCCTGGTGCGGCGTGCAGATCGTGTCGCTCACCAACGGCGACGTGATGAACTGGATCCGCTTCGAGGGCGACATCACCGAGATCTTCGACATCAGTTTCCTGCCGAACGTGCGCAATCCGATGATGATCGGGCTGCGCACGCCGGAGATCCGCGACCTGATCACCTTCGAGTCGGAAATCCCGGCGGAGGCCGCGCCGTGAGCCGGCGCTTCGTCCTCGCGCTCGCCGGCCTCGCGATCGCATGCGCATCGATGCAGGCCTCCGCGCAGGCGGCGGCCGCGAAGCCGCAGCCGCAGCGCGCGCTGCCGGCGCAGGCCGCCGCGCCAGCCACGCCGCGCGAGCCCGCGGTCGATGCGACGTTCAAGGCATGGGACGCGGACCACAACGGCGTCCTGTCCCAGGCCGAATTCCGCCAGGGCTGGAACTCGGTCCGCCAGCGCGCGGAAGACAAGGTCGAGGCCAGCCTGCGCGCCCAGTTCGACAAGGTCGATGCCAACCACGACGGCGCCATCGGCGCCGGCGAGTACGGCAACCTGCTGCTCGTGCAACGGGCCGGCAAGGCGGCTCCGGCGCTGGCCAGCTTCGATCGCAACGGCGACCAGCGGCTGGAGTTCGACGAATACCTGGCGCTGGTCGCGCGGTTGGCCGTCGCGCCGCGCAAGCCGCAGGGGAAGGCGCCGTGAGCATGCGCATCGTTCCCGCCTGGAAGCAGGTGACCCCCGCGCTCGAGCAGGAGCTCATCGCGTTCTGGCAGCGCAACAACGCCATCGCCGACGCGTCCCGCGCCGTCGAGCGCGCGCGCCAGGCGGTGTGCATCGGGCGCGACGCCGACGGCGCCGTGTGCGCGGTCGGCACGGCGGCGCTGCGCACGCTTCCGCGGCTGCGCCAGCCCACCTATTACTATCGCCAGTTCTTCGACGCGGCGCATCGCGGCCAGCGCCAGGCCGTTCCGTTCGCGAACCAGGCCAAGGCGATCCTGCAGTCGTACAACGCCGGCCTCGAGCGCCCGGAGTCGCTGGGCATGCTGGTGGAAGTCGAAAGCCGGCAGCTCGCCGAGCGCTACACGCTCGCGCACGAGCCCGACACCGGCTACGGCTTCATCGGTTACTCGCCGCGCGGGCTGGTCCTGCGCGTGTCCTGGTTCGACGACGCGAGGCTGCAACCGCCCGCGCCGCCACGGCGACGGGTCCATGCCGCAATGCCCGTCGCCACCCGGTTGCAACCCAGTCCAGCCACGCCATAACGACCTGTCGAATCGCACGAACCGCACCGCACGCACCGCACGCACACACCAGCACGCATCCAAACGGGGATACCGCAATGAAAGTCCAAACCTGCCTCCTGAGCGCCGCCATCGCCACCGCGCTCGTCGTTGCGACCCCGGCCTCCGCGGCCAAGCGCGACGCCGCCGTCGCCCGCGCCCAGTCCATGCTCGCGGGCCGCGCCGTCGCGCGCCTCGCGCACCTGGCCGCCGCCGACGACGCGGTGCCCGAATCGACCATCGTCGACAAGGACGGCACCGAGCACGTCCGCTTCGGGCGCACCTACCAGGGCCTGCCGATGATCGGCGGCGACTTCGTGCTGCACTCGCGCAACGGCGAGGCGCTCGGCGTCAGCCAGACGCTCGAGACCACGGCGCGGCCGGGGGTCGTGCCCGTCCTCGCCAGCGGCCGGGCCGTCGGCATCGCCAACACCGAATTCGCCGGTCCGATGAGCGATGCACCGAATTCGCGCCTGGTCGTCTATGCGCGCGGCGCCTCGCCGAAGCTCGCCTACGAAGTCGTCCTGTCGGGCTTCCGCGCCGACCAGACGCCGCGCGAGATGCATTACGTGGTCGACGCCGACAGCGGCGAGATCCTGGACCGCTGGGACGGCGTGGAAACCGCGCAGCCCGGCCGCGACGGCGACTCGTGCGCAGGCGGCGTGGCCGCGGTCGGCTCCGGCAAGAGCCTGACCGAAGGCACCGTCACCCTCGACACGGTGAAGTGCGGCAGCGTCTTCCAGCTCAAGGACACGACCCGCGGCGGCGGTTACACCACCAACATGGGCCTGCGCCAGACCGGCATGGGCTCGATCTACACCGATGCCGACAACAACTGGGGCAATGGCGGGCTGAACGACTCCGCGACGGTGGCGGCGGACGCGCACTACGGCGTCTCGGCCACGTGGGACTACTACTTCGACGTGCATGGCCGCCACGGCATCGCCAACGACGGCGTCGGCGCGGTCAGCCGCGTGCATTACGGCCGCAACTACGGCAACGCCTTCTGGCGCGACTCCTGCTTCTGCATGACCTTCGGCGACGGCGACAACGGCGTCACCATCATGCCGCTGGTCGCGCTCGACATCGCGGGCCACGAGATGTCGCACGGCGTCACCAGCCGCTCCGCCGGCCTGGTCTACAGCAAGGAATCCGGAGGCCTGAACGAGGCGACCTCCGACATCAACGGCACGATGGTCGAGTGGCACACCGCCAACCCGAACGATCCGGGCGACTACCTGATCGGCGAGAAGCTCTACCCCAACAACCCGGGCTACTACGCGCTGCGCTACATGTTCAAGCCGAGCCTCGACGGCGCGTCGCCGGACTGCTACTCGTCGACGCTGGGCAACCTCGACGTGCACTACAGCTCGGGCGTCGCCAACCACTTCTACTACCTGCTCGCGGAAGGCGCGGTGGTCCCGGCGGGCTTCGCCCAGTTCGGGCTGACGCCCGCGTCGCTGGTGTGCAACGGCAACACCGCGATCACCGGCATCGGCCGCGACGCGGCAAGCAAGATCTGGTATCGCGCGCTCACCGTCTACATGACCAGCAACACGGACTATGCCGGCGCGCGCGCCGCGACCCTGAGCGCCGCGGCCGACCTGTACGGCGCCGGCTCGACCCAGGCCAACGCGGTCGCCGCGGCGTGGTCGGCGGTGAAGGTGCTGTAACCCGCCGCCCCCGGCGGCGACGAAAAAGGGCGCCGATCGGCGCCCTTTTTCATTGCGCCGGCGCCTCGCGGCGCCTGGCGGTCGTGCAGGCTCAGCGCTTCATCGAAGCGAAGAACTCGTCGTTCGACTTGGTGGTCTTCATCTTGTCCAGCATGAATTCCATCGCGCCGATCTCGTCCATGCCGTGCAGCAGCTTGCGCAGGATCCAGATCTTCTGCAGCAGGTCCGGCTCGATCAGCAGGTCCTCGCGGCGCGTGCCGGAACGATTGATGTCGATCGCCGGGTAGACGCGCTTCTCGGCGATGCGGCGGTTCAGGTGCACTTCCGAGTTGCCGGTGCCCTTGAACTCCTCGTAGATCACCTCGTCCATCTTGCTGCCGGTGTCGACCAGCGCCGTGGCGATGATGGTCAGCGAGCCGCCTTCCTCGACGTTGCGGGCCGCGCCGAAGAAGCGCTTCGGGCGGTGCAGCGCGTTGGCGTCGACGCCGCCCGACAGGATCTTGCCCGACGACGGCACCACGTTGTTGTAGGCGCGCGCGAGGCGGGTGATCGAGTCGAGCAGGATCACCACGTCCTTCTTGTGCTCGACCAGGCGCTTGGCGCGCTCGATCACCATCTCGGCGACCTGCACGTGGCGCGCGGCCGGCTCGTCGAACGTCGACGAGATCACCTCGCCGCGCACGGTGCGCTGCATGTCGGTGACTTCCTCGGGGCGCTCGTCGATGAGCAGCACGATCATGTGCACGTCGGGATGGTTGTGCGTGATCGCGGTCGCGACCTGCTGCATCATCATCGTCTTGCCCGCCTTGGGCGGCGAGACGATCAGCGCGCGCTGGCCCTTGCCCTGCGGGGCCATCAGGTCGAGGATGCGGCCGGTGATGTCCTCGGTGGAACCGTCGCCGCGCTCGAGCCGGAATCGGCGGCGCGGGAACAGCGGCGTCAGGTTCTCGAACAGGACCTTGTTCTTCGAGGCCTCGATCGGCTCGCCGTTGATCTCGTCGACGATGTTGAGCGCGAAGTAGCGCTCGCCGTCCTTCGGCCAGCGGATGCGGCCCGAGAGGTGGTCGCCGGTGCGCAGGTTGAAGCGGCGGATCTGCGAGGGCGAGATGTAGGTGTCGTCCGGGCCGGCGAGGTACGAGGCCTCGGCCGCGCGCAGGAAGCCGAAGCCGTCGGGCAGGATCTCGAGCACGCCGTCGGCGGCCACGCCTTCCGGCGTGCGGGTCAGCACCTTCAGCAGCGCGAAGATCACGTCCTGCTTGCGGGCGCGGGCGACGCCTTCGGACAGGCCGAGCTGGTCGGCGATGTCGAGCAGCTTCTGCGCCGGCATCCGCTTGAGGTCGCCGAGCGAATACTGCGGGAAGTCCTCGGGGATGTTCGCCGGGCGGGTCTGGAACTGCTGCTGCTCGGCGCCGTTGTCGTCGTGCGGCAGGCCGTCGTCGCGGAAGCGGTCGCGCTGGCGGTCGCGGCGATTGCGGAAGCGGTCGCGGCGGTTGTTGTTGTTGCGGCCCTGATCGTTGCCGCCAGCCTGCTGACCGTTGTTGTGGCCGTTCTGGTGCTGGCCGCCCTGCGGTTGGCCGCCTTGGGGTTGGCCGCCCTGCGGCTGGCCCTGCGGCTGTCCGCCATGGCCACCCTGGTCGCCACCGGCGTCGTGCCGGGGCGGTCGGTTCTGCGGCGCGTCGGCGGCAGGAGACGGCGGCGGCGCGGCGGCCGGCGGCGCGGATGGCGCGGATGGCGCGGGAGTCGCAGAAGGCGCGGCGGGTGCCGGCGCCTGGGCGCTCGCGGCCTCGGCGTTGCGGGGCGCGCGCGGGCGGCGCACGCGCTTTTCGGCGTTATCGCCGGAATCCTGGGGGGTATCGTCGGACAAAGTGGTTATTCCTCGCGGATGCGAGCGCCCGGAGCGGGCGGGGAGCCTTGGAAGAGGCGGAGAGGGATGCGGCAGCGCTGCGGCCGGGGCACCTGGGTGCCGGGCGCTTGTGCCGGTGGGGCAAAACTAGCACCGCGCCCGCGGCGCGGCAAGGGGAGCGGGGCAGGTGGTTCAGTCGGTAGCGGGCGCCAGCGGGCCGCCTGTCGCCGGCAGCGGACGCCCGGGGCGCCCGCCCGGAAGCGCTCCGGCCTAAAGCGCCTTGTCGATCATCTGGGTGAGCTGGGCCTTGCCGACGGCGCCGATCTGCGTGGCCTGCACCTGGCCGCCCTTGAACAGCAGCAGCATCGGGATCGAGCGCACGTGGTACTTCAGCGCGGTCGCCTGGTTGGCGTCGACGTCCACCTTCACCACTTTGGCCTTGCCCGCGTACTCGCTCGCGATCTGGTCCAGGGCGGGCGCGATCATCTTGCACGGGCCGCACCACTGGGCCCAGAAATCGACCAGCACCGGCTCGTCGGACTGCAGGACGGCGCTGTCGAAATCGGCGTCGGTGGCGTGGATCACGGTGTCGGACATGGGGTCTCCTTCGATAATGCCGGTAATGCGGCCCCCGCCGCCGGGCAGGGACGGGATGCTGTTAGACTTGGAATGCTCCAAATGAGGGTGTTCCTGGCGGGGATCAAGCGCTCAGCGCGACCCCGGGGCGCCCACCGGCAGTCTGCTTCGCGGATGCCTCCCACGCAAGCGCCGCGTTCCCGCGCCCGCCGCCAGATCCGGAAGCAGGTTCCTCGCAAGCACGCCGCAAGCACGCCCCGCGCGTACGCCCCACGCACGCAAATCCACGCCATTCATCGAAGAACACGCATCCCACGCATGAGCGACAAGCCACTCACCGATATCGCCTTTTCCTCCTTCGACCTGCATCCGGCCACGCTGGCCGGCCTCGAAGGCGCCGGATTCTCCCGCTGCACCCCGATCCAGGCGCTGACGCTGCCGATCACCCTCGCCGGGCGCGACGTCGCCGGCCAGGCGCAGACGGGCACCGGCAAGACCCTCGCGTTCCTGGTCACGGTCGTGAACCGCCTGCTGACGCGCCCCGCGCTCGCCGAGCGCAAGCCGGAGGACCCGCGCGCGCTGATCCTCGCGCCGACGCGCGAACTCGCCATCCAGATCCACAAGGACGCGGTGAAGTTCGCGTCCGACCTCGGCCTGAAGTTCGCGCTGGTCTACGGCGGCGTCGACTACGACAAGCAACGCGCGCTGCTGCAGGCCGGCGCCGACGTGATCATCGCCACGCCGGGACGCCTGATCGACTACGTCAAGCAGCACAAGGTCGTGAGCCTGCACGCCTGCGAAGTCTGCGTGCTGGACGAAGCCGACCGCATGTTCGACCTGGGCTTCATCAAGGACATCCGCTTCCTGCTGCGGCGCATGCCGATCCGCACCGAGCGCCAGACCATGCTGTTCTCCGCGACGCTGAGCCACCGCGTGCTCGAGCTCGCCTACGAGCACATGAACGAGCCCGAGAAGATCGTCGTCGAGACCGAGCACATCACCGCAGCGCGCGTCCGCCAGAAGCTCTACTACCCGGCCGACGAGGAAAAGCTGCCGCTGCTGCTGGGCCTGCTGTCGCGCAGCGAGGGCGCGCGGACCATGGTGTTCGTGAACACCAAGGCCTTCGTCGAGCGCGTGGCGCGTGCGCTGGAGCGCAACGGCTACCGCGTCGGCGTGCTGTCGGGCGACGTGCCGCAGAAGAAGCGCGAGTCGCTGCTGAAGAAGTTCCAGGCCGGCCAGCTCGAGATCCTGGTCGCCACCGACGTGGCCGCGCGTGGCCTGCACATCGACGGCGTCAGCCACGTCTACAACTACGACCTGCCGTTCGACGCCGAGGACTACGTGCACCGCATCGGGCGCACCGCGCGCCTGGGCGCCGAGGGCGACGCGATCAGCTTCGCCTGCGAGCGCTACGCGATGTCGCTGCCCGACATCGAGGCCTACATCGACCAGAAGATCCCGTCCGAGCCGGTGACGGCCGAGCTGATGACGGCGCTGCCGCGCACGCCGCGCGCGCCGGTGGCGGCGGTCGAGGGCGATGAGGGCGAGGACGACAGCATCGGCACGATCTTCCGCGAGGCGCGCGAGCAGCGTGCCGCGGACGAGCAGCGCCGCGGCGGTGGCCGCACCGGCGGCCGCGGCGGCAGCACGCGCAGTGGCCCGGGCAGCCGCGGTGCCGGCGGCGAAAGTCGCGGCGAGCGGGGTCCCCGCAGCGGCGAGCGCGGCCCGCGCAAGCCGCGCGACGGCGAACATCCGGCGGCTGCGCAGGCCGTACAAGCCGCACCGGTTGCCGTGGCGCCGGCCGCGGCCTCCCACGCTGCCGCGCCGGCGGGCGATCCGGCCGTCGAGGGCCAGGC
>CBIHRR010000070.1:0-11287 GCA_966212495.1 uncultured Gammaproteobacteria bacterium
AGGCCGGCGACACGCTCGGCATCATCGAGGCGATGAAGATGTTCAACCCGATCGAGGCCGACGTCTCCGGCACGGTGCTGAAGATCCTCGCCGAAAGCGGCCAGCCGGTCGAATTCGACCAGCCGCTGTTCGTGATCGGCTGAGCGGGGCACGGCTCCCATGCTGGATAAAGTCGTCATCGCCAACCGCGGCGAAATCGCCCTGCGCATCCTGCGTGCCTGCCACGCGCTCGGCATCCGCACGGTCGCGGTGCATTCCACCGTCGACCGCAACCTCAAGCACGTCGCCATGGCCGACGAATCGGTGTGCATCGGCCCGGCGCCGTCGGCGCAGAGCTACCTGGACATGGCCGCGATCATCGCCGCCGCCGAAGTCACCGACGCGCAGGCGATCCATCCGGGCTACGGCTTCCTCAGCGAGAACGCGGACTTCGCCGAGCGCGTGGAAACCTCCGGCTTCGTGTTCATCGGGCCGAAGGCCGAAACGATCCGCCTGATGGGCGACAAGGTCGAGGCGATCCGCGCGATGAAGGCCGCCGGCGTGCCGTGCGTGCCGGGCAGCGGCGGCCCGCTGGGCGACGACGCCGAGGCGAACCTGAAGATCGCGCACGAGATCGGCTATCCGGTGATCGTGAAGGCGGCCGGCGGCGGCGGCGGGCGCGGCATGCGCGTCGTCCACACCGAAGCCGCGCTCGTGAACGCGATCGCCACCACCAAGGCGGAAGCCAAGGCGGCGTTCGGCAACGACATGGTCTACATGGAGAAGTTCCTGGAGAACCCGCGCCACGTGGAGATCCAGGTGCTCGCCGACGGCCAGGGCAACGCGATCCACCTGGGCGAGCGCGACTGCTCGATGCAGCGCCGCCACCAGAAGGTCGTGGAGGAAGCGCCGGCGCCCGGCATCACGCCGGAACTGCGCGCGCAGATCGGCAAGGTCTGCGTGGAAGCCTGCGTGCGCATCGGCTACCGCGGCGCGGGCACCTTCGAGTTCCTGTTCGAGGACGGCCGCTTCTACTTCATCGAGATGAACACCCGCATCCAGGTCGAGCACCCGGTCACCGAAATGGTCACCGGCATCGACCTGGTGCGCGAGCAGCTGAGCATCGCCGCCGGCAACAAGCTGTCGCTGAAGCAGGAGGACATCGTCCTCGAGGGCCATGCGATCGAGTGCCGCATCAACGCCGAGGACCCGGACACCTTCATGCCCTGCCCCGGCCTGATCCAGCACTTCCACGCGCCGGGCGGACCGGGCGTGCGCGTGGACTCGCACATCTACGAGGGCTACCGCGTCCCCGCGAACTACGACTCGATGATCGGCAAGCTCATCGTGCACGGCCGCGATCGCGAGACCGCGATCGCGCGCATGCGCGTGGCGCTGAGCGAAATGGTGGTGGACGGCATCAAGACCAACGTGCCGCTGCAGCAGCGGATCATGGCCGACGCCGGCTTCCAGCGCGGCGGCCAGAACATCCACTACCTCGAGAAGCGGCTGGCGGAGCAGAAGGAAAAGTCGCTGTCGATCGTGTAGCCGCGCACGGCGGCGCCCGGGCGAAAGGGGAGACGGCATGCAGCAGCTGCCATCGCGGGGCCATCGCAGCGCGGCGCGCATCCGCCTCGACGAGACGGTCGCGAACATCGAGCTGACGCTGATCAGCATCGTCCAGGGCCTGGCCCTGGGCGTGCTCGCCAACGCGGCGGTGGACCCGATCGTCGGCCTGCAATGGCAGGCGTGGCCGTACATCGCGACCGGCCTGGTGCTGATCCTGATCTTCTGGTCGCGCGCGCTGCTGCACACGCTGTCGTTCATCGGCTGGCCGCTGGAGTTCGGCCACACCTTCCTGTACTTCGCGTCCACGCTCATCGAGGCGGCGGCGCTCACGCAGGTCGCCGTGCCGGCGCACTGGTACGCGCTCAACGCGCTGTACGCCGCATGCGTGTGGTGCCTGTACGCGTGGGACCTGCGGCTCGTGCGGCAGCAGGCCGGCGATTTCCGCACGCCGGGCGAGCGCGCGCTGCTCGCCGACATCCTCGCCGACCAGCGGCTCAACATCCGCTGGATGATCCCCGCGACGGTGGCGTTCCAGGCGCTGTGCTGGTGGCTGGTGCTGCGCTATCCCGCGGCGATGCTGGCGCGCGGCTGGCACTTGCTCGCGATCGGCTTGTCGCTCGCGTTCAGCCTGCACTACCTGCACGGCGGCATGCGCATGCTGCGCCGGCGCCAGGACTGGATCGTCGAGCGCCACGCCCAGGAACGCGCAGAGGCCTGAGTGCATCGCTGGCCGCGCCAAGGGCGGATCAGCGTTTACGATGGCACCACGCTTCGGGATTCCACCATGTCGCACCGCGATCGCCTCTTCCCTGCCGCCGCCCTCGCGACCCTCGCGCTGGCGCTGCCGGCCGCCAGCCAGAACGCGAGGAAGGGTCCCGAAACCTTGCTCTACATCGATCTGGCGACCCACGACATGCCAGGCATGCCGGCCATGGGCGGCCTCGGCAGGATGGCGATGGGCATGTTCGGCGGACGCGGCGGCAACAACACCTACGGCGCGACGCAGCACCCCGCCATGCCCGGCCAGTACATGGACGTGACCCTGCGCAACAGCCTGGATCCCGGCGGCGCGGCGTCCGACGCCGTTCCCGGCGGCCTGCGCCTGGGCGACAGCCTGCCGCTGCTCGCGCCGAAGCGGCCGCCTTCCGGGCCGGACGAGCGCGATGTGCCGCAGTTCGCGGGCAAGCCGCCGGATGCGGCCGCGCGCATCCTGATCTACTGGGGTTGCGGCACCGACGTGCGCGCCGGCCAGCCGAAGGTGTTCGAAGTCAGCAGCAAGGACGGCAAGGTCAAGGTCAGCGGCTCGCTGCAGGGCCGCTACGCGCCGGACCGCGACCCGCGCACCGGTCCCGACACCGCGCTGTGGCCGAACGAGAAGGACACGCGCAGCGTGCCCGATGGCGCTTCGGTCGCCGGCGAGCACCATGTCACCGGCGATCGCGTGCCCGCATCGCTCAAGTTCGCGCTCGGCCAGGCCCAGGACTTCATGCCGAAGATCGCGCTCGCCCACGCCGGCGACCTGGCGAGCGGCCAGACCTGGCGCTGGCAACCGGTCGCCAACGCGCGCGGCTATTTCCTGTCGGCGATGGGCATGCAGGGCGACACGCTGGTGTTTTGGACCAGTTCCGAAACCCCCGATGCGGGCATGGGCCTGGTGGACTACCTGCCCAATGCCACGGTCGACAAGTGGATCGGGGAAAAGGTGCTGCTGGCGCCGACGGTGGGCTCGTGCGCGATCCCGAAGGGCATCTTCGCCGGCAAGGATGGCAACGCCGCGGCAGGCATGCTGCAGATGATCGCCTACGGGCCCGAAACCAACCTGTCGTGGCCGCCGAAGCCGAAGGACCCGAAGGTCGCCTGGGATCCGGAATGGAACGTGCGCGTGCGCACCAAGTCCACCGCGATGGCGATGCTCGGCATGGATTTCGGCGCGGCGATGCAGGGCCGCGACGATGGCGACGACGCCACCGACGCGCGCCAGGAACAGGCCACGGAACCGAAGCAGGACAAGCCGAACGTCAAGTCCCTGCTCAAGGGCCTGCTCGGCCGCTGACCATGCCTTTCCTCGAACTCTCCGTCCGCTGCCGCCTCAACGAACAGCCGCGCTACGAGCACGCGCTGGAGGATGTCGGTGCGCTCGCGGTGACCTTGCTCGACGCGGACGCCGCCACGCCGGACGAACGCGCGATCCTCGAACCCGGCGTCGGGCAGACGCCGCTGTGGGAGGGGATCGCGCTGTCGGCGCTGTTCCCGCACGACGCCGATGCGCTGCTGCTGCTCGCCGCACTGGAGAGTTTCGACCCGGGCCTGGACTGGACGCGCGCGTCGTTCCGCAACGTCGGCGACCAGGACTGGGAACGCGCGTGGATGGACCAGTACACGCCGTTGTCCTTCGGCGCGCGCACCTGGATCGTGCCCTGGAACCGCGAGCTCCCGCCCGCGGCCGACGTGCCCGACGCGGCGGTGGTGCGGCTCGATCCGGGCCTGGCGTTCGGTTCCGGCACGCATCCGACCACCGCGCTGTGCCTGGAGTGGCTGGACGGACTGGCCGCGCAAGGCCTGCTGCGAGGCGCGGACGTGCTGGATTTCGGCTGCGGCAGCGGCATCCTCGCGCTCGCCGCGCTGAAGCTCGGCGCGGCGTCGGCGACCGGCGTGGACAACGACCCGCAGGCGCTGCTGGCCACGCACGACAACGCCGGACGCAACGGCGTCGCCGATCGCCTGCGGGTGCACGCGCCCGGCGAAGCGCCGGAGCGCGCGTATCCGGTGGTGGTCGCCAACATCCTCGCGTCCGCCCTCGACGCGCTGGCCGACGAACTCGCCGCCAGGGTCGCGCCGGGCGGGCGGATCGCGCTGTCCGGCATCCTCGACGGGCAGGAAAACCCCTTGCTGCAGCGCTATTCGGCCTGGTTCGACGCGCTGCGCGTGGAGAAGCAGGGCGACTGGCTCCGCATCGACGGCGTGCGGCGCCCATAAGCTTCTAGAATTGGCGCATGCCCGCCCTGCCGACCTTCCTGGAACCGCCCGCGAACGACACCGCCGATGCGCGCGGGCTGCGCGCGTCGTGGCACGGCGCAGCGATCATCGCGGTGCTCGCCCTGCTGCTCGTCGTGCAGGTGCTGCTGGCCGACCGCGCGCGACTGGCGGCGGACGCGCACTGGCGGCCGCTGCTGGCCGGCGCGTGCACGGTGCTGCGATGCGACGTGCCCGCGTGGCGCGAGCCGGCCGCGTTCACGCTGCTGCAGCGCGACGTGCGCCCCGCCCCGTCGCAGCCCGGCGTCCTCCACGTCGCCGCCAGCTTCCGCAACGATGCGCGCTGGGCGCAGGCCTGGCCGACGCTGCTGCTGACCTTGTCCGATGCGGACGGCCGCGCGGTCGGCTTCCGTGCATTCACGCCGGCCGAGTACCTGGGCAAGGCGCCGGCGCAGCCCACGCTCGCCAGTGGCGCGAGCGCCGCCGTCGCGCTGGACGTCGTCGAGCCGGGCCCCGGCGTGGTCGCGTTTACGTTCGATTTCCGCTGAATCCGGGCCGGGACCGCGCTTCCCGCGTGGCGCGTCGGGCGCCGCCGCGCTAGACTCGTTTCCCCCGCCGGCCGCGCGCCGGTGGCGCATCTGGATCCCCGGGGGAGTCGCTTGAACGCCGTCGATCGCACCGAACCCAGCCGTGGCGGGAACCGCCCGCCGCTGCGCGAGCACGTCGCCAATTCGGTGCGGCGCTACCTGCGCGACCTCGACGGTTGCGACGCCAACGACCTCTACGAGATCGCGCTGCGCGAACTCGAGATCCCGCTGTTCGCCGAGGTGCTCCAGCACTGCGACGGCAACCAGAGCCGCGCGGCGACGATGCTCGGCATCCACCGCGCGACGCTGCGCCGGAAATTGCGCGACTACGGGATCGCATGAGCATGGGTGACGATGCGATGCGCGGCGAACCCGTGCGCGTGCGCCGTGCCCTGCTGTCGGTCTCCGACAAGGCCGGCCTGCTGGACCTGGCGCGTGCGCTGGACCGCCACGGCGTGGCGCTGCTTTCCACCGGCGGCACCGCGCGCGCGTTGCGCGACGCCGGCCTGGCGGTGACCGACGTCAGCGAGGCCACCGGCTTCCCGGAAATGATGGACGGCCGGGTGAAAACCCTGCATCCCGTGGTCCATGGCGGCCTGCTCGGACGCGCCGGTACCGACGACGCGGTGATGGCCGACCACGGCATCGCGCCGATCGACCTGCTGGTGCTGAACCTGTATCCGTTCGAGCGCGTCTCGTCCGATCCATCGAGTTCGCTCGCGGACATCGTCGAGAACATCGACATCGGCGGGCCGGCGATGCTGCGCTCGGCGGCGAAGAACTTCGCGCGCGTCGCGGTCGCGACCGATCCGGCGCAATACGACGCGATCGTCGCCGAGCTCGACGCGAACGCCGGCGCGCTGTCGGCGAAGACGCGCTTCGCGCTGTCGGTCGCCGCGTTCAACCGCGTCGCGCAGTACGACGCCTGCATCAGCGACTACCTGTCCTCGCTCGGCGACGACGGCGCGCGCGGCCTGTTCCCGGCGCAGCAGAACAGCAACTTCGTGAAGGTCATGGACCTGCGCTACGGCGAGAACCCGCACCAGCACGCCGCGTTCTACCGCGACCTGTGGCCCGTGCCGGGCACGCTGGCGACGTTCTCGCAGCTGCAGGGCAAGGAACTGAGCTACAACAACCTGGCCGACGCCGACGCCGCGTGGGAATGCGTGCGACAGTTCGACCGGCCCGCCTGCGTGATCGTCAAGCATGCCAATCCCTGCGGCGTGGCCGTGGGCAGCGGTTGCGGCGACGCCTACGAGGCCGCCTACGCCACCGACCCGACGTCGGCCTTCGGCGGCATCATCGCCTTCAACCGCCCGCTCGACGCGGCGACCTGCAAGGCGATCCTGGACCGGCAGTTCGTCGAGGTGCTGATCGCGCCGGATTACGACGCCGGCGCGCTCGACTACGCGCGCAGGAAGGCCAACGTCCGCGTGCTGCGCATCCCGCACGGCGAAGGCCGCAACAATTTCGACGTCAAGCGCGTCGGTTCCGGCCTGCTGATGCAGACCAGCGACATCCGCGAGGTCGGGCGCGACGAATTGAAGGTCGTGACGAAGCTCGCGCCGACCGCCACGCAGTTCGACGACCTGCTGTTCGCCTGGCGGGTGGCGAAATTCGTGAAGTCCAACGCGATCGTGTACGCGAAGGATGGCCGCACCATCGGCGTCGGCGCCGGGCAGATGAGCCGCGTGTATTCGGCGCGCATCGCCGGCATCAAGGCGGCCGACGCGCGGCTCGAAGTGCCGGGCTCGGTGATGGCGTCGGACGCCTTCTTCCCGTTCCGCGACGGCATCGACGCGGCCGCGGACGCCGGCATCAAGGCGGTGATCCAGCCCGGCGGCTCGATGCGCGACGCCGAGGTGATCGCCGCGGCCGACGAGCACGGCATCGCGATGGTGTTCACCGGCATCCGCCACTTCCGGCATTGAGGCGGCAGCGATGAAGGTGCTCGTGATCGGCGGTGGCGGAAGGGAACATGCGCTGGCGTGGAAACTCGCACGGTCGCCGCGCGTGTCGCAGGTGCTGGTCGCGCCGGGCAATGCCGGGACCGCCGCCGAGGACAAATGCCGCAACGTCGACGTGCAGGCCACCGACATCGACGGGCTGCTGGCACTGGCGCAGCGCGAAGGCGTGTCGGTGACCGTCGTCGGCCCCGAGCAGCCGCTGGTCGCCGGCGTCGTCGACGCCTTCCGCGCGCGCGGACAGCGCATCTTCGGCCCCACCGCGGCCGCCGCGCAGCTGGAAGGCAGCAAGGCCTACGCGAAGGACTTCCTCGCGCGCCACGGCATCCCCACCGCGCACTACGCGGTGCACGCCGACGTCGACGCGGCGCTCGCGGACGTGCGCGCACGCGCCGCAGCGAGTGGCGGCGCCCCCATCGTGGTCAAGGCCGACGGCCTGGCCGCGGGCAAGGGCGTCATCGTCGCGACGACGCTGGCCGAGGCCGAGGACGCGGTGCGCGACATGCTCGCCGGCAATGCGTTCGGCGCCGCGGGCTCGCGCGTCGTCGTCGAGGAGTTCCTCGACGGCGAGGAAGCCAGCTTCATCTCGATGGTGGACGGCACGCATGCACTGCCGATGGCCACGTCGCAGGACCACAAGCGCGTCGGCGACGGCGACACCGGCCCCAACACCGGCGGCATGGGCGCGTATTCGCCCGCGCCGGTGGTGACGCCCGACGTGCACGCGCGGATCATGCGCGAGGTCGTCGAGCCGACCGTGCGCGGCATGATCGCCGACGGCATCCCGTTCACCGGCTTCCTCTATGCGGGCCTGATGATCGACAAGGCCGGCGCGCCGAAGGTGATCGAGTTCAACGTGCGCTTCGGCGATCCGGAAACGCAGCCGGTGATGCTGCGGCTGCGATCGGACCTGCTCGACCTGGTCGAGGCCGCCATCGCCGGCAAGCTCGGTGGCGCCGTTGCGCAATGGGATCCGCGCCCGTCGCTCGGCGTGGTGATGGCCGCCGAAGGCTATCCGGGCAAGCCGCGCACCGGCGACGTGATCAACTCGATCGACGCCCCCGACGTGGACGGCAGCAAGGTCTTCCACGCGGGCACGCGCATCGAAGGCGCGCATGCCGTCACGGCTGGCGGCCGCGTGCTGTGCGTGTGCGCGCTGGGCGACAGCGTCGCCGATGCGCAGCGCCGCGCCTACCAGGAGGTCGCCGGCATCTCATGGCCAGGCGAGTTCCACCGCCACGACATCGGCTGGCGCGCGATCGCGCGCGAGCGCGGCTGACGAGCGCCCCGGCGCGGGTGCAAGGCCGGCGCGAAGGCGCCATGTTCAGCCGGCGCCGGTGCCCTTTTCCGCGAGCGCGTTGACGAGATCGCGCACGAGCTTGCGTTGCGGCGGCGCGAGCGTGAGGTAGGCATCCACCATCGCGCGCTCGGCAGGGCTGAGCCCTTCCCACGCCTGCGCGACCTCGCCCACGCGCGACCGCGCGCCGCTGCCGCCGTATTGCAGGACATGCGCATCCACTCCCACGAGCGTGGCGAGCACCCGCAGCTTGTCCTGGCGCGGGATCGACTTGCCGTTGAGCCAGCCGGAAATCGCCTGCGCGGTCACTGGCGCGCCGGCGTAGCGGGAATTGAAGCGCTTCTCGAGGACGACGGGGCTGGCCTCGATCCTTGCTTCCTTCAGCGCCGTGCGCAGGCGCGCCGAAAATTCCGCTTTCTCGTCCTTCATGGATCCGGACGTTAGGGGCGCCCGCCGGGAACGAAGCAAGTTTTGCTTTCGTCCCGGCGAAAATTTGGCTTTCGCCGTTTGCGCGCGCGTGGTTCGAGACCGCCCCCGCCTCAGACGTTCGCGTCTTCCGGCGCCATCACCGTCTCCAGCGCCGCCGCGCCGCCCAGCCCGTCCTGCAACGCGGGTTCGCAGGTGCCGACGGTGTAGCACGCCATCGACAGCGAGCCGTAGGCGTAGCCCTCCACCAGCACGTCGGCGACGCGGCCGGATTCGGCCGCCATGCCCGCGATGTAGAGCAGCGGCAGGAAGTGCTCGTCGGTGGGCACGGCCATTCGGAAGTCCGGATGGCCGAACAGTTCGAGGGCATCGCCGGGGCGTTCGGTCATGATCCGGCGCGCGGCGGCGTCGAAGCGGCGCGCCCAGTCGAAGCCGGCGTCGGGCTGCTTCCAGTCGATCGCGCGCAGGTTGTGCACGACGTTGCCGCTGCCGACGACCATCACCCCGCGCGCGCGCAGGGCGGCGAGCTTCCGGCCCATCGCCAGGTGGTAGCGCGGCGGCTGCAGCGCGTTGATCGAGAGTTGCACGACCGGGACGTCGGCCTTGGGGAACGCATGCACGAGCACCGACCAGGTGCCGTGGTCGAGGCCCCAGCTGTCGTGGTCCGCGCCGACCTGCTCGGGCTCGACCACTTCGGCGATCTCGTGGACGAGCTCCGGCAGCCCCGGCGCCGGGTAGCGCACGTCGAAAAGCGGCTGCGGGAAGCCGTAGAAGTCGTGGATGGTCTTGGGCCGTGCCATCGCGGTGACCGCGGTGGCGTTGACGTACCAGTGCGCCGAGACGGCCAGGATCGCGCGCGGCTTGGGGACCGCGGCGCCGAGGGCGCGCCAGGCGTCCGTGTAGCGGTTGCGCTCGATCGCGTTCATCGGGCTGCCATGGCCGAGGAAGGCTGCGGGCATCGCGGGCATCGTCGCGGCTCCTGCGGGATCGTGGGCGGAGGATACGATAGGCCCCGGGACGCGGCCATGGGCCGCCGGGGGAAGCCGATGGCCGGTGCCGGGGACAAGCATTCGCAGTTCGAGCTGCTGCGCCAGCGGCGCTTCCTGCCGCTGTTCATCACCCAGTGCTTCGGCGCGTTCAACGACAACGTGTTCCGGCAGGCGATCATCGGCCTGCTGTTCTGGATGGAGGCTTCGCCGTCGCAGCGCACGCTGTATGCGTCGCTGGCGCCGGCGATCTTCATCCTGCCCTACTTCCTCTTCTCGGCGACCGCGGGACAGATCGCGGAGAAACTGGAGAAGTCGCGGCTGATCCGGATCACGACCTCGATGGAGATCGCGATCATGTCGCTGGCGGCCGTGGCCTTCGTGCTGCAGGCGCTGCCGCTGCTGCTGGTGGCGCTGTTCCTGACCGGCGTGCAGTCGACGCTGTTCGGGCCGGTGAAGTACTCGATCCTGCCGTCGGTGCTGCGCCCCGAGGAGCTGACCGGCGGCAATGGTCTCGTCGAGATGGGCACGTCGGTGTCGATCCTGGTTGGCATGATCGCGGGCGGCCTGATCTTCACCGTGGCCGGCCCGCACGGGCCGTGGGTTGCCGGTGCCTGCGTGATCGCGCTGGCGGTGTGCGGCAACCTGGTGAGCCGCCTGATCCCGCCCGCAGGCGCCGCGGCGCCGGACCTGCGCATCCAGTGGAATCCGGTACCGGAGACCTTCGAGGTCCTGCGCCTGGCGCGCAAGCAGCTCGCAGTGCGCAACGCGGTGCTGGGCGTGTCCTGGTTCTGGTTCGTCGGCACGGTGTTCGCGACGCAGCTGCCGGATTACGCGGTCGCGCACCTGGGCGGGGGCAACACGCTGTACGTGTTCGCGCTGGCGCTGTTCTCGATCGGCACGGGCACCGGCTCGATGTTGTGCGAGAAGCTGTCGGCGCGCACGGTCGAGATCGGGCTGGTGCCGCTGGGCGCGTTCGGCATGAGCGCGTTCCTGTTCGACCTGTACTTCGCGCGTAGCGGCACGGTCGCGGTGTCCGGCCTCGACGTGATGGGCTTCCTGCGCTCGGCGGGCAGCTGGCGGATCGTCATGGACCTCGTCGGCATCGGCCTGTTCACCGGCTTCTTCGTGGTGCCGCTGTTCGCGCTGATCCAGGGCCGCACGCCGAAGGGCGAGCTGTCGCGGGTGATCGGCGCGCTCAACATCCAGAACTCCGGCTTCGTCGTCGCCTCCTCGGTGCTGTGCCTGCTGCTGCGGCAATGGGCGCACTGGTCGATCCCGCAGCTGTTCCTGGCGCTGGCGATCGCCAACACGCTGGTGGCGATCTGGATCTTCACGATCGTGCCCGAGTTCCTGATGCGCTTCCTCAGCTGGGTGCTGGTGCGCACGCTTTACCGGCTGCGGGTGCGCGGCGTGGAGGAGCATGTGCCCGACGAAGGCGCCGCGGTGCTCGCGTGCAACCACGTCAGCTACATGGACGCGCTGATCCTGTCGGCGGCGATCCCG
>CBIHRR010000071.1:0-10945 GCA_966212495.1 uncultured Gammaproteobacteria bacterium
TTCTCCAGGTCGGTGGTCGCGAACAGGTGGCCCATCAGCTGCTCGGCGTCCACGCGGTTCGAACGCGGGATCAGCACGATGCGCGTCGGGTTGGCGTGGTCGGACTCGTCGCGGATGTCCTCCAGCCACGGCAGCTTCTTCGCGCGCATCTGCTGCGCGATCTGCTCGATCACCTTCGACGGCGAGACCTGGTAGGGCAGGGCGTTGATGACGATGTTCGCGTGCTCGCGCGAGTACGTGGCGCGGGCGCGCACGCTGCCCATGCCGGTCTCGTACATCGCCATGAGGTCGGCGGCCGGGGTGATGATCTCGGCCTTCGTCGGGTAGTCGGGGCCACGCACGTGCTCGCACAGGTCGCGCACGGTCGCGTCGGGGTCGTCGAGCAGGCGCACGCAGGCGCTGACGACTTCGTTGAGGTTGTGCGGCGGCACGTCGGTGGCCATGCCGACCGCGATGCCCGTGGTGCCGTTGAGCAGCAGGTGCGGCAGCCGCGCCGGCATGAACGCCGGTTCCTCGAGCGTGCCGTCGAAGTTCGGGTTCCAGTCGACGGTGCCCTGGCCGAGCTCGCCGAGCAGCACTTCGGCGATCGGCGTCAGCTTCGACTCGGTGTAGCGCATCGCCGCGAACGACTTCGGGTCGTCGCTGGAGCCGAAGTTGCCCTGGCCGTCGATCAGCGGGTAGCGGTACGAGAACGGCTGCGCCATCAGCACCAGCGCCTCGTAGCACGCGCTGTCGCCGTGCGGGTGGTACTTGCCGATCACGTCGCCGACGGTGCGCGCGGACTTCTTCGGCTTGGCGCCGGCGGCGAGGCCGAGCTCGCTCATCGCGTAGATGATGCGGCGCTGCACCGGCTTGAGCCCGTCGCCGAGGAAGGGCAGGGCGCGGTCGAGGACCACGTACATCGAGTAGTCGAGGTAGGCGCGCTCGGCGTACTCGCGCAGCGGGATCTGCTCGAAGCCGTGGAAGATGGGGCGGACGGTGTCGGTCATCCGCCGATTTTACGCCCGGCGGCCGGGCTTTAGGCCGCCGCGTAAGCCCAGTGCCACGGCTCGTAGGCGATGCCGTGCGGGTTGCCGCGCGGGTAGCTCAGCGCTAAGCCGTGGCCGCCGGCATTGGCCTGCAGCCAGGCGAAGGCGGGCGTGGCCTCGAACGATTCCTCGGCGGGCGGTTCGCCGGGTGCGCCGATGTCGAGCGCGGTGCCGCCGTGGTGCTCGCTGTAGCCCGGTGCCGCGTTGACGGTGAGGATCTCCTCGACCGACAGGCCGCGCGCCAGCTTCCGTTCGAAGATGCCGAGCTGGTAATCGTGGCTGCGGTAGCCGGAGATCGCCTCGAGCACGACGCCGTCGCGCAGCGCGTCGGCCTGCATCGCGGTCCAGGCAACTGCCGCATCGGCACGCAGCCACAGCGGCCGCGCGTAGCGGTCGAAGCCGGCGAGCGCGAGCCACGCCGGCTCGGGCACGAGCGCGAGGCCGGTGCGCGCCGCATACGCGCCGGCGTCCAGGCCCAGCGCGTCGAGCCGCTGTTGCAGGCGCGCGAGCGGCAGGGCCGGCACCGCATCGATGCCGGGCCGGCGCGGCACGCCGACTGCGGCGATCGCCGCCATCGCATCGGCGACACCGGGTTCGGTGGCGAACGCGGGCCGCAGCGGCTGCAAGGCGCCCGCCCGCTCCACCGCGAGATACGCGCCATCGCGCTTGCGCCGCAGCACGTGGTCGGCGCCGGCGAGCCGCCGCGCGTCGTGGTTGCCGCGCGCGCGCAACAGCCCGCCCGGCCAGGCTTCGACGCGTTCGGTATTGAGCAGGAGCGCCCTGGGCCGCATGCCCGCAGGGTAGCGTCCGCACCGCGCCGGCGCCATCGCGTGCCGGCCCGTCGTCGCCGTGGCATGGCTTTGGGCACGCTTGCGACGCCGGCCCGCGCCATTAGACTCGGGCGTTCCAACCTGGGGAACCGCCATGCACAAGCCCATGCACGCCGCCTTGCTGGCAGCCTTCCTGCTGGCCGGGCCCTGGACCGCCGCATCGGCGGCCGACGACGACGCCAAGCCTTCGGAAGCCGCGAAGTCCGGCGATTTCCACCTGCCGGCGCTCCCCGCCGACGCGCACGTGGCCCAGAGCATCCAGGTCGGCGGCCGAACGCTGAAGTACACCGCCACCGTCGGCACGCTGCCGGTGCGCGACGACAAGGGCAAGCTGACCGGCGAAGTGGTGTTCACCGCGTACACCATGCCCGGCAACGACCGCCCGGTGACCTTCGCCTTCAACGGCGGCCCCGGCGCGGCCTCGGTCTACCTCAACCTCGGCGCCATCGGCCCGAAGAAGGTGCGCTTCGGCGTGGAAGGCGACAATCCTTCCGATCCCGCGACGCTCAGCGACAACCCCGACACCTGGCTCGGTTTCACCGACCTCGTCTTCATCGATCCGATCGGCACCGGCTACAGCCGCGCGCAGGTCGACGAGAAGGAGGCGACCAAACGGTTCTACAGCACCGACGCCGACATCGAATACCTCTCGCGCATCGTCTACGACTGGCTGGTGGCCAACGGCCGCATGCAGTCGCGCAAGTACCTGGTGGGCGAGAGCTACGGCGGATTCCGCGGCCCGCGCATCACCGAATACCTGCAGACCAGCCTCGGCGTGGCGATGAGCGGCGTGGTGCTGGTGTCGCCCTACCTCGACCCGAGCGCCTGGAATTCCGGCGACATTTCGCCGGTGCCGTGGATGACGACGCTGCCGTCGATCGTCGCCGCGAACCTCGAGCGGCAGCACAAGCTCACGCCCGAAGCCATGGCCGACGTGGTCGCCTACACGCGCGGCGACTACGCCACCACGCTGATGAAGGGGCGCACGGATCCGGCGGCCACCGAGGCGATGATCCGCAAGGTCACCGAATTGACTGGCCTCGACCCGGTCTTCGTGCGGCGCTCCGGCGGCCGCCTGGAAACGCAGGCCTACCTGCGCGAGGTGTACCGCTCCGAAGGCAAGCTCGGCAGCCGCTACGACTCCAACGTCACCGCCTGGGATCCGTTCCCGCAGGCGCCGCGCCAGCGCACCGGCGACCCGATCCTCAACGCGATCATCGCGCCCACCACCACCGCGATGGTCGACTTCGTCACCCGCACGGTCGGCTGGAAGTACAACGGCCGCTACAACGCACTGAGCGAGGACGTCGGCCGGCTCTGGCACGACGACGAGGATGCGGAATCGGGATCGGTGGAGCAGCTGCGCAAGGCGGTCGCCAACGACGCCAGGCTGCGCGTGCTGATCGCGCACGGCTGGGACGACCTGTCGTGCCCCTTCATGGTGTCGGTGCTGGCGGTCGACCAGATGCCGCCGATGGGCGACCCGACCCGCGTGCAGGTCAGGAACTATCCCGGCGGGCACATGTTCTATGCGCGGCCCGACAGCAGCGCCGCGCTGCTGTCGGACGTGGAGGCGCTCTACGGCGTCCGTTGATCCGGGAGCGCCCCGGCCTCAGTGCGCCTGGATCCAGGCCGCGACGTCGCCGATGAGTTGCGCGTCGACGTGGCCGGGTTTCGCGTATTCGGCGAGGTTGCCGTCGCCCTCGCCGGCGATGCCGAGGTGGTTCAGCGCCGGATAGAGCTTGAACGTCACGCCGGGATCGGCATGGAAGCCGGCCCGCCAGCCCTGCCAGTCGGCGTCGACCACCTGGATGTCGCGCGCGCCCTGCAGCACGAGCATCGGCAGCGCGTCGGCCTTCGCTTCGGCGACCGGATCGACCGCATCGGTGCTGCGCCAGTAGGTTGCGGGCTGCCTCAGCGGCGAATCCTCCGGCGCGACATCGCCGCCTGCACGGACCAGCGCGACCTGGCGCTCGAGGTTCGCGATCGCCGCGGCTTCTTCGGGGCTGGTGTGGCCGTCGTCGAGCACCGCGAGCCGGCGCTGCTGTTCGACCAGGATGTCGAGCAGCTTGCGCGAGGGCGCGGCCATCAGCACGATCCCGGCCAGCGGCGCGCCGGCCTGCGCGGCATGCGCGGCGATGCGCGGCGCCATCATCCCGCCCTGGCTGTGGCCAAGCACGAACACCCGCGACGGGTCGATGCCCGGCGCCTTGCGCAGCGCCTGCACCGCGGCGACGGCGTCGTCGGTGGTCTCGTTGTCGATGGTGACGTTGCCGCCCGCGTAATCCTGCGGCCGCGCCTTGCTGCGCTTCTCGTAGCGCAGCACCGCCACGCCCTGCGCCGCGAGGCCGCGCGCGATGTCGAGGAAGGGCCGGCTCGGGCCGATGGTCTCGTCGCGGTCCTGCGCGCCTGAGCCGTGCACCAGCACGATCGCGGGCCAGCCCTTCGCCGGCCGGCTGTTCCCAGGTGTGTTGCCCTTCGGCAGCGCGAGCGTGCCCGGCAGCGCGCGCTCGCCGTCGCCGACCATGAGGTCGCTCTCGATGACCGGCGCGTCGTCCGCGGGGGCGGCCGCCGCCGGCGGCGGCGCCGGCTGGATCAGGAAGCCTTCGACCTTGCCGTCGGCCCCGATCACCGTCTTCGCGATCAACTCGACGTTGGCGTAGTGCAGCGGCACGGTGACCAGCTGCACGTCACCCTGGCGCTGCAACGCGGGCTCGCCGCGGCCGCGCGCTTCGCCGGCCTGCGTCGGCAGCGATTCCCACACCGCCTGCAGCTTGTCGGCGGGTACGGCGGCCGCCATCCGATCGCCGAATACCGCCTCGGCCGCCGCATAATCGCGCGCGTCGAGGTGGTCGAGGAGGCCCGTGGCGATCGCGACTGCGTCCGGCGCCTCGGCCTTCGCGTCCTGCGCCATCGCCAGCGTCGGCGTTGCGCCCAGCATGGCCGCGAACAGCAACAATTGCTTCGTATTCATGATCGTCCCGTTGATTGATTGTGGGCGCGTCGCATCACGCCGCCGTGGTGGCGACCAGCGGCGCGAGCACGTGCAGCACGATGTCCGCGCTGAAGTGGCCGAGCATCGCCATCTCGAAGCCGCGCTTCCAGTACAGCCAGCCGAACACGAGGCCGCCGAGCGCATTGAGCACGATCGTCCGCACCACCACGATGCCCGACAGCCCCCACACCTGCTGCGCGGCCGGCAGGTGGCCGGCGCCGAACGCGATGGCGGCGACCACGATCGCCAGCCAGAACAAGGCGGGCTTCGGCCGGTGCCTGCCGGCGAGCGTGAGCAGCCATACCAGCAGCGTCATCAGGAACAGGCGCAGCTGCAGTTCCTCGGCGATGCCGCCGTAGAACGAAGCGAGGAACCCTTCGATCGCCGACGTCATGCCCGAAGGCGTGGCGACGGGATGCAGCATCTTCGGCAGCATCGGATCGAGCGCGAGGCTGAGGCCGACGATCGCCAGCCCCGACGCGATGCCGAGGGTGATCGTGTGCCATGGCCGCAGCGTTGCCGCGGTCGGTGCCGGCGTCGCGCCGGGCCCGCCGCTTGCGAACCAGCCCTGCAGCAGCGGACTGCCGAGGCCGACGCGATGCCCCATGCGCAGGCCGAACAGCGCGAGCAGGCCCAGCAGCACGAAGACCTCCAGCCCCTGCTGCGCCGCCAGCATCGGCAGCGACAGCTTGATCTTCGCGAACGCTTCCGGCGTCAGCCGGCGCACGTAGGGCAGCACCGCCACCGCCGACAGGCCCGCGAGCAGGCCCCAGGTCATGGCGGTGCGGATGTCCGGTCGCCAGGCGGGCGAGGGCGCATGCGTTGCGGTATTCATTGCGGGCGTCGTGTCCATCACATCGGCTTCTTGAGGTAGAGCTGCACGGGTGCGAAGCGCTGCGGCTGCACCACCGACACGAGTTCCCAGCCCTGCAGGCCGAGCTGCGTCAGCTTTTCCTGCACGGCGTCGCGCGTGGCGCCCAAGAAGGTGGCCTTCACTTCCGCCACCTGGTAACTCCAGCGATCACTGGCCATCGTCTTCTCCTTCGTTGCCCGACGGCTTCAGCCGCCCGGCCTTGCGCAGCGCGTCGCGCAGCACGTATTCGATCTGCGCGTTGAGGCTGCGGAGTTCGTCGTCGGCCCAGCGCTGCGCCGCCGCGAGGACGTCGGCGTTGATGCGCAGCGGGTAGGCCTTCTTCTCAGCCATCCCGGGCTCAGTACAGCGTGCCGGCGTTGACGATCGGCTGCGTCGCGCGCTCGCCGCACAGCACGACCAGCAGGTTGCTGACCATCTGCGCCTTGCGCTCCTCGTCCAGCTGCACGACGCCGTTCTTCTGCAGTTCGGCCAGCGCCATCTCGACCATGCCGACCGCGCCCGAGACGATGCGGGTGCGCGCGGCGATGATCGCGTTCGCCTGCTGGCGCTGCAGCATCGCCTGGGCGATTTCCGGCGCGTAGGCGAGGTGGCTGATGCGCGCGTCGAGCACGGTCACGCCCGCGTCGGCCAGGCGGTCGGCGAGCTCGTCGCGCAGGTGCTTGCTGATCTCGGCGGCGTGGCTGCGCAGCGCGACCTGGCCGTCCTCGTGCTGGTCGTACGGATAGCTGGTGGCCATCGTGCGCAGCGCGGATTCGGACTGGATGTGGACGAAGCTCTCGTAGTCGTCGACGTTGTAGACGGCTTCGGCCGAGTCGGCGACCTGCCACACGATCACCGCGGCGATCTCGATCGGGCTGCCGTCGAGCTCGTTGACCTTGAGCTTGCCGCTCTCGAAGTTGCGCACGCGCAGCGAGACCTTGCGCTTGCCGTAGAAGGGGTTGTTCCAGCGCAGGCCGGCGTCCTTCACGGTGCCGACGTACTTGCCGAACAGGCTCACGACCGCGGCCTGGTTGGGTTCGACCATGTACAGGCCGACCAGGCAGAACATCGCGACGATGCCGACGACGAGCGCGACGATGATCCAGCCCGGGGCATGGGCCTGGACGCCGTGGACCCCGAGCCAGCCGCAGGCGACCGCGATCGCCAGGATCGCGAGCAGCACCGGGATGCCGGGGAGGGAGCGGATGGGGTTCTCTTTCATGTCACGTTCCTGGGGCGGCCGGGATGGCCGTGCAATATTGATATCAAAATGATATCAGAAGTGCAAGGACGGCTCAGGGATTCAGGAAGAGCAGGGGCGCCGGGCTGAACTCGCCCGTGGCGTAGAGGCCCCGCCCGTCCGCGCTCCAGGCCAGCGCCTCGGCCTGCGGCAGCAGGGGCAGGGCGTGGATCTCGGGCGGCCGGGACAGCGCCGCCGCCCAGCTTTCGCGGCCGCGGCGCGGGTACAGCAGCACGTCGCGGTAGGTCATCAAGGCCAAGGCGTGGCCGTCGGGGGCGATGTCGGCCGACGTCACCTGGCTGCGGATCCGGGCCAGTTCCGGGTTGGCCGCCACTTCGTCCCGGTCGCCCTCCGGCACGCCGGCGACCTTGCCGAGCGGGCGCGCGACCAGGGTGCCGCCGGCGCCCGGCCGCAGCGGCAGCGAGAACAGCTCCGGCGGCCGGCGCTTCTTCGACACCAGCAGGACCTCGCCGCGCGCCGGATCGACTGCGACCGCTTCGCAGTCGCGCGGCCCGTCGGGCCAGCGGAACACGATGGTCCAGGCCGGGCGCAGCACGCCGTCCGCGATCTTCGCCGGCTCCTCGAACACGTGCAGCTGCAGCGTGCGCCGCAGGCCGCCGTTGTCGCCGGTGTCGGCCACGAGCAGCCAGTCGCGCCCGTCCATTTCGAAGCTGGCGAGGTCTTCCCAGTCGGTGTTTTCCGCGCCGGCGACGCGGAACGTCGCGAGCTTGCCGCCGCGCCGGCTGATGGCGTACAGGCGCGCGGCGTTGCCGCCGTCGTTGGCGACGTACAGCACGTCCTCGTGCCGGTGCGAGGCGGCGATGCCGCTGATCTCCGCGAGCTTCGCGTCGAGCAGCAGGCCCGACAGCTGCGCGAACGGCGGCTGCGGCGCGCACGCCGCCGCCAGCCAGGCGCAGGACAGCGCGCATGCCGCGGCGCGCAGCCGCCGCGCGAGCGCGGCACGCAGGGTCGGCGGCGGGGGCGGGCTGGGGCGCATCCGCGAAGGATCGCATGCGGCGGCGTCCGTTGCGGGACGTCCACGCCGGCCGGGTACACTGCGGCCATGAACGAGAGCAGCGGATACGCAGTCTTCTTCTTCCCGCAGGCGCTGGAAGCCCTGGGCGATGCGATCAAGCCCTACCTCACCGACAGCCCCGCCGGGCAGCACATCGTCTGCAAGGAAATCGACACCGGCGGCGCGCTGATCGAGATGACGCTGCAGGGCGTCACCGCCGAGGGCAAGACCGTGCAGCTGGAACTGATGGTGCCCGGCTCGATGGTGCGGATGATCGTGTCCAGCCAGAGCGACGGCAGCTTCGGCTTCGGGCCGCGGATGGTGCCGCCGCCGATCGCGGTGCCGGAACCGCCGCCGGCGCCCGCGCCCGCGCAGGACGCCAAGCCCTAGCCCTAGCCGGCGCGGCCATCCGCCGGCGGTGTTCCTGGCGCCGGGTGCCACTCGCGTCCGTCGAAGCTTTCGATCGCGGCGAAGCGCCGCTTGTAGTCCATCTTGCGGTGGCCGTCGATCCAGTAGCCCAGGTACAGGTGCGCGCGCCCGTCGCGGCGCGCCCATTCCAGCTGCCTGAGGATCGCGAGCGTGCCGAGGCTGCGCTTCGCCTCGTCGGGATCGAAGAACGTGTACACCGCCGACAGCGCGTCGTCGCCGGCGAGGTCGGTCACCGCGACCGCGAGCAGGCGATGCGTGCCGTGTTCGCGCAATTCGAGGAAGCGCCCCTGCGACCACGAACCGACGAGGAACTGGTCGAACTCCAGCGCGCCGTGCTCGTCCATGCCGCCGCCGCGATGGCGCGCGCCGAGGTAGCGCCGGTACAGCGCGAGGTGCTCGTCGCTGCGCTCGGCCGGCACGATGCGCGCGTCGACGTCGGCATTGCGCGCGAGGCAGCGGCGCTGGCCGCGATCGGGCGCGAAGGCGGCGACGTCGATGCGCACCGGCACGCACGCGTGGCAGCCGCGGCAATGCGGGCGGTACACGATGTCGCCGGAGCGGCGGAAGCCGGAACGCAGCGCGAGCGGATACAGCTCGGGCAGCCGTTCGTCGCTCGGATCCAGCACCAGGTCGCGCGCGGTGCGCTCGGGCCAGTAGCCGCAGGGATGCTCGCCGGTGTGGAACACCCGCAAGCCGGCGTCGCGCCGTTCGCTGCCGTTGTCGTGGCCGCTGCCCATGCCGGCAGGATAGCGCTGCGCGGCGCGGTCGCGCGTGCGCCTTGCCATGCCGGCGCGCTGTCCACGCGCTGTCCACGCGCTGAACGCGCGCGGCGCCGCGTCAACGGCGCCGCCGCCCCCGCGTTGATCTGGCATCGGCGGCGCAGTGCCGCCCTCCCCGGAGCCCACCATGAACCGCATTGCCCTGCTCACCCTGGCCGTGGCCGCCGCGACGGCGTCGACCGCCACGCTCGCGCAGTCCGCGACCGTCCAGCCGATGCCTGCCCAGCCGGCCGCGCAGGACGCCGGCGCGCACGCCTTCCACCGCGACCATGCCGGCCACCACGGCGCGCGCCGCGGCGGCATGGCCCGCCATGGCCGCGGCATCGAAGGGCTGGCGCGCCTCGACGCCGACGGCGACGGCCGCATCGCCCGCGCCGAAATCACCGGCAAGGGCCGCATGGCCGAGCGCCTCGGCAAGGACTTCGCCGCGATCGACGCGAACCGCGACGGCTACATCGTCCGCTCCGAACTGCGCGCCTACGGCGAGCGCATGCGCCCGCAGCGCATGGCCAAGATGCAGCAGGCCTTCGACCAGCGCTTCACCGGCGCCGACCTCAACCGCGACGGCAAGCTGAGCAAGACCGAAGTGGCAGAAAAGATGCCCCGCATGGCCAAGCGCTTCGCGTGGATGGACGACAACCGCGACGGTTTCCTGAGCCGCGCCGAACTGCAGCCGATGCGCCGCCGCTGAGGACGCGCCGCCGGGATCGCCCGGGGATCAGAGCAACTCGACGACGCGCCAGCCCTTCGCGGAACGCGTGACCTCGTAGGTCTCCACCACCGGGGTCGCGCCCGCCGCGGGCACGCGGGCCAGGCTGATGTTGCCGGCGCCATTCGCGGCGCCGGCGCGCAGCTGGTAATCGGCGATGGACAGCCGCGGCACCTCGTCGGCCGGGCATTGCGACAGCGGGATCACCCGCCCGGGCGACGCCGGCAGCGCCGCGAGCAGCGAAGGCGCGGGATCGTGGCCGTCGACCGCCAGGCAGATCGCCTGGTCCGCGCGGCGGGGCAGTTCGCCGGCGAGCACGGCCACGGCGAGCGCATCCGGCGTGGCGGACATGCCCGCCGGCAGCGCGGGCACGGCGGCCTGCGCGACGCGCGCGGGCGCCTTGTCGTTGCGCAGCTGCGCGAAGAACGCCAGCCCGATCACCAGCACGATCACCAGCAGCAGCCCGAGCTTGAGCCGGAACGCGCGGCGCCGGCCGGGATCGTCGGCGGCGGCGGTGTCCTCGCTGCGGAATGCCGGCAGGCGGTAACCCGTGTCGCTGCGCGTGCTGTCGAGCAGGCCCTGCTCGCGCAGCAGCGCGCGTGCCAGCGGCTGGTCCTCGGACTTCACGACCCAGACCGTCGGCTGGGGCTCGCTGCGCGCCTGGTCGCGATAGGTGAAGTCGCCGCGCAGCGCGCCGCGATACGAGCGGCCGTGCTGCAGTTTCACCTCGATGCCGGCATCGCTCAGCAGTTGCACGACGCGTTCGGCGTTCTCGAGGCGGGGGCTGGTGAAGACCTGGCGCATGCGGCTCAGCCCTGCTTCGGCACGTGCGTGGCGGCGGTCGCATCGGAGACGACGCGGATCAGGCCTTCCTGCGTGGTGCTCGCGACGAGGTGCCCCGCGCGGTCGTACACCAGGCCGCGCGCGAGCCCGCGCCCGCCCTGCGCCGTCGGGCTGTCCAGCGAATACAGCAGCCACTCGTCCGCGCGGAACGGGCGATGGAACCACATCGCGTGGTCGAGCGAGGCCATCTGCACGTTCGGCTGGTAGTAGCTGATGCCGTGCGG
>CBIHRR010000072.1:0-10656 GCA_966212495.1 uncultured Gammaproteobacteria bacterium
GCGGCGTCGGCAGCGCGTCGATCACCTCGTTCGCGAACACCACGCCCGACCACGGTTCCTGCACGGGCCCGTCCAGCCATTCGACCAGGTCGCCGAGCAGCGGATTGAGTCGCTCGCGCAATCGCGCCTGCTGGCGTTCGCGCAGGTCGGCGCTGGGCTCGAGGATCGCGTAGCGCGCCGGCAGCGCATCGAGCGCGAGCAGGCGCTTGAGCACGACCTCGGCGAAGGCGCCGCTGCCGCCGCCGATCTCGACGAACTGCGCGTCCGGCCCGAGCTGTCGCAGCACCGGCGCCAGCGCGTCGGCGACGCAGGCCGCGAACAGCGGCCCGAGTTCCGGCGAGGTCACGAAATCGCCGGCGGCGCCGAACTTGGCCGAGCCCGCGCTGTAGTAGCCCAGCCCCGGCGCGTACAGGCACAGCTCCATGAAGCGCGAGAACGGGATCGCGCCGCGCGACGCGATGATCTGCTCCTGGATGACCTCGCGCAGGTGCGCGCTGTGTGCGCGCGCCTCGTCGCCGGGCGGGGGAAGCGAGGTCACGGGGCGGTCATGCCTTGCGCTGGAAGGCGTTGCGCAGCAGCGCGCCGTCGAAGCCCGCGGGCGCGTCGCCCGCGACCGCAAAGCGGTACAGCGCCGCCGAATAGATGCCCGCCAGCGCCGCCTGCACCAGCGCCAGCAGCAGGACCGCCACGACCAGAAGGCACGCGGCCAGCATGGCGGCCACCACCAGCTGCTGCGTCGCCAGGAACACGACCAGCCCGAAGCCGGCCACGCCGACGACGGTGTAGACCAGGGCGAACACCACGCCGATGCCGCCCTGGCCGATCAGGTTCTCGCCCCAGGTCCGGCCGAGCAGCGACGCGCTTTCCTTCACCGCCTCGACGGGCCCGACGTCGCGCGCCACCAGCACCGGCACCACGAGGTAGGTCGCCACGGTCCACGCGGCGCCGATCAGTCCCACGACGATGCGGCCGATGAAGCCTGCGCGCTCCTGCAGCGCGCGCAGGAGCATGCCGACCGTCGCCGCGATCGCCGCGTACCCGAGGATCGTCGTCCACTTGCCGGCGGCGATGCGCAGCCCCGCGCCGACCGTGGGGTCGCCGCCGTCGAGGCGGATCATCGCCGCGCCGACCAGCGCCGTGTTGAAGAAGAAGATGACGAAGTACTGCACCAGGTAGAGCGCGAACAGCAGCACGTACAGCGCCACCGTCGGCCCGCCGCCCGATTCGAAGGCGCGGAACAGGCCCAGCCCCCAGATCGGCAGCAGGAAGCTCGCCGCGACCACGAGTGTCACCATGCTCGAGACCAGCGGGAACACCAGCAATTCCTTGTCGGCGCGCAGCACGTCCATGCTCGCCTTCGCCAACGCCCAGCTACGCGCGAACTTCCCCATTGCGATCTCCCCGGCCTGCATGGATTCAGGTACCCCGTCGCCACGACATCGCGGCGCCCTGGCCCGGCCCCGACGCGACGTCCACTTCCAGCCACTCGATGCCGAACGCGTCGACCTGCGCGCGATCCTCGAGCAGGCGCCCGAGGAACCAGCGCGCCAGCTCCTCGACGCTGATGTTGGCCAGCGGCAGGACCTTGGTGTCCGCCGCCAGGAACGGGATGCGCTCGGCGCCGAACACCGCGTGCAGCAGCGCGCCGTCGCGCTCGATGCGCAGCAGCGGCGACTCGCCCGGCAGCAGCATCCACTCGTTGAGCTCGCGGCAGAGCGCGACGATGCGCTGCTTCAGCAGGCCGTAGTCGAAGCACAGCCCGTTCTCGCCGACGCGCGCCTCCACGCGCACGCCGACGCGGAAGTCGTGGCCGTGCACGCGCTCGCGCTCGCCCGGACCGAAGATCGTGAAGTGGCCGGCCGAGAACTTCATGTTCTCCTTGGCCAGGCGCAGGGTGATGGTGTGTCCGGCCATGCCTCAGTCCGAAGGGATGTCGCCGAGCATCGGCCGCATCAGGAGGTCCTCGACGACGGTGCGCGGCGAGAGGCGCCAGGCCATGAATGCCGCTTCGGCGACGTCTTCCGCCGGCATGAAGCGCTCGTCGGGCAAGCCGGCGCCCGCCCACGAATCGGTGAGCGTCGCGCCCGGCAGCAGCGCCACCACGCGGATGCCGTGCGGCTTCATCTCCGCGCGCAGCGTGCGCGAGAAACCGTGCAGCGCGTGCTTGGCGATGCCGTAGGAGCCGCCGTTCGGATAGGCCGTGATCGAGGCGGTGCTGCACACGTTGATGATGGTGCCGCTGCGGCGCGCGATCATGCCCGGCAGCAGCGCGCGGGTCAGGTGGTAGGCGCTGGCGACGTTGACCGCGATCATCGCCTCGAACGTGCCTTCGGCCTCGCTGGAGATCCCGCCGGGCAGGAACGCGCCGGCGTTGTTCACCAGCACGTCCGGCGCGCCGCCATCCGCCAGCACCGCCGCCGCGAAGCGCTCGACGTCGTCGCGACGCGCCAGGTCGCAGGCGTGCGTGCGCAGGCCGGGCATCGACGCGCGCGCCGCAGCGAGCGCCGCTTCGCCGCGCGCGCACACCGTCACCCGCGCGCCATCGGCGTGGAAACGCCGCGCGATCGCTTGGCCGATGCCGCGCGACGCACCGGTCACGACCACGGAAGCCTGCCGTCCGCTCATGCCGCTAGAGTACGACATCGACCTGCGCCGGCGGATCGCGGTGGCGCGGATGCGCCGCCCACAATTGCGCCAGCGTCTTGTTGCGGATCGGGTCGACGAAGTCCGGCGCGATGTCGGCCAGCGGCTTCAGCACGAACGCATGGTGCAGTTCCGGGCGCGGCAGCTGGAAGTCGCCGGGGCCTTCGAGCACCAGCTCGCCGAAGTAGATGATGTCGATGTCGAGCGGCCGGTTGCTGTAGTCGGCATCGCGCGCGTCGCGGCCGTGCGCTTCCTCCAGCGCGTGCACCCATTCGTCCAGCGCGAACGGATGGATGTCGCTGTCGACGCCGACGATCGCGTTGAGGAAATCCGGGCCGTCGAAGCCGTCGGCCGGCGAGCGGTACACCGGCGACACGACGACCTCGCCGAAACGCGCGCGCAGCGCCGCGACGGCGGCCGCCAGGTTGGCTTCGGGCTCGAGGTTGCTGCCCAGGCTCAGGTAGGCGCGGCTGCGCGGGCGCGGGCGGCGGTCGGTCGCGCGCCGGCGCTGCATGCCGCCCGGCAGCTGCGCGAGGCGCGTGGCCAGCGCATCGGCATCAATGCGCCCGGCGGCGTTCCGCGACGGCGCGGCCGCCGCGTCGCCTGCGGCCGGCGTCGCCCGGCCCGCGCCGGCGCTGCGGCCTGGCGCTTCGGAAGCGCCGGCGTCGGCATCGTGCAGTTCCGCGCGGCCGCGTTCGATCGACACGCCCGCCGTGCGCGCTCCGCGCACCGCGCCGGGCTTGCCGATGCGCAGGCGCAGCCATTCCGCATCGAATTCACGCAGCAACGCCTGCGCGACGCGCTCGGCGAAGGTCTCCAGCAACTCGCAGTCCGATTCGGCGGCGAGCGCGGCGATGCGCTGCGCGACGGCCTCGTAGTCCACCGCATCGGCCAGCGCGTCGCTCGCGGCGGCGGGTCGGTTGTCGTGCGCGAGCTCGAGGTCCACCACCAGCGGGCGCGGACCGCGCCGCTCCCAGGGGTGGCAGCCGATCGTCGCGGAGACTTCCAGCCCTTCGATGAAGACGCGGTCCATGTGCGCAGCTTATCCCGAGCGGGTCAGAGCGCGGGCAGGGTCGCCATGTCCCAGCGCGGCGTCGCCCGCACCGCGGCGTCCTCGCGCTGGCCCGCGGCCAGGCGCAGGGCGCCGGCGAAGGCGATCATCGCACCGTTGTCGGTGCACAGCGCCGGGCGCGGGAAGCGCACCCGGCCACCGCGCGCGGCGGCCATCTCCTCCAGCTTCGCCCGCAGCCGGCGGTTGGCGCCGACGCCACCGGCGACCACCAGCGTGTCGCAGCCCGCCGCGTCCAGCGCGCGCCCGCACTTGATCGCCAGGGTGTCCACCACCGCGTCCTCGAAGCCGCGCGCGATGTCGGCCTTCGTCTGGTCGGCCTGGTCGCTGTTCTGCCAGGCCAGCAGCACCTGGGTCTTGAGCCCGCTGAAGCTGAAATCGAGCCCCGGGCGGTCGGTCATCGGCCGCGAGAACCGGAACCGGCCCGGCACGCCCTGCTCGGCCAGCTTCGCCAGCTGCGGCCCGCCCGGGTACGGCAGGCCCATCATCTTGGCGGTCTTGTCGAAGGCCTCGCCGGCCGCGTCGTCCAGGGTCTCGCCCAGCAGCCGGTACCGGCCGAGGGCCTCGACGGCGACCAGCTGGGTGTGGCCGCCGGAGACCAGCAGGGCCACGAACGGCGGCGCGAGCTCCGGATCCTCGAGCAGCGGCGCCAGCAGGTGGCCCTCCATATGGTGGACCGCGACCGCCGGCACGCCCAGCCCCCAGGCCAGCGACCGGGCCACGCCCGCCCCCACCAGCAGGGCGCCGACCAGCCCGGGGCCGGCGGTGTAGGCCACGCCGTCCAGGTCGGCCGTGGTCAGGCCGGCCTCGGCCAGGGTCTGGCGGATCAGGGGCAGGAGCTTGCGGACGTGGTCGCGGCTGGCCAGCTCGGGAACGACCCCGCCGTATTCGGCATGGAGGGCGATCTGGCTGTAGACCGCATGGGCGAGCAGCCCCTCGGCCCCCGGCCGGGCGCCATCCGGGCCGCCGGCGGCCAGGTCGAAGACGGCCACGCCGGTCTCGTCGCAGGAGGTTTCGATGCCGAGGACTTTCAAGCGGTTGCGCGCTCCGTGGGGCAGCCGGTATCATACGCGGCTCGCCCGTTTGCCCGGGCGTTCACCCCGAACCGCGCGCCCTGCGGCGCCGCCCGACCCCGAGACATCGCATGCCCAGCGTCAAAGTCCGCGAGAACGAGCCCTTCGAGTTTGCCCTGCGCCGCTTCAAGCGCACCTGCGAAAAGGCCGGCGTGCTCGCCGAGACCCGCAAGCGCGAGTTCTACGAGAAGCCGACCCAGGAGCGCAAGCGCAAGGCCGCCGCCGCGGTGAAGCGCCAGGCCCGCCGCAGCTCGCGCGACGTCACCAAGCGCCAGCGGCTGTACTGAGTCTCCGCGGCCCCCGGGTCGCGACTCTCAAGGCATCCCGAAGGCCGGCACGCGCAGCGTAGCCGGCCTTTTTGCTTTCCCCATTCCCCCATTCCCGATTCCCGCCCCTATGCCCCTCAAGACCCAGCTCACCGACGACATGAAGGCCGCGATGAAGGCCGGCGACAAGACCCGCCTCGGCGTGATCCGGCTGATCAACGCCGCGATCAAGCAGAAGGAGGTCGACGAACGCATCGAACTCGACGACGCGCAGGTGCTGGCCGTGCTCGAGAAGATGGTCAAGCAGCGCCGCGACTCCATCAGCCAGTACGACGCCGCCGGCCGCGAAGACCTTTCCGCGGTCGAGCACGCCGAGATGGCGGTGATCGAGCACTACCTGCCCGCGAAGATGGGCGAGGCCGAAATCGTCGACGCCATCGACGCCGCCATCCGCTCGACCGGCGCCGCCGGCCCGGCCGACATCGGCAAGCTGATGGGCGTGCTGAAGCCGGCCCTGGCCGGCCGCGCCGACATGGGCGACGTGTCGAAGCTGGTGAAGCAGCGCCTCTCCGGCGCCTGAGCCGCGACCCTGCATTCGGACTATACTCGGACCGAATTCAGACCGATTGCCCGGAGGCACGCCATGGCCGAATCCGTCATCAGCCTCAGCGACTTCAAGTCGGACGCCAGCCAGTGGCTCAAGCAATTGCAGGAAGACCGCAACGCGGTCGTCCTGACACAGAACGGCCGCGGCAGCGCGGTGGTCCAGAGCTATGAAAGCTTCCAGCGCCAGCAGCAAAGCCTGGCCATGCTGAAGCTGATGGCGCAGGGCGAAGCCGATGTGCGCAGCGGCGCGACTGTCGCGCAGCAGGACGCGTTTGCGGCGGTGCGGCGAAAGCTGGGGCGCGGCCGTGGCTGAAAGCCGCGTCGTGTCCTGGACACGCACGGCCATGCATGACCTCGAGTCCCTGGTGGAGTACATCGCCATGGAAAGCCCCGACAGCGCTGGCCAGGTCCTCGATCGCCTCGAACGCAAGGCCTCGACGCTGTCGACACAATCGGCGCGCGGCCGGATCGTGCCGGAGTTGCGCGAGATCGGGGTGCTGCACTATCACGAGCTGGTCGAAAAGCCCTGGCGCATCGTGTATCGCATCGAGGCCAGCCAGGTCTTCGTCCTGGCGGTGCTGGACTCGCGCCGCGACCTGCAGACCTTGCTGCTCGAGCGCCTGGTGAGATCCTGAGCATGGCCCGCCTCTCCGACGCCTTCATCGACGACCTGCTGGCGCGCACCGACATCGTCGAGCTCGTCGCCGCGCGCGTGCCGCTGAAGCGGCAGGGCAAGGAATACGCGGCGCGCTGCCCGTTCCACGACGAGCGTTCGGCCTCGTTCACCGTGTCGCCGACCAAGCAGTTCTACCACTGCTTCGGCTGCGGCGCGCACGGCACCGCGATCTCGTTCCTGATGAACTTCGACCGGCTCGAGTTCCTCGACGCGGTCGACGAGCTGGCCAAGCGCGCCGGCATGGAAGTGCCGCGCGACACGCGGCAGAAGAACGAGGACACCGGCACGCGCGACTTGTACGCATCGCTCGAGGCGGCGGCGCAGTTCTTCCGCCGCCAACTCGCGGCCAGCGAGAAGGCGCGCGCTTACGTCGAGAAGCGCGGCATCGCGCCGGAGATCGTCGAACGCTACGCGATCGGCTACGCGCCCGATGGCTACAACGGGTTGCGCGACGCGCTCGGCACCGACGAACGGCGCATGCAGCTGCTCGAGCGCGCGGGGCTGTTCTCGAAGAACGACAAGGGCTCGGTCTACGACAAGTTCCGCGACCGCCTGATGTTCCCGATCCACGACCGGCGCGGGCGCACGATCGCGTTCGGCGGCCGCGTGATCGATCCCGAGGACTCGCCGAAGTACCTGAATTCGCCCGAGACGCCACTCTTCCACAAGGGTCGCGAACTCTACGGCCTGTGGCAGGCGAAGCAGGCCAATTCGAAGCTCGATCGGCTGGTCGTCGTCGAGGGCTACATGGACGTCGTCGCGCTCGCGCAGTACGGCGTGTCGCAGGCAGTGGCCACGCTCGGCACCGCGACCACGCCCGACCACGCCGAGCTGCTGTTCCGCAACGCACCCGACGTATACTTCTGCTTCGACGGCGACCGCGCGGGACGCGCCGCCGCGTGGAAGGCGCTGGAATCGGTGCTGCCTCGCATGAAGGACGGCCGCCAGGCCTTCTTCCTGTTCCTGCCCGACGGCGAGGACCCGGACAGCATCGTCCGCCAGGAAGGCGTCGAAGGCTTCGATGCGCGCCTGCGCGATGCGACGCCGCTGTCGGAGTTCTTCTACGCGCAGGTATCGGCCGACGTGAACCTCGGCACGCTCGACGGCAAGGCGCGGCTGGCCGAGCGCTGCAAGGCCTACCTGCAGCAGATCCCGGACGGCGCGTTCGGCGACCTGATGAAGCAGCGGCTCACCGAACTCACCGGCCTGGGCGCGCGCGCGTCGGCACCGGAAACGCACGTGCCCGTGCAGCGCGCGCATGGCGGCGACGGGCGCGGCGGCGGACGTGGCCCGGCCGCGCCGAAGCGCAGCCTCGTGCGCGGCGCGATCGCGCTGCTCCTCCAGCACCCGCCGCTCGCGCTGGCGCTGGAGCCGCCCTACACCTTCGCATCGCTGCGCCAGCCCGGCATCGAGCTGCTCGCCGAACTCGTCACGCTGGTCCGCGAGCGCCCGGACATCCGCACCGGCGGCCTGCTCGAGCATTTCGCCGCCCGCGACGAAGCCGCCGCGCTGCAGAAGCTCGCGCTGCAGGCGCACCCCGGCGACGAATCGCTCTGGCACAACGAATTCCTCGACGCGATGGCGCAACTCGAGCGCCAGACGCTGCAGCAGCGCATCGACGAGCTGCAGGCCAAGCGCGCCGAGTCCGGCCTGGAGGAGCGCGACAAGGAAGAGTTGCGCGCGCTCCTCGGCAACCTCGTCTCCGCGCGCCCGTAGGCGTCAGCCCGTGTAGCGGCGCAGCGTCTCGCGGATGCGGATGTGGCGGCCGCCTTCGTGCGCGCCCTTCAGCCGGCGCTTGTGCGCGGAGAGGATGTCGCCGCGCGTGAGGATGCCGACCAGCGGATGCGGCGCGTCCACGCCGACGACGATCAGGCGGCCGATGTTCTCCGCCACCATGTGGTCGGCGGCCTCGCGCAGCGAGTGGTGCTCGTGCACGACGACCGGCTTGCGCAGGCCGAGGTCGCCGATGTGGCGCATGTTGGGCTGCGACGCGTCGAGCAGCACGCGGCGCGTGATCACGCCGCGCACGCGGCCGTTGTCGTCGACGACCGGGAAGCCCTGGTGCTGGTAGTCGGGCTTGCCGGAGTTGAGCAGCGTGCGCACCTCGCCCAGCTCGTCGGAGGTGCGCAGCGAGACCACGTCGCGCGCGCACGCGTCGCGCACCAGCACCTGCTCGAGGTAGTCGGCGGCGTATTCGGTGGGCACGCGCACGCCGCGGCGCGCGATCTTCTCGGTCATGATCGTGTTGCGCATGGTCAGCGCGGACACCAGGTACGCCGCGGCGCAGCCGCCGAGCAGCGGCAGCAGGCCGTGCGGCTGCTGCGTGGTCTCGAACGCGAACACCACCGAGGTGAGCAGCGCGCGCGAGGCGCCGGCGAAGATCGCCGCCATGCCGACCAGGCCGGCGATGCGCGGATCCACGCCCAGCTGCGGCGCGATCGCCATCACCCCGAAGCCCGCGAGCGCGCCGAGCGCGCCGCCGATGGTGAACATCGGCGCGAGCGTGCCGCCCGACGTGCCGCTGCCCAGCGCGATCGACCACGAGATGAACTTCATCACGCACAGGAACGCCAGCGCGCCCACCGCGAGGTGCCCGGAGACGATGTCCTCGATGTTGGTGTAGCCCACGCCCAGCGTCAGCGGCGCGTAGTAACCGACGATGCCGACCGCGAGGCCGCCGATCGCCGGCCACCACATCCAGTGCACCGGCAGTTTCTCGAACGCGTCCTCGATGCCATAGACGATATGCGTCACCGCCACGCTCACCAGGCCGATCGCCGCGCCGAGCGCGACATAGACCGCGAGCGCGCCCAGGCCGGGCTCGGCGACGAAGGGCATCGCGAACACCGGCGTGCTGCCCACCAGCGCGTAGCGCACGGCCGCCGCGGCCACCGTCGCCAGCGCCACCGGGATCAGCGAGCGCGGCCGCAGTTCGAACAGCAGCAACTCGACGGCAAGGATCACCGCGGCCACCGGCGAACCGAAGATCGCGGTCATGCCGCCGGCCGCGCCCGCGGCGAGCAGCACCTTGCGCTCGTCGCCGGTCACGTGCAGCAGCTGCCCGAGGAACGAACCGAGCGCACCACCCGTCGCGATGATCGGGCCTTCCGCGCCGAACGGGCCGCCGGTGCCGATCGCGATCGCCGACGACACCGGCTTGAGGAAGGTGATGCGCGGCGGGATCTTCGATTCGTTGAGCAGCACCTGCTCCATCGCCTCGGGGATGCCGTGGCCGCGGATCGCGCGCGATCCCCAGCGCGCCATCAGGCCGACGATCAGGCCGCCGATCACCGGCACCACGATCACCCACAGGCCCAGATGATGGCCCGCGGGCGAAACGTTCTCGACCGACCAGCGGCCGTAGAAGGCGGCGTTGGTGACCAGCGAGATCAGCGCGACCAGGATGCGCGCGATGAAGGCCGCGCCGACGCCGAGCGCGATCGCGACCGCGCACAGCAGCAGCACCCGCGGCTCCACCAGCGTCGAGCGCCGCGGCATCGACGCCGCGTCGAGGCTGGCGCCGAGCGCGGGCGCCACCGGCATCGCGCCGGTGATCGCCTCCTCGCGGAGATTCGGGTGGTCCGTGTTTCCAGCGCTCATCGCGTTCCCTGCTGCGGTGCAACAGAGGGAATGCTACCGCGATGCGCCGCGGATTTCAGGTACCGGCGTCGCGACGTCCCTGGGGCGCGATGGCGGGCTCGGACGCGGTGAAGCGCGGCAACGCCATCAGGTAGTCCCAGGCCTCACCCGCCTCGTTGGGCTCCAGCGTGGACTCCGACATCGACCGGCGCGCCGCCGGCAAGGCGTGCGCGCTGCAATCCGTTCCCTGGCATGTCCACGCATCGCCGCGCAATGCCCGGAATTCGATCGACACCGGATGCAAGTCGGCGATGTGCCGCGCCATCGTGGTGGGGGGCGTGTAGGGCTTGTCGTCCAGGAACATTTCGGGAGGCTTCCCGGTCATCGCGTGCACGTTGCCGGTGAGCACCAGGACGCGCGACGCCGGATGCGCCTTGATCGCCGCCCGCAGCGTCGACGCCATCCGCGCATCGCGCTCGCCCTCGCCCGCCGCGTCGAACATCACGATCGAGATGTCCGCGCCAGCCGCACGCAAGGCACGCACGCGCTCGATCAGGCCGGCCATCGCCCGGCTGTCGCGGCCGTCGTGCATCGGCTCCGTCCAGTGCGCGCCCGCCAGCAGCTTCGCGCGATCAGCCGCGGTACCCTTCGATGCGAGGAAACGGTCCACGCCGGACTGGTCGACGCTCGCCGCTTCGAGCCCCAGCAACAGCGGCTTCTTGCCGGCGCCGGTGGTCCAGCGCG
>CBIHRR010000073.1:0-10580 GCA_966212495.1 uncultured Gammaproteobacteria bacterium
CGCCCTCGCGCGTCAGCAGCTCGACCGTGCCCATCTCGCGCATGTACATGCGCACGGGATCGGTGGTGCGGCCGCCCTCGGCGTCGAGCGCCGACAGCGTGGCGGCGGCCTCTTCGGCGGCGGTGTCGTCGACCTCGCGGCCGCTGCCGGAGTTGCCGGCGAGCAGCAGCGTCTCGGCATCCGGCGCGATTTCATGCACCTCGATGCCCATGCCGTTGATCATGCCGATGATGTCTTCGATCTGCTCCGGATCGACCATGTCGTCGGGCAGGTGATCGTTGACTTCGGCGTAGGTCAGGTAGCCCTGCTCCAGGCCCTTGCTGATCAGCTGCTTGATGTCGGACTGCGGAGCCTGGCGTTCGTTGGCCATGGGGTGTGCGCCACCGGGGGAGTTGGGCGGAAAGAACCCTGCATTATACAGCGTCAACGCAAGGCCCCGGGAAAGGCGGCCTCAGGCCCGCAGCAGGAACGTCACCGGGCCGTCGTTGGCCAGGCTGACCAACATATGGGCACCGAAGCGTCCGGTTTCCAGCCCCCCGGCGTGCGATTCCCTGCACCTGGCGACCAGTCCGGCGAAGATCCGTTCAGCCTCGGCCGGCGCCATGGCGGTGCTGAAGCCCGGGCGCATGCCCGAGGACGTGTCCGCGGCGAGCGTGAACTGGCTGACCAGCAGCAGGCCGCCGCCGGTGTCGGCGAGGGAACGGTTCATCCGCCCCTGGTCGTCGGCGAAGACCCGGTAGCCCAGCAGGCGCCGGGCCATGCGGTCGACCTGGGCCTCGCCGTCGCCCGGTTCGATCCCGACCAGCGCGAGCAGGCCCGGGCCGATCGCGCCGATGGTTTCGCCGTCCACGGCCACCGCCGCGGAGGCCACGCGCTGGATGAGGCTGATCATCAGCCGATTCTAGGGCCGTGCAGGGTAGGAGCGGCCGATCCGCGGCTCCTACAATGCGTCGATGACCGAATTCGCCGCCGGCCTCCTGTACCTGCTCGCCGCCGCGACGGCCCGCCTGCCCTGGCGCTGGCAGCGCGCGCTCGGCGATGCGCTCGCTTCGCTGTGGCGGCGGCTGGATGCGCGCGAGTCGCGGGTGTCGCGCCGCAACCTCGAGCTCGCCTACCCGGCGCTCGACGCCGCCGCGCGCGCGCGCCTGCATCGCGCAGTGCTGCGCACGACCGCGCGCCAGGCGCTGGAGACGCTGGTGCTCTGGACGCGGCCGCATGCGGCCAACCTCGCGATGCTGCGCGAAACCCATGGCACCGGATTGTTCGACGCGGCCATCGCCGCCGGACGCGGCGTGATCGTGGCCGCGCCGCATTACGGCAACTGGGAGCTCCTGAACCAGTGGCTGGCCTCGCGCACGCCGCTGGCGATCCTCTACAAGCCGCCCGAGTCGCGGATCGGCGAGGCGTTCCTGCGCCGCGTGCGCGCCGACGACGCGAACGCCGCGCGCGTCGAGCAGGTGCCCGCCGAAGGCAGCGCGGTGCGCCGGCTGCTGCGGGTGCTGCAGGGCGGCGGCGTGGTCGGGATCCTGCCGGACCAGCAGCCGAAGGGTGGCGACGGCGTGTTCGCGCCCTTCTTCGGCGTCGATGCGCTGACGATGACGCTGCTGCCGCGGCTCGCGGCGCGGACGGGCGCGGCGGTGCTGTTCGCGTATTGCGAGCGCATCGAGGCGCCCGGCGCGGCGCCGGCGTTCGCGCTGCACATCGAGGCGGCGCCCGGCGGCATCGCGGCCGACGATCCGGCCGAGGGCGCACGCGCGCTCAACGCCGGCGTCGAGCGCATCGCGCGCCGGGATCCCGCGCAGTACCAGTGGACCTACAAGCGCTATTCGCGGCGCCCGCCGGGCAGCGGCGAGACCTCGCCCTACGGCCGTCCGGGCTGACCCGGCGCCGGCTCGCCCGGCGATCCTGCGGGCGGCGGCGCCTGCGCGAGCCACTGGTCCAGCGTGCCGATCCGGCGTCGCAGCCAGGCGACGATGTCGGCGCCCACCGCGGCCGGCGCCATGTCCAGGCTCTGCACGCAGGCGAAGGCGGCGCGCGCGTAGCGATCCGCGTTGCGCAGCTTGCGGCGCAGGCGCCACGCGGCCTGTTCCGCCGGCTTGAGCTGGACCAGCCGCAGCCGGCGGTCGAACGTCGCGTGGCCCTGCGCGATCTCCAGGTGCGCCGACACGCACTCGGCGCGGAACTGCCCGGCGCGGCGGAACGGGTATTCGAGGTCGCGCTCCAGCAATCCGGGATGCGCTTCGAAGAACGCCTGCATCGTCGCGCGCCGGAACGCGTAGGGCGTGTGCCCGAGGCGGAAATAACGGTCGTCGAAGCCCGCCAGCCGCGCGCTGAACTCCTGCGCGTTGCGCTCGCTGTCGCGCGGCGGCAGCTCGCGGCCACCGATGGCGCCGCGCAGGCGGCGCAGCGCGGCGCGCGCCTTGCCGGCGAGCGTGCGCGACGATTGCGGCCGCCACGCGCCGCGCAGCACCACAGTGCCGTCGTCGCCGAAGCAGTCCGCCCGCGCGAGCGGACGCAGCAGCATGAAATCGTCGTTGAGGTACAGGAAACGCCCGGCAAGCCCGTCGATCCGCCACAGCAGGCTGCAGATCGCCCGGCTGTTGAACGTGGGCAGGAAGCGCTCGTACCCGGCGAAGATCTCCGCATGGTCGACCAGGCGCACGCGATCGCCCCAGCCGGCGGCGCGCAGGCGCGCGAGCACCGGCGGCACCTGCCCTGCGGTGACGACGTGGATGCGGCGGATCCACGGCGCGAAGCGCAGCAGCGAGACGATGCAGTACTCGATCTCGCCGGCATCGTCGAAGCGCGTCGGCGCCGCGCCGCCGCGTGGCGGCTGCCCGAGCGCGCGCAGGCAGGCCTCCAGGCGCGCGCGATGCGCCGGGTCGTTGCCGTCGACCCAGGCGATGACGGCATCGACCGGAGCGCCGGCTCCCGACGTCACCGCGGCTGTCCCTCGCCCGATCCGGCGCCGGAGTCGAGGCAGCGCGCCGTCGCGATGCCCGGCAGCAGCGACCACTCGCGCCGGTTCGCGGCACCGAGCGCGACCGCCCGCGCCGTGTCGACGCAAGGCGCCAGCGCCGTGTCCTGCACCATCAGCCAGCGCGAACCCGGCGACTGCGCCTGCCACGCCACCGCGGCCCGCAACTGCTCCGCGGCCTCGCGGCGGAACCCGAAGGTCCGCACCGGTCCTTCGGCCATCAGCAGGTTCTGCTCCTTCCACGCGACCAGCCCGAGTTCCGCCGCCGGGCCGATCCGCGTGCGCGCGTCATGCATCAGGTCGCGCGAGGAACTCGACGCGTCGAGCAGCGGATACGCGAGCAGGCCGTACAGCACCCACGTCGACGCGAGGCCCGCGACCATGCCCAGGTGCGCGCGGCGCACGCCGCTCCAGGCGATCGCGACGGCGATGCCCGCGCCCATCGCGAGCAGCATCCAGCCGGCAGCCTGCACCTGCGCGAGCGCAAGGCCACGCTCCGCCACCAGCCGCGCGGCCGGCGCACCGTGCGCCAGCAGGATCGCGCCCGCGCCCGCCAGCAGCACCGCCAGCAGCAGCGAGAACGCGAACGCCAGCCGCCGCGCGCCGCGCTTGCGCACGATGCCCGCCAACAGCGGCGCCAGCGCCAGGCACGCCATCGGCAATGCCGGCAGGATGTACATGTCGCGCTTGCCGGCCGGCAGCGAGAAGAACACCAGCACCAGCACCCACCACGCGAGCGGCAGCAGGTAGCGCGCATCGCGCCTGCGCAGCCGGCGCCGCCACGCGGGCAGCGCCCACGGCAGCGCGAGCAGCGCCGGCAACCACAGCGTGGCCATGATTTCGATGAAGTACCACGCCGGCTGCTGGTGCGCCCAGGACGCGGCGTAGCGTTCCGCCGTCTGCCGGAACAGGATGTCGTGGACGTAGGCGCGATATGCCGGATCCTCGCCATGCAGCGCCACGAGCAGCATCGGCGCCAGCCACAGCGCCGCCGCCAGCACGAACGCGAGCGGCCCGAGCAGCACGCGCCAGTCGCGCAGCGGCGCGCGCGCGCCCTGCCAGCCGCGCCAGCCCGCGAACACGCCCGGCACGATCATCGCCAGCGCGAGCACGCCCACGCCCTTGGTGACCGTGCCCAGCCCGGCGGCGAACCAGCCGAGCATCCACCAGCGCCACGCGGGCTGCGTCGCATCGTCGCGCATGCGCAGGAAGAAGCGCAGGAACGCGTAGTTGCCGAGCGTGATCAGGAACGTGACCAGCGGATCGATTTGCGCCTTCTTCGCCTGGTAGGTGAACTGCAGCGCGAACAGCAGCGCATAGCCGGCGTAAAGGCCGACGCGCTTCGTCCACAGGCGCCGGCCGAGGTCGACGACGCACCAGAGCGTGCCGAGCGCGGCCAGCAGCGACGGCAGCAGGAACGCGACGCGCCAGCTGCGGACGAGCAGGTACGACGCCGCCTGCGTCCACATGAACACCGGCGGCTTGTCGGAATAGAGTTCGTCGCCGCGATGCGGGAACAGCCAGTCGCCGCTCTCCACCATCTGCTTCGCGACGAGCGCGAAGCGCGGCTCGTCGGCCGGCCACGGATCGCGCAGGCCGAGGCCGGCGGCGAGCACCAGCGCGGCCAGCAGCCAGAACAGCCAGGTCTCGCGGGCGATGCGGGTCTTGGGCATGGCCGCGATGATACGGGGGGAGAAAGCGGGAATGGGGAATGGGGAATAGGGAATAGGGAATGGGGAATAGGGAATGGGGAATGGAAGAAGCTGGTGGACGCGCGTCCCCATTCCCCATTCCCCATTCCCCATTCCCCATTCCCCATTCCCTATTCCCTATTCCCGCTTCTCAACCCTGGCGTAGAAAAAGCCATCCATCCCGTCCTCGCCCGGGAAGCGCTGCCGCACCTGCCCGCCATGCACGTCGACGGCGTGCCCGAAGCGCTCGTCCAGCGGCGCCAGCCGCGCGTCTGTCGTGCGCGCGAGGAACGCGGCGACCTGGCCATCGTTCTCGCGGCGCAGCAGCGAACAGGTGGCATAGAGCAGGGTGCCGCCGCGCGCGAGCGTCGGCCACAGCACGTCGAGCAGGCGTGCCTGCAACGCGGCGAGCGCATCGATGTCGCTGGCACGCCGGTGCAGCAGGATGTCGGGGTGGCGGCGCACCACGCCGGTGGCGCTGCACGGCGCATCGAGCAGGATGGCGTCGAACGGGTTGCCGTCCCACCAGCGCGCGGGCTCGGCGGCGTCGGCGGCATGCAGGCGGACGTTCGGGCCCTCGAGCCCGAGGCGCGCGAGCGTCGACCGCACGCGTTCCAGCCGCGTCGCGTCGACGTCGAGCGCGAGCAGGCGCAGCGCGGGATCGCGCTCCAGCAGGTGTGCGGCCTTGCCGCCCGGCGCGGCGCAGGCATCGAGCACGCGCCCGCCCGCGGGCGGTGCGAGCGCGTCGGCCACCAGCTGCGCGCTGCCGTCCTGGATCGAAAACGCGCCGGCCCGGAACGCGGGCATCGCGGCGAACGGCACCGCCGGCGCGACATCCACGCGCAGGCCGTCGCGGCATGCGGGCGAGGCCAGCGCTTCGACGCCTTCGGCCGCGAGTTGCGCGCGCAATGCGTCGGCCGGCAGCACGCGCCGGTTCGCGCGCAACCACGCCGGCGCTTCCCGCGACGACGCGGCGACGATGGCGTCCGCGTGCCCGGGCCAGTCGTTCCGCAGCGCCTGCAGCAGCCACGCCGGCCACGCCGCGTCGGCATTGCCCGCCGGAAACCCGTCGCGCAGCGCGCGTCGCAGCAGCGCATTGACGAGGCCCGCCTGGTGCGCGCGCCCGATCGCGCGCGCCGCGTCGACGGTCGCGGCGACGGCGGCGTGCGGCGGCAAGCGCAAGCCTTCGACCTGCGCGAAGCCGGCGTAGAGCAGCGCGCGCAGGTCGCCGTCGCGACGGCCTGGCGGCTTCGGCATCCATTGCGCCAGCGCCGCGGCGTAGCGGCCGTGGGCGCGCAGGGCGGTGAACACGATCGCTTCGAGCAGCGCGCGGTCGCGCGGATCGGGCAAGGCCGGCAAGGCCAGCGCGAGTTGCGCCTTCAGCGAACGGCCGTCGTGCAGCACCGCGTCGAGGGTGCGCGCGGCGGCGGCGCGGACTTCGACGCCGGGCTCGCCGGCAGGCGCATGCGCGCGCTTGCCCGCGCTCATGCCCGGCCGGCCAGCGGGCGGGCGTTGAGGTAGTCGGCGACGGCGACCGGCCGGCCGCCCTCGCGCTGCACGCGGGTGAGGCGCAGCGCGCCCTCTCCGCAGGCCACGTCGATGCCTTCGCGGCGCGCCAGCAGCACCGTGCCCGGCGCCGCGCCGTGCGCGAGCGGCAATGCTTCGGCCGCGTGGATGCGCACGCGCTCGCCAGCGAGCTGCGCCTCGGCGATGGGCCACGGCTGGTAGGCGCGCACCTTGCGCGCAATCACGTCCGCGGACTGCGTCCAGTCGAGCCGCGCCTCGGCCTTGTCGAGCTTGCGCGCGTAGGTCGCACCCGCCTCCGGCTGTGGCACCGCGACCGGCTTCATGCCCGCGCGCAGCAGGCCGAGCCCATCGGCCAGCACCTGCGCGCCGAGCGCGGCGAGCCGGTCGTGCAGGTGCCCGCCTGTTTCATCGGCGCCGATCGGCAAGCGCTGCGACAGCAGCACCGGGCCGGTGTCCAGGCCCTTCTGCATCTGCATCAGGCACACGCCCGTTTCGGTGTCGCCCGCTTCGATCGCGCGCTGGATCGGCGCGGCGCCGCGCCAGCGCGGCAGCAGCGAGGCATGCACGTTCCAGCAGCCGAATTTCGGGATGTCGAGGATCGATTGCGGCAGCAGCAAGCCGTAGGCCACCACCACCATCAGGTCCGGCTGCAGCGCGCGCAGCGCGTCGCGCGAGAGCTCCGTGCGCAACGACTCCGGCTGCAGCACCGGGATGCCGCGCTGCAGCGCCTCGAGCTTGACCGGCGAGGCCTGCAGGCCGCGGCCGCGGCCCGCGGGCCGGTCGGGCTGCGTGTACGCGGCCACGACCTCGCCGCGCTGCGCGGCGGCGCGCAACGAGGGGACGGCGAATCCGGGGGTGCCGGCGAAGACGATCCGCATGCGGACGTCAGGCGGCGTTCTTGCGCTGCTTCGCGAGCTTCTTGCGCACCATCTCGCGCTTCAGCGGCGAGAGGTAGTCGACGAACAGCTTGCCCTCGAGGTGGTCCATCTCGTGCTGGATGCACACCGCGAGCAGGCCGTCGACCTGCAGTTCGAAGGGCTTGCCGTCGCGGTCGAGCGCCGACACGGTGATCGCGTCGGCGCGGGTGACGTCGGCGAAGATGCCGGGCACCGACAGGCAGCCTTCCTGGTAGACCTGCTCGCCGCTGCGCGCGGTGATCTCCGGGTTGACGAATACCAGCGGCCGGTCGTGCTCCTCGGTCACGTCGATGACCATGAAGCGCCTGTGCACGTCGACCTGGCTCGCCGCCAGGCCGATGCCCGGCGCGTCGTACATGGTCTCGAACATGTCGTCGAGCAGCCGCTGCGTCTCCGGCAGGGCCAGCCACGCCGGATCCACCGGTTCGGCGCGGGTGCGCAACCGGGGGTCGGGGAACTCGAGGATCGGTAGCAGGGCCATGGCGGGGTGCCGGGAAAAGGGTGGCGTCGGTCACATCCGCGGACAAAGGTGCCGCGGGAAGCGGCAATTATACCGCCGACGGCTTGCGCCGGGCCGCGATCCCCGCGCACTATTGGGTCGGTTAAGCCACGGTTTTCCCAAGGGGAGCGGGAACATGGCCGCAATGCCTGAGTGCATGCCTGAAGTTTCGAAGCGCGGCCGGCAGCCGCGGGTCCGGCGCCCGCGCTGGCGCGTCGTGCTGGCCGCGGCCCTGCTGGTCGTGGGCACCTGGTCGGTCGCCGCCGACCTGCGCGCCGACCATCCGGACACCTACGTGGTGAAGAAGGGCGACACCCTCTGGGACATCGCCGGCCGGTTCCTGCAGAAGCCCTGGCTGTGGCCGGAGATCTGGCAAGCCAACCCGCAGATCGCGAACCCGCACCTGATCTATCCCGGCGACGTGGTCTCGCTGGCCTACCTCGACCGCGTCCAGCAGGCCGTGGTCCAGCCCGGCCCGCGCACCGACGCGCCGATCACCGGCGTCCCGCTCGACGCGGTGCGCCCGTTCCTGAAGGACCTGCGCGTCGTCGACGACTTCCGCCACCTGCCCTACGTCGTGGCGCTGGAGGAAGACCGGCTGCGCGGCGGCCAGGGCCAGCTCGCGTACGCCGCGGAACTGGCGATGGCGCCGGGCCAGCGCGTGGCGATCCTGCGCCCGATGCAGCGCTACACGTTCCGGGACCGCATCGGCGACGGCGACGACCTGTTCCAGAAGGACGACCTCGATTTCCGCGGCCGCACGACCCTGGACACCGCGCACTTCTGGCAGGGCGCGATGATCATGGACACCGGCCGCGACACGCTCGGCTACGAGCTGGTGCGCGTGGCCAACGCCGTGGTCACCCGCGGCGAAGGCAATGGCGCGCAGGCCTCCACGCTTCTGATCGAAGGCGACTCGCGCGACGTCCGCATCGGCGACCGCATCGTCCCGGCCGGTGACGAAGGCTACGACCTGCAGTTCTTCCCGCATCCGCCCGCGCGGCAGTTCCAGCCCGGGCGCGCGAAGGTGCTGTCGGTCGCCGACATGCTGACCACGGGCGGCCCGAACGACGTGGTGGCGCTGTCGGTCGGCGCGCGCGAAGGCGTGGACAACGGCACCGTGTTCTCGGTGTGGCGCGACGGCTCGGCGATCGTCGACCGCGTGTACGCCGACGACTTCGACGCGGGCTGGGTCTCCGCCGGCGGCCGCACCCACCTGCCCGACGAGTTCGCCGGCCACGTGATGGTGTTCCGCACCTTCGACAAGGTCAGCTACGCACTGGTGATGGACAGCGTGAAGCCGACGCGCGTGGGCTACGAGCTGAAGCATCCGGACGCGACGCAGTAGGCGCGCGGGTCCGCGCACGCCGGGAGGAATCCCGACGCGGCAACGAGACGGCGCCCGAGGGCGCCGTCTTCGTTTTCGGCCGATGCTGCGCGGATGGACACGCCGGGCACCGATGCGGGGATGGACGCGCTGCTGCGGCTGCAGCTCGCGGGCGGGCCGGTCGGGCCGCGACGCGCGCTCGTCGACGCGCACGGCGGCGATGCCGCTGCCGCCGTTGCCGCGGGTGGAAGCGCCTGGATGCGCCACGGCCTGGCGGAAGCGCAGCAGGACGCGCTGGCGCACCCGGATCGCGCGGCGCTCGCGCACGGGCGGGCGTGGCTCGCCGCGCCGGGGCACCGGCTGCTGGCCTGGCACGATCCCGACTATCCCGCGCTGCTGCGGCGCATCGCCTCGCCGCCGCTGATGCTGTTCGTCGCCGGCGACGCCACGCTGCTCTGGCATCCGTCGGTGGCCGTCGTCGGCAGCCGCGCGCCGAGTGCGGGCGGCGCCGACAACGCGTTCGCGTTCGCGCGGTCGTTCGCGGCCTCCGGCCTCGCTGTCGCGAGCGGCATGGCCGCGGGCATCGACACGGCCGCGCATGCGGGCGCGCTGTCGGCCGGCGGCACGACGATCGCGGTGCTCGGCTGCGGGCCGGACGTGCCCTATCCGCGCAGCAACGCCGCCCTGCATGCGCGCATCGCGGAACACGGCGCCGTGGTGAGCGAACACGCGCCCGGCACGCCCGCGCAGGCAAGCCACTTCCCCAGCCGCAACCGCATCATCGCCGGGCTGTCGCTGGGGACCCTGGTGATCGAGGCGGCGTTGCGTTCCGGCGCGCTGATCACCGCGCGGCAGGCCGGCGAATCCGGGCGCGAGGTGTTCGCGCTGCCGGGCTCGATCCACAACCCGATGGCGCGCGGCTGCCATCGCCTCTTGCGCGACGGCGCGGCCCTGGTGGAGGAGCCGCGGGAAGTCATGCAGTCGCTGGCACCGGTCGCGGCCAGCCTCGCCGAAGCCCTGCGCGGGCGGCTCGGCGACGCCGCCGCCGGGGCCGCGACGCCCGGTGCGGACGGCGCGGACGCCGGCGACCTCGTCGGCCCGCCCGCCGATGCGGAATACCAGCGCTTGTGGCGCGCCCTCGGCCACGACCCAACAGGTATGGACGCGCTCGTCTCACGGACCGGATTGACGACCGCACGACTGTCCTCCATGCTGCTGCTCATGGAGCTCGAAGGCCGCGTGGTTGCGGCACACGGCCGATACACGCGCAAGGACACCCGCAAGGCATCCTGACCTCCACAGCACCCGCCGCGGTGCAGGCCGAGGGGAAATGAAAGAAAGCATCCTGGACGTCCTGCTGTACCTGTTCGAGCACTACTTCACCGAAGACGTCCCGCCGCCGGGCGAACTGGGCTTCCTGGACCGGGATCGCCTCGCCAACGGCCCGCTCCTCGCCGAACTGACCGGCGCCGGCTTCAGCACCGCCGAAGTCCACAAGGCCTTCGACTGGCTCGGCGCCCTGGCCGAGCAGCGGCCGTCGGGGGGGCCCCCGCCCCCCGCCGGGGCCCCCCCGGGCGGCGTGGGCCCCGCCCCCGACGAACGCCGCGTGGCAAGCCCCCGCGGGCCGGAGGTGCGGGGGCAC
>CBIHRR010000074.1:0-10195 GCA_966212495.1 uncultured Gammaproteobacteria bacterium
GAGAGGAAGGTCGAGACCGCCACGCCGAACACGATGACGATGCCGATCGTGCCGCGGCTGGCCGAACCCGGGCCACCGGCGACCACCAGCGGGATCGCCCCCATGATGGTCGCGATCGAGGTCATCAGGATCGGGCGCAGGCGGATCGCCGAGGCCTCGACGATCGCGTCGTGCACGCTGCGGCCCGCATCGCGGAGCTGGTTGGCGAATTCGACGATCAGGATGCCGTTCTTCGCCGCCAGGCCGACCAGCATCACCACGCCGATCTGCGAGAACAGGTTGAGCGTGCCGCCCGTGACCCACAACCCGAGCAGCGCGCCGAGCACGCCCAAGGGCACGGTGAGCATGATCACCAGCGGGTGCAGGAAGCTCTCGAACTGCGCCGCCAGCGCCAGGTACACGATCAGCAGCGCGAGCGCGAAGGTCACCAGCACTTCGGCGCCGGATTGCTGCAGTTCGCGCGACTCGCCCTTCCAGCTCACCTGCGCGTATTCGGGCAGGCTCGCGTCCACGGTCTGCTGCGCCCAGGCAACGGCGTCGCCGAGGCGGTAGCCCGGCGCGAGGCCGGCGCTGAGCGTGATCGAGCGCAGGCGGTTGAAGCGGTTGAACGTGCCCGGCTCCGCGATCTCGCGCAGCGTCACCAGGTTCGACAAGGGCACCAGCGTCCCGTCGGCCGCGCGCACCTGCAGCGCGGACAGGTCGGCGACGGAGGCGCGCGCGGCGCGGCCGGCCTGCACCACCACGTCGTACTCCTCGCCGTTGTCGACGAAGGTGGTGACGCGCAAGCCGCCCATCATCGTCTCCAGCGCTTCGCCGATCGCGGTCGCGCTGACCCCCAGGTCCGCGGCGCGGGCGTGGTCGATGATCACGCGCATCTGCGGGCGCGTTTCCTTGTAGTCCGAGTCGGCGCCGACGAGGCCGGGGTTGGCGTCCATCTTCGCCAGCATGATGTCGCGCCAGCGCGCGAGCTCGGCGTAATCGGGGCCGCCGAGCACGAGCTGGAACGGCTGGCCGCGGGTCCGCACCAGGCCGCCGCCGACCTGGCTGCGCACGCGCACGCCGGTGAGGCCGTCGAATTTCTTCTGCAGGTCGGCGGCCACTTCCGCGGTGTCCTGCTTGCGGTCGCGCCAGTCGGCGAGGAACACGCTGGCGCGCGCGGTATGCATCTCCTCGCTGGCGCCGAAGCTGCCGGGCACGCGCGGGTTGACCCGCACGATGGGCTTGCCGGGGCCGATCTCGCCGGCGAGGATCTTCTCGACCTGCTTGACCTGGGCCACGGTGTAGTCGAAGCCCGCGCCTTCCGGCCCCTCGATGGCGAGCTGGAACGAACCGCGGTCTTCGGCCGGCGCCAGTTCCGACGGCAGGTGCTTGAACAGCAGCACCGCGATGCCGACCGCCGCGAGCATGATCGCGGCGAACAGCCAGGTGCGGTGCACGTTGCGCGCGAGCAAGGAGCGGTAGCCGTTGGCCACGCGCATGAAGCGCGCGTTGAGCCACTCGCTGGCGCGGTTGCCGTGCACCGCGTGCGGGCCGGTGTGCGGGCGCAGCAGCTTCGACGCCATCATCGGCGTCAGCGTCAGCGCCACGAACGCCGAGATCGCGACCGCCGCGGCCAGGGCCACCGACAGCTCGCGGAACAGCCGCCCGGTGTTGCCCTGCAGGAAGCCGACCGGCAGGAACACCGCGATCAGCACCGCCGTGGTCGCCAGCACCGCGAACGCCACCTGCTTGGTGCCGCGCCGCGCCGCGACCAGCGCCGGCTCGCCCAGGTCCACGCGCCGCTGCACGTTCTCCACGACCACGATCGCGTCGTCCACGACCAGGCCGATGCACAGCACCAGCGCGAGCAGGGTCAGCAGGTTGATCGAGAAGCCGAACGCGTACAGCGCGATGAACGACGCGACCAGGCACACCGGCACGGTCACCGCCGGGATCAGCGCGGCGCGCACGCTGCCCAGGAACAGCCAGATCACCACCAGCACCAGCACGATCGCCTCGACCAGGGTGGCGTAGACGCGTTCCACGGCCGTGTCGATGAACGTGGTGGAATCGAACGCGACGTAGATGTCGGTGCCCGCCGGCAGGGTCGCGCGGATGCGCTCGGCCTCTTCGCGCGCCTCGCGCGCGACGTCGAGGCTGTTCGCGGTCGAGGTCTTGACGATGCCGATGCCGACCGCGGGCTCGCCGTTGCTGTGGTAGTAGGCGCGGCGCTCGGCCGATTCCAGCGCGACGCGTGCGACGTCGCCGAGGGTGACGACGTAGCCGTCCTTGCCCTTGGCGATGGGCATGCGCGCGAACGCCTCGGCGCTGGTGTAGTCGCGCGAGACGCGCAGCAGGAAGTCGCGGTCCTTCGACTCGATCCGGCCGGCGCCGAGCTCGACGTTCTCCCTGCGCAGGGCGGACTCGACGTCGGCCGCGGTGAGCCCGCGCGCGGCCAGCTTGTCGCCGTCCAGCCAGATCCGCATCGCGTAGCGCTGCGCGCCGCCGAGGAACACCTGGGCGACGCCCTGCAGGCTGGAGAAGCGGTCGGTGACGTAGCGGTCCGCGTAGTCGCTCAGCTGCAGCGTGTCCATCTTCGTGGACCGCAGGTTGAGCCAGATGATCGCGTCCGAATCGCTCTCGACCTTGCGGATCTCGGGCGCGTCGGCCTCGTCCGGCATGCGGTCGGCGACGCGGCTGACGGCGTTGCGCACGTCGTTGGCGGCCGCCTCGATGTCGCGCGTCGGCAGGAACTCGATGCTGATGTTCGAGGAACCGTTGCGGCTGCGGGAATCGATGGTGTTGATGCCCTCGATGCCCGCCAGCGCGTCTTCAAGCGACTGGGTGACGCGGGTCTCGACGACCGCGGCGGATGCGCCGGGATAGTCCACGCTCACCGACACGATCGGCGGGTCGATCGCCGGCAGCTCGCGCAGCGTCAGCCGCAGGAACGACATCACGCCCAGCACGATCAGCAACAGGCTCATCACCGCGGCCAGCACCGGCCGCTTGATCGAGAGATCGGAAATCTTCACCGTGCGGCCGTCATTGCACGGGCGCGGGCGGCGCTGCGGGCGCCGGTGCGACCGGTGCCGGCGACGCCGGAGCGGCCTCGACCTTGTCCCCGTCGCGGAGCTTGCCGACGCCGTCGGTCACGATGCGGTCCCCGGGCTTCACGCCCGAACGGAGCATCGTGCTGCCGGGCACGCGCCCGCCGACGACGACATCGGCCTTGGCGACCTTGCCGTCGGCCCCGACGCGCCATACGAAGGTTTCCGTGCCGATCTGCTGCACGGCGATTTCCGGCACGACCACCGCCGGGCGCTCGCCGCGGGTGACCCGCACGTCCACCAGCATGCCCGGGCGCAGCGCGCGATCCGGGTTCGGGAAGTCGGCACGCACCATCGCCGCGCGCGAACCGGTGTCGAGGCGCGTGGACACCACATCGACGGTGCCGTCGAAACTGCGGCCGGGCCACGCATCGGTGGACCCGGACACGGCCTGGCCGGGGGCCACGCCGGAGAGTTCGGTCTCCGGCACGGGGAAATCGACATAGACGCGATGCACATCGTCGAGCGTCGCGATCACGGTGCCCGGGGTGACCAGCGCGCCGGGGCTGACCTGGCGGATGCCGAGGACGCCGGCGAAGGGCGCGCGGATGACGCGGTCGGAAAGGTTCGCGCGGACCTGCGCGACCTGCGCGCGCGCCGCGTCGCGGGCCGCGCGCTGGGCGTCGAGCGCGGAACGGGCGATGAGTTGCTGGCCGGCGAGCTGCGATTGCCGTTCGAACTGGCGTCCGGCCTCCTCCGCGGTCGCCTGCGCCGCGGCCAACGCGGCCTGCTGCTGCCGCCCGGACAGGGTCACCAGCGGCGCCCCGCGCGCGACCGACTGGCCGCTGTCGAAGTGCACCTGCTCGACGGTCTCGCTCACCTTGGCGGTGATGGTCACCGACTCGCGCGCCGCGACCGTGCCGAGCGCGCGGAGCTCGTCGCGCCAGGGCTGTTCGCGCACGGTCTCGATGCCCACCGGCACGGGCTTGCCGCCCGGGCCGCCCTTCGCGCCATCGGGGCCGCCGCGCTGGCAGGCCGCCGCCAGCAGGCACAGGACCAGGCCGCCGGCGAGGCGCCAGCGCATTCCGGAATCGCTTGCAGTCATGGGCCGCATTCTAGTCGGCGGCCATGACGACCGACGCATGCCTTCCGGCATGGCCGATCGCCGTCAACCAGGGCGCCCCGCGCGCGTTGCGCGGGGGGCGCGGCAGGCCGGTCAGGCCGCCTTCGACCAGCGGCCGAGCGCCGCCAGGCCGTTGTCGCGCGCGCGCTCCAGCACCATGGCCTGGGCCTGGGCCACGTTCGCGTGGATGTCCTGCGACCAGATCTTCAACGCGGCCGACTGCATCGCGCGGCCGTAGCTGAAGCTCAGCGGCCACGGGTTCGGGCCCATGCGGTTCATCGCGTCCAGGTGCGCGGTGGCGTCGGCATCGGACTGGCCGCCCGACAGGAACACGATGCCCGGGAGGATCGCCGGCACCGCGGACTTCAGGCACATCAGGGTCGACTCGGCCACTTCCTCGACGCTGGCCTGCTCGTCGCAGTCCTTGCCGGAGACGACCATCGACGCCTTCAGGATCGTGCCCTCGAGCATCACGTTCTGGTTGAACAGCGCGTCGAACAGCGAACGCAGCACCACCTCGGTGACCTCGAAGCAGGTCTCGATGTCGTGGTCGCCGTCCATCAGCACCTCCGGCTCCACCATCGGCACCAGGCCCTGCTCCTGGCACAGCGCGGCATAGCGGGCCAGCGCATGCGCATTGGCCTCGATGCAGGTGCCCGACGGCATGTCCTCGCCGATGTTGATCACCGCGCGCCACTTGGCGAAGCGCGCGCCCAGGCCGTAGTACTCCTTCAGGCGCTCGCGCAGGCCGTCGAGGCCTTCGGTGACCAGCTCGCCGGGGAAGCCGGCCAGCGGCTGGGTGCCCTTGTCGACCTTGATGCCCGGGATGATGCCGTTCTGCGCCATCAGCTTCGCGAACGGCACGCCGGCCTTCGTCGACTGGCGCAGGGTTTCGTCGTACAGGATCGCGCCGGAGATGTGCTCGCCCAGGCCCGGGGTCGCCAGCAGCATCTCGCGGTAGGCGCGGCGGTTTTCCTCGGTGTTCTCCACGCCCACGCCGGCGAAGCGCTTGGCGATGGTGCCCGTGGATTCGTCGATGGCGATGATGCCCTTGCCCGGCGCGACCATGGCGCGGGCGGTCTCGGCAAGCTGTTCGATGCTCATGGCGGGTCCGGATTGGCGGCGGGAAGCCGCGCATTATAGCCGGCGGCCCCGTGGGGCCGCTCGGCGCTCCGGACCGGGAAGCCCCGGCGCGCGGATTCAGTCGCCGCTGGTGGGCGGGAACGGTTGCCCTTGCTGGTCAGGCTGCTGTTGCGCCTGCTGCCGCTCCACTTGCTGCATCACGGCGCGGGAGGAATTTTCGCGGTGGGCGAGCACCTCCTGGCGGATCCGCTCCTGCATTTCCGGATCGATTTCGAGCTGGCTGAAAATGCCGCGGGACATCATCCGGCCGGCGCGCGGGTCGTAGCGCAGTTCCAGCAGGCGGGTGGCAAGGCCCCCGGCGATGTCGCAGTGCGCCTTCGTGGCCGCCGCGGCTTGCGGGGTGCCGAACACGAAGGTCGCCGCCGTGTAGACGGGCTGCGCCGACGCGGCGTCCTTGGGCGCGTACTTCCACTGCGCCAGCGCCCGCGAGGCGAGGTCGCTGAATTCCCCCCAGAACTTGCCGCGGGTGCGCGCGTTGCTGCCCGACGTCCACGACTTCAGCAAGGCGAAATCGGACGTGTGGCCATCGGCATTCACCAGGTAGCCGACGACCAGGCACACCTCTTCCGGGTTCTTGACGTATGCCTCGGGATACGGCGGCATCAGCTGCGATCCGGGCACGAGCGCCCACTGGTCGACCTTGCCTTCGTCGACGATCGGGATCTTGTCGGCCGCGAGCGCCGGCAACGCCGACGCGAACAACGCCGCAATACAGAGGATTCGCGCGTACATGTTGGTTTCCTTCGATCTGCCCCGCCGCAAGTGATACCACCGGGCGAAAGGGGGGTCAAATGTCGCCCAGGCCTTCCGCCGTCCCGCCGGCGCCGACCTGCAGCAGGCGCAGCGTGTTGGTCGCGCCGTGGTGCTCCATGTGGTCGCCACTGGTGAAGACGACCCGATCGCCCTCGGCCAGCAGGCCCGCGCCGTGCAGCGCCCTGAGCGCCTCGCGCGCGGCCTCGCGGGTGGCCAGGCCGCGGCTGTCGAAGGCCACCGGCACCACGTCGCGCATCAGCGTCATCCGCCGGCGCGCGCCGGGATGGCGCGAGAGGCCGTAGATCGGCACGTTGGAGCGGTAGCGCGACAGGTAGCGGGCGGTGCCGCCCGACTCGGTCATGGCCACGATGGCGCGCACGCCGATGTGGTCGGACAGGAACATCGCGGCCATCGCGATCGCCTGGTCGGCGCGCTGCAGGTTGCGCTGCGCCTCCTCGAAATCGGTGTCCATCTCGAACTGCTTCTCGGCGCCGACGCAGATCCGCGCCATCGCCTCGACCGCCTTCAGCGGATGGCTGCCGGCCGCCGTTTCCTGCGACAGCATCACCGCATCGGTGCCGTCGATCACCGCGTTGGCCACGTCGAGCACTTCGGCGCGCGTGGGCATCGGGCTCTCGACCATCGACTGCAGCATCTGCGTCGCGGTGATCACGACCTTGCTGCGCGCCAGGGACTCGCGGATGATCTTCTTCTGCAGGCCCGGCAACTCCGCGTCGCCGATCTCCACGCCCAGGTCGCCGCGCGCCACCATCACGGTGTCGGAGGCGTCGATGATCTCGGCCAGGTTCTCGATGGCTTCGGTGCGCTCGATCTTGGCGCACATCGCGGCATCGCAGCCGTGGCTGCGCGCGATCGCGCGCGCTTCCTCCATGTCGGCGGCGTTGCGGCAGAACGACACCGCGATGAAATCGGCGCCGATCTGCGCGGCCACGCCGATCAGCTCGCGGTCGCGGTCGGTGAGCGCGCCGAGGGACAGGCCGCCGCCGAGGCGGTTCAGGCCCTTGCGATCGGACAGCGCGCCGTCGTTGAGCACGGTGGTGGCGATGCGCTCGCCTTCGACATGCTCGACGCGCAACTGCATCATGCCGTCGTCGAGCAGCAGCGTGTCGCCGGCCCGCACGTCGCGCGGCAGGCCGAGGTAGCTGACCCCGACCTCGCGCTCGTCGCCCGGCGGCGCATCGGCGCTCGCGACCAGGTCGAAGCGCGCGCCGGCATGCAGCTGCACCTTGCCGGCGGCGAAACGCTCGATGCGCAGCTTCGGCCCCGGCAGGTCGGCGAGGATGCCGACCTCGACGCCGACGCGCCCGGCGGCTTCGCGCACGGCGTGCGCGCGCGCCACCTGCGCCGACGGATCGCCGTGCGAGAAGTTGAGGCGGACCACGTCGACGCCCGCGCGCAGCAGCGCATCGAGCATGCCCGGCGGGTCGGTGGCCGGTCCGAGGGTGGCGAGGATGCGGGTGCGGCGGCGATGCGCGTTCATGCGCCGAACGCTAGCACAGCGCCGCGACCGCCGGAGGCACGCCGCCGCCGCCGGCGACGCGCGGCGCCCGGCCTCAGCCCCGCGCCTCGAGCGCGGCGACCGCCGGCAGCGTCTTGCCCTCCAGGAATTCCAGGAACGCGCCGCCGCCGGTGGAGATGTAGGAGATGTCGTCGGCGATGCCGTACTTGTCGACGGCCGCGAGCGTGTCGCCGCCGCCGGCGATGGAGAAGGCGTCCGACGCGGCGATGGCGCGCGCCAGGGTCTCGGTGCCCTTGCCGAAGGCGTCGAACTCGAACACGCCGACCGGGCCGTTCCAGACCACGGTGCCGGCCTTCGCGACCATCCCGGCGTAGCGCGCGGCCGTTTCCGGGCCGATGTCGAGGACCATGTCGCCCGCCGCGATCGCATCGACCCCCTTCACCGTCGCCGGCGCGTCGGCCTTGAACTCCGGCGCGACCACCACGTCGGTCGGCACCGGGATGTCGGCGCCGCGCGCGCGCGCATCGGCCATGATCTTCTTCGCCGTGTCGACCAGGTCCGGCTCGTACAGCGACTTGCCGACGCCGAAACCCTCGGCGGCGATGAAGGTGTTGGCGATGCCGCCGCCGACGATCAGCTGGTCGACCTTGCCGACCAGCGACGACAGCAGTTCGAGCTTGGTGCTGACCTTGGAGCCGGCGACGATCGCCACCAGCGGGCGCGCCGGCGCGTCGAGCGCCTTGCCCAGGGCGTCGAGCTCGGCCATCAGCAGCGGGCCGCCGCAGGCCTGCTTCGCGAAACGGATCACGCCATGGGTCGAGGCCTGCGCGCGGTGCGCGGTGCCGAAGGCGTCCATGACGAAGATGTCGCACAGCGCGGCGTAGCGCTTCGACAGGGTTTCGTCGTCGGCCTTCTCGCCCGGGTTCATCCGGCAGTTCTCGAGCAGCACGAGCTGGCCCGGCGCCACGTCGACGCCATCGAGGTATTCGCGCACGAGCGGCACTTCTCGACCGAGCAGTTGCGACAGGCGGGCAGCGACCGGCGCGAGCGAATCCGCCGCGCTCCAGCTGCCCTCCTTCGGGCGGCCCAGGTGGGACATCACCATCACCGCGGCGCCGGCGTCGAGCGCCTTGCGCAGCGTCGGCAGCGCGGCCTCGATCCGCAGTTCCGACGTGATGTTGCCGGCATCGTCGACGGGCACGTTCAGGTCCTCGCGGATCAGCACGCGCTTTCCGCGCAGGTCGAGGTCGGTCATGCGGCGGATGGTCATGGCGCGGGCCTTCCAGGTTCGGGAAAGCGGAATTGTCCCCGGCCGGGCCACCGCGCGGCAAATCGCCGATGGCGACGCGTGCCGGCCGCGGGCTGACAGCGTCGCGCCGCGCTCAGCCGCGCAGCAGGGGCGCGCGCGGCCCCAGGGCCACCGGCCCCTGCCCGGGCTCCGGCAATCCCAGCCCGTAGCGCAGGCTGCGGCCGATGCGGTCGGCGTAGGCGTGCACCAGCTCGGCCTGGGCCGGCGCGAGCATCTCGTCGGCGGTCTCGCGCCACAGCGCGAGCCACTGCACGAAATGCTGCGTGGTGATCGGGTGCGGGCGGTGCGCCTGCATCGGATTGCCGCGGTACGTGCCTGCGCGCAGGATCACCGAGGACCAGAACGACGTGAGCAGGCGCTTGTGCTCGGGCCAGTCGTGCACGGCTGCGTTGAAGACCGGCCCGAGGTCGGGATGCGCCTGGATGCGGTCGTAGAAGCGGTCGACGAGCGCGGCCAGTTGCGCGTGCGTGGGCAGGGCGTTCGGCTCGGCGTCCGGTGCGGAGGGAATCATGGTCTCCCCATTGTCGCGCAATGCGCCAGCGTGCGCCTTGATCCACGTCAGGGCCCGGCGGTCCCCCTGGGGCGCACACTGGCTGCACGCCCCATGCCACGCCCATGACCCACGTCGTCACCGAGAACTGCATCAAGTGCAAGCACACCGACTGCGTCGAGGTGTGCCCGGTCGATTGCTTCCACGAAGGGCCGAACTTCCTGGTGATCGATCCGGAAAGCTGCATCGACTGCACGCTGTGCGTGGACGAGTGCCCGGTCGGCGCGATCTTCCCGGACGGAGACGTGCCGTCGGGCCAGGAAAACTTCCTCGCGATCAATGCCGAGCTCGCGCCGCTGTGGCCGGTGCTGGACCGCAAGAAACCGGCGCTGCCCGATGCCGCGGAATGGGACGGCGTGCCCGGCAAGCTGCAACATCTCGAACGCTGAATGCACGCAGCCCCGCGCGGGGCGGGGCTGCGTGGCAATGCGTGGCGTCGCGGCCTCGGCCGCGCGCGTCAGCCCGCGACGACGCGGACCATCTCCAGGCACTTGTTGGAATAGCCCCACTCGTTGTCGTACCAGGCGACCAGCTTGACGAAGGTCGGGTCGAGCGCGATGCCGGCCTCGGCGTCGAAGATCGAGGTGCGCGCGTCGCCGCGGAAGTCGGTCGCGACGACCTTGTCCTCGGTGTAGCCGAGGATGCCCTTCAGCGCGCCCTGCGACTGCGCCTTCATCTCGGCGCAGATCTCGGCGTAGGTCGCCGGATTGTCGAGTTCGACGGTGAGGTCGACGACGGACACGTCCGACGTCGGCACGCGGAACGACATGCCGGTGAGCTTCTTGTTGAGCTCCGGGATCACCACGCC
>CBIHRR010000075.1:0-10053 GCA_966212495.1 uncultured Gammaproteobacteria bacterium
CCTGATGATGGACACCAAGAAGATGTTCCCGAACCTCGACTGGTACAGCGCCAGCGCGTACCACATGATGGGCATTCCCACGCCGATGTTCACGCCGCTGTTCGTGGTGGCGCGCACGTCGGGCTGGAGCGCGCACGTGATCGAGCAGCGCGAGGACGGCAAGATCATCCGCCCGAGCGCGAACTACGTCGGCCCCGACGACCGCGACTACGTGCCGCTCGACGAGCGCTGAAGCGGTTCAGGCGCTCTTGGCGGCGTAACCGGAGGCGGTGATCGCCTTCTGCAGTTCGGCGGAGACCTTCAGGTTGCCGGCGATGACCTGGCGCCCGCGCGACTCGGCCACGTCCATGCGCGACAGGTTCGCGCCGCGGTAGTCGGTGACGCGCCCGCCGGCTTCCCGCACCAGCAGTACGCCGGCGGCGATGTCCCAGGGTTGCAGGCCGGATTCGAAGTAGGCGTCGGCGCGGCCGCAGGCCACGTAGGCGAGGTCGAGCGCGGCCGAGCCCGTGCGGCGCACGTCCTCGGCGCCCGCGCCGTCGAGCAGCCCGCGCAGCGTGTCGAGTTGCGGCGCGAGGTTCGCGCGGTCGCGCGGCGGGAAGCCGGTGATCAGCATCGCGCCCGCCAGGTCCTTGCGTTCCCCCACGCGGAAACGGCGCTCGTTGAGCTGCGCGCCCGCGCCGCGCGTGGCGGTGAACAGCTCGTTGCGCAGCGGATCGAAGATCACGCCGTGCGTCGGCTCGCCGTTCTCGACCAGGGCGATCGACACGCACCAGTGCGGCCACGCGTGCAGGTAGTTGCTGGTGCCGTCGAGCGGGTCGATGACCCAGGTGGCGCGGCTGCCGGGGCCGCGGCCGGGCTGCATGCCGCCTTCCTCGCCGAGCACCGCGTATTCGGGATAGGCGCGGCGCAGTTCCTTGACGATCTCGGCCTCGGCCAGGCCGTCGACTTCGCTGGCGTAGTCCATCCGCGCCTTCTCGACGATCTTCAGCGCGTCGAGCTTGTGCATGTGCCGCAGCAGCACGTTTCCACCGGCGCGGGCCGCCTTGATCATGACGTTGACGGCGGGCTTGAGCATGGCGGAACGACCTCGGGGAGGGAACGGGGGGCGGCGGCGGAAAAGAACGCGCCGGCGCGGGGGCCGGGGCGCGGAGTTTAACATTGCCGCCATGGACACTTCCCCGACGCCGCCGTCATCGCCGCAGGACGGCCCGGCCTTCGACGCCGCCGCGCGCATCCGCATCGTCCTCGTCGGCACCCAGCACCCGGGCAACATCGGCTCGGCGGCGCGGGCGATCAAGACGATGGGCCTGTCGCGGCTGGCGCTCGTCGCCCCGGAACGCTATCCCGACCGCGAGGCGGACGCGCTGGCGGCAGGGGCCCGCGACGTCCTGGAGACCGCCACGCTGCATGCCACGCTGGCCGAGGCGATCGCCGACTGCCGCCTGGTGCTCGGCTGCACGGCCCGCAGCCGCAGGGTGCCGCTGCCGGAGCAGGTGCCGCGCGACGCCGCCGTCGCCGCGCTGGCCGAGGCCGCCACCGGCGCCGAGGTCGCCCTGGTGTTCGGCCGCGAGCGCACCGGCCTGGAGAACGAGGAACTGCAGCTCTGCCACGGCGCCGTCCATATCCCCTCGGACCCCGGATACGGTTCGCTGAACCTGGCCGCGGCGGTGCAGGTGCTGGCTTACGAGCTGCGCATGGCGTGGCTGGGCGGCCATGGCACCGGGACCGCCGTGCCGGCCCCCGTGGCGGTGGCGCCGCCGGAAGCGTTCGCGACCGGGCCGGCGCGTGAGCCGCCGGCCTCGCATGCCGAGATGGAGGGGCTCTTCGCCCAGCTCGCCGAGACCCTGGACGACATCGATTTCCACAAGGGCCGCGCCCCGGCGTCGGCGATGCGCAAGCTGCGGCGGCTGTTCCTGCGCGCGCGGCCCGACGCACGCGAGGTGCGCCTGCTGCGCGGGGTCCTGGCCGATGCCCAGCGCATGGCCCGCCTGGCCGGCGCCAGGGGCGGCGAAGGCGGCACGGCCGGCGGCGACTAGCCGGCCGCCGGCTGTCCGCGTCGCGGCATTTCCAGTAGGCTGCCGGCTGCAGTACAGGGGAAAATCGTGCCGTGCGCCTACTGCCGCGCCTGACGTCGCCGCATCTGTTGTCGTGCCTGTTCGGACTGGCCGCGGCCCTGCTGCCGGCCATGCCGGTGCGCGCGGGCGAGCCGCACGTGCTGGTGCTCGGCCGCGTCAGCGACGACCCGAAGGCGCACTACGAACAATTGCGCCCGCTGCTCGACTACGTCGTGCCGCGCATGGCCGACGTCGGGATCACCGAAGGCCGGATCCTGATGGCGCGCGACACGCAGCAGATGAGCAGCTACCTGCGCCGCGGCCGCGTCGACTGGGTCACCGAGACCTCCGCCAACGCGATGCGCCTGCAGGAACGCGCCGGCGCCAGGCCGCTCCTGCTCACCGAACGCGACGGCGCCGGCACCTACCGAAGCCTCGTGTTCGTGCGCCGCGACAGCGGCATCGCCTCGCTCGACGACCTGCGCGGCCGCAGCATCGCCTTCCAGAACACCTCGTCCACCAGCGCCTACATCGTGCCGGCGCTGCAACTGCTGCGCCACGGCCTGCCGCTGCAGATCCTGCTGTCGCCGATGGACCGGCCGGCGCCGGGCTCCGTCGGCTACGTCTTCGCGCGCTCGGAACTGAACATCGCGACCTGGGTGCACAAGCACCTCGTGGACGCCGGCACCATCAGCAACCTCGACTGGGACAACCCGCGCCGCATCCCGCCGACCTACCGCGACGATTTCCGCGTGGTCGCCGAAAGCGGCCCGTATCCGCGCGCGCTGGAGATGGTGCGCGGCGACCTCGACCCGCGCGTGCGCGAGCGCCTGCGCCAGGTCCTCGAGGAGGCGGGCAACGATCCGGATGCGCGCGAGGCACTGCTGCAGTTCTTCGGCACGACGCGGTTCCTGCCGATCGACGCGGCCACGGACGCCTCGCTGCGCGAACTGGGCGAAGGCGTGGCGCGCGTTCGCAAGGAAGTGGAATGAACCTGCGCTGGCGCCCGCGCGGCCTGCACGCGAAGTTCGCGGTGCTGGCAGGCGCGATGATCCTGCTGATGCTGGCGGTGGTCGCGTTGCTGCTGCAGCGGCAGGGCGCGATGCAGGCCGACGTCGCGCGGCAGAGCCGCGACGCGATGCACCAGCTGCTGTTCGAGCGCCTGCGCGAGCATGGGCAGGCGCAGGCGGCGCAGGTCGCCGACGCGCTCGTCAACCCGCTGTACTACTTCGACCTCGACGAGATCGGGGTCATCGCCCGCAACGTGCTGCGCCAGCCCGACGTCGGCTACGTGCTGGTCTACGACGACGACGGCGACATCATCCACGATGGCTCCGGCGACATCCCGACCTACGGCCAGGCGATGCGCGACCCGCTCGCGTACGAGGCGGTGTCGGCGCCGGGCGTGCATGCGCAGTGGACCGACCGCGTGCTCGAGGTGTCGAGCCCGATCAAGGTCGGCGACGAGCGCCTGGGCGGCGTGCGCATCGGCTATTCGCTCGATGGCGTCCGTGCCGACGAAATGCGGGCGTCGACGGAACTCGGCCGCCGCATCGGCGCGATCGGCACGCGCCACCTGTGGTGGATCGGGCTGGCGCTGCTCGGCCTGGTCGCGCTCGGCGCCGCGGCAAGCTACGCGCTGCAGCGCGTCCTGGTGCGGCCGATCCGCGAACTGGCGGACGCCGCGCGCGAGATCGAGGCCGGCAACTTCGAGGCCTCGGTCGCGCCCGGTCCGCGCAACGACGAGGTCGGCGACCTGATGCGCGCGTTCGGGCGCATGGGCGACAGCATCGCGCGCCACGACCGCGAGATCCGGCGCATGGCCTACACCGATGCGCTGACCGGCCTGGCCAACCGGCTCGCGTTCCGCGAAAGCCTGGACCAGCGCCTGATGCAGGCCCGCGGCGCCGGCCGCGAGATGGCGCTGCTGTTCGCCGACATCGACGACTTCAAGCGCGTCAACGACACGCTCGGCCACGACGCGGGCGACGAGGTGCTGGTGCAGTTCTCCAACCGCATCCGGCTCGCCGTCGAACGCCACGGCAGCGGCATCGCCGCCGGCAGCGAGCCGCTGCTCGCGCGCTTCGGCGGCGACGAATTCGTCATCCTCCTGCAGGGCGTGGGCGAAGGGCGCGGCGTGCGCGTGCCCGCCGAGGCGCTGGCCGAAACGCTGGTCTCGGAGCTGGCGCGGCCGATCGTGGTCGAGGGCCGGCAGGTGTTCCTCGGCACATCGATCGGCATCACCCTGTTCCCGGACGACGCCGCCGGCGCCACCGCGTTGATGAAGAACGGCGACATCGCGATGTACCAGGCGAAGGTCGCGGGCAAGAACTGCTATCGCTTCTACAGCCGCGCGATGGACCAGGCGGTGGAGCGCCGCGTGCGCCTGGAGCAGGACCTGCGCGGCGCGTGGGGCCGCGGCGAGCTGAGCCTGGCGTACCAGCCGATCTACCGGCTCGGCGACGGTTTCCTGGTCGGCGCCGAGGCGCTGCTGCGCTGGAACCACCCGGAGCAGGGCAGCATCGCGCCATCGGTGTTCATCGACGTGGCCGAGCAGAGCGGCCTGATCGAGAGCATCGGGCCCGAGGTGCTGCGCACCGCCTGCGCGGACGCGATGCGCTGGCACCGCGACAATCCGCGTGCCGAGGGCCTGTTCGTGTCGGTGAACGTGTCGCCGCGGCAATTGCGCAGCGGCGACCTGCCGCACCAGGTGGCCAGCACCCTGCGCGACACCGGCCTGCTGCCCTCGCAACTGCACATCGAGCTCACCGAGACCGCGGTGCTCGGCGACGAAGTGCACGTCAGCGCCTTGCTGCAACGCCTGCGCAGCACCGGGGTGAAGGTGTGGCTGGACGACTTCGGCACCGGCTTCTCCGGGCTCAGCCACCTGCGGCGCGTGCCGGCCGACGGCGTCAAGATCGACCGCAGCTTCATTTCCGACATGCTGCGCGACCCCGACGACCTGGCCCTGACCACCGCGATCATCGCGATGGCGCATTCGCTGGGCATCACCGTCGTCGCCGAGGGCGTGGAGAAGGAAGGCCAGTACGAGATCCTGCGCGAGCGCGGATGCGACCTGGCCCAGGGCTTCTGGATCGGCAAGCCGATGGACGCCCGCGAGTTCGAATCCCTGCTGGCCTAGGGCCTCCCGGGCCGGGGCGGGGGCCGCCAGCCACCTGTTCAGGCATTTTCGGGTAGACTTCCGCCTGTCCTGTGCACGGCTGATCCGTTTTCCTGGTAAGCCTGCCGCCCGGCCGGACCCTGCTCCGAGAGCAGATCCCGGCTTCCGCGGCCTTCTCCCCGCACGCCTTTCGTCGCGCAGGCACGACCCGGAGCATCCGGCGTCGTCCAACAAGATCGCTCGCAGCGCGGTTCAAGGAACGCTCCGGGTAGGCCCGCCATCGCGCGGGTCGTGACGGAGTTCCATTGCCATGACGTTCGAAACCCTCGGGCTTTCGCCCGCGCTGCTGCGCGCGCTTGCCGAAAACAAGTACACCGCCCCCACCCCGATCCAGGCGCAGGCGATCCCGCTCGCCCTGGCCGGCCACGACCTGCTGGGCGGCGCCCAGACCGGCACCGGCAAGACGGCGGCCTTCGGCCTGCCGCTGCTGCAGCGCCTGTCGAAGCAGACGCCCGCCAAGGGCCCGCGCAAGCCGCGCGCCCTGGTGCTGGTGCCCACCCGCGAGCTCGCGGTGCAGGTCGCCGAAAGCATCAAGGCCTTCAACCGCCACCTGCACCTCAACGTGACCACCATCTACGGCGGTGCCGGCATGGGCCCGCAGGTCGACAACCTGCGTCGCGGCGCCGACATCCTCGTCGCCACGCCCGGCCGCCTGATCGACCACATGGAGCGCGGCAGCGCCAAGCTCGACGCCATCGAGGTGCTGGTGCTCGACGAAGCCGACCGGATGCTCGACATGGGCTTCCTGCCCGCGATCAAGCGCGTGCTCCAGCGCCTGCCTGCGGAGCGGCAGACGCTGCTGTTCTCGGCCACGTTCGAGCCGCGCATCAAGGCGCTCGCGATGGAGTTCATGCGCAACCCGAAGCAGGTGCAGGTCGCGGCGCAGAACACCATCGCCGAGACCATCGTCCATCGCGTGCATCCGGTCGACAATTCGCGCAAGCGCGCCCTGTTGATCGAGATCCTCAGCAAGCGGCACACCGACCAGGTGCTGGTGTTCGGCAAGACCAAGCACGGCTGCAACCGCCTCGCCGAGCAGCTCGGCGAAGCCGGCCTGAAGGCCGTCGCGATCCACGGCAACAAGAGCCAGGCGCAGCGCCAGAAGGCGCTCGACCAGTTCAAGGCCGGCCGCGCGCGCGTGCTGGTGGCCACGGACGTCGCCGCACGCGGCCTCGACATCCCCGACCTGCCGCTGGTGATCAACCACGACCTGCCGATGGTCGCGGAGGACTACATCCACCGCATCGGCCGCACCGGCCGCAACGGCGCGACCGGCGAGGCACTGTCGCTTGTGTCGCCGGAAGAGGGCGGGCTGCTGAACCAGATCCAGCGCATGCTCAAGGTCGACCTGAAGATGGACGTCGTCGAGGGCTATGCGCCGACGCGACCGATCCGCCTGGACACGCCGATCCCGAAGAACGGCGGTGGCGGCCAGCGCCAGGGCCAGCGTCCGCAGGCCCGGGCCGCGCATCGCCCGCATGCCAAGCCGGCGGCGCGCAGCGGCCACGCCGGACCGAAGCAGCGTTCGAACGGGCAGGGCGCACGGCGCACCAGCCGCGCCTGATCCGTTACGGACCGCGCATCGAAGAAGGGCCGGCATTGCCGGCCCTTTTTTTGTCGATCAGTCTTGAGGCTGCAACCGCGCGAGCAACCACTTGAGCGCGGCGATCCCGAGCAGCAGGAAACCCGCGGGAACCAGCACCACCATCAACAGGCCCAGGCCGATCGGATTGCCGTCGGCGGGACCCAGCCAGGTGTAGAGCAGGATCGGCAGCGCGCCGATCGCCAGCAGCACGAAGCCTGCCTTCGCGAAGGCGCCGGCCGTCCAGCGCTTCAGCAAACCGCGTTCGAACCCGGCCATCGCGGCGGCCCGCCTACTGCATCGCCGCGGCGTGCTCGCGCATCGCGTGCGCGCGCTCGTGGCCGAGGTAGGCGTGGATCCACCCGCGCGCCAGGTACAGCAGCGGGATCAGCGCGATCGCCGCGCCCATCTTGTAGATGTAATTGAGCGTGCCGACGGCCAGGAACAGCGACATCGACCAGTGCTGCGGGCCGATCACGAACGCGATGTACAGCACCACGAAGCTGTCGATCACCTGCGAGATCGCGGTGGAACCGGTCGCGCGCAGCCAGGCATGGCGTTCGCCGGTGCGCTTGCGGATGCGGTGGAACACGTGCACGTCCACCAGCTGGCCGATCAGGAACGCGACGAGCGAGCCCCAGATGATCCACATGCCCTGGCCGAAGATCGCGGCGAACGCGGCCTGGTAGTCGGGCACGCCCTGGTCCTTCGCCACGCCCACCCACCACGACGCGGGCGCGAGGTGGATCGCGGCATAGGCGAACGCGAACGCGTACAGGATCAGTCCCGCGGCCAGCCAGCTGATGAAGCGCACGCCGCGCTTGCCGTAATACTCGTTGACCGTGTCGGTCATGATGAACACGATCGGCCACAGCAGCGTGCCGGCGGTGAAGTTGAGCGAGCCGGACTGGCCGAACAGGTTCCACTCGAGCGGCCGGATGCCCAGCGTGTCCTCGAGCGCGAAGATCTTGACGCCGATGAACTCGGCGATCACCGCGTTGATGCAGAAGAACGCCGCGAGGAAGACGAACAGGCGGGTGGAACGGTCGGCCAGCGGCATGGCGTCCGCGGGGGCCGTGGCACTCATGCGCCATCCCCCGGTGGGGCGCCCGCCGCGCGCGTCCCGGGCGGCGTGAACGGGATCGTGTCCGGCGCGACCGCGCCGCCGCTGATGATGAAGCTCATCGCCTGGTCCACGGTCCAGTCCGTGGGCGTGACCTTCTCGATCGGCACGATTTCCAGGTAACCGGAGGTCGGGTTGGGCGTGGTCGGCACGTACACCGCGGCGAGCTCGCGGCCGGTGGCCTGGTCGCGGATGACGCGCGTGACGAAGCCGACCGATTTCATCTGGTCGTGCGGGAAGTCGATGAGCACGACGCGCTGCGTGCCGTCGGGCTGCGTCTGCAGGATGTCGAGCAGCTTGCGCGCGCTGCCGTAGATCGTGCTCGCCAGCGGCACGCGCGCGACCAGCGATTCGAAGAAGCGCAGCATCCGCTGCCCGAACACGCGGCGCGCCAGCCAGCCCGACAGCAGGATCACCACGACCGTCGCCACCAGCGCGATGGCGGTGCCGACCCAGGGATCCTCCAGCCAGGCGAGCGTGCGCGGATCGAGCGCCGCGACCGAATCCAGCGCCGGGTCCACGACGGGACGGCTCAGGTCGGAGAGCAGGCCGAACACGAACTTGACCACGACCCACGTCAGCCAGATCGGCAGCAGCGTCAGCAGGCCGGTGAGGAACAGGCGCTGCAGGCGCTGTCCAGGGGTGGGGGCGATGGGGGGCATGGCGGCGATTGTAGGGGCGCTTGCGGCCGCGTGGGTGCGGCGATGCGGAATCGAACGCAGGATAGGGGTGTCGCCGGCCGCCGCTCAGTCCCTGGGGCGCTTGCGGCGCACGTACAGCTGCTTGCGGACCACCGCCACGACGTCGCCGGACGCGTCGCGCACCGGTGCGTCGAACCAGCGCAGCACCTTGTCGCCGCCCGCCGCGGCGGCGCGCAGTTCGGCCAGCGTCGCGTCGTCGAGCACGAATTCCGCGTGCACGAGGCCGCGGCCGGGCTTCTCGAAATCGATCGTCGCCGCCTTGTCCCAGACGATGTAACCGTCGCCGAGCGCGTGCAGGACCATCAGCATCCAGAACGGATCGGTCATCGCGAACAGCGAACCGCCGAAATGCGTGCCGACGTAGTTGCGGTTCCACGGCCGCATGCGCAGTTCGACGCGCGCGCTGCGGAAATCGTCGCCGATCGCCGCGACATGGATGCCGGCGAACAGGAACGGCGGCCACAGGTTGAGGACGTGGCGCAGCGTGCGCGCGGAAACGGTCCGCATCGGCGTGCCTTCGCGGCGCGGCCGTCAGGCCAGCAGCAGCGACGACATCCGGCGCCGGTAGCGCCCGACCAGGTCTTGGTCGTCGACCACGCGGAATGCATCGATCAGCGCCTTGCGCGGCAGGCCGTCCTCGAAATCGCGGTCGCGGCGCAGCATCTCGAGGAACTGCTCGAGGCCGGCCTCGGCGTCGCCCGAGACGATGCCGCGCGCGCCGAGGAGATGGCGCGCGCGCAGGTCGGCGGGGTCGGAGGCGATCGCCGCTTCGAGCACTTCGCGCGGCGGCGCGTTCTCGAGCAGCGCGGCGAAGCCCAGGCGCGCCCGCGCGCGCACCGCGCGGTCGTCGGTGGCCAGGTTCGCCGGCAGCGCGTCGAGCAGCTTCTCCGCCTCGCGCGCGCCGCCGGTGGCGAGCAGTGCGAGCGCGAGGTCGAGCTTGAGCGCGTCGTTGTCGGGTTCGGTCTCGACCGCCTTGCGCAGGCGCACCACTTCCCCGTGCGGGTCCAGCGGCGCGGGCGGCTCGGCGCCGGCCGCGGTGACGCCGCCTTCGGCGTCGGCGGGCGCGGGTTCGATGCCGTGGTGCTTCAGGAACTCGCGCAGCTGGCCTTCGGGAAGCACGCCCGGGAAGCCGTCGACGAGTTGCCCGTCCTTGGCCAGGATCACCGTCGGCACCGAGCGGATCTGGAAAGCGGCCGCGAGCTGCTGTTCTTGGTCCACGTCCACCTTGGCCAGTTCGAAGGCGCCGTGGTATTCGGCCGCGAGCTTCTCGAGGATCGGGCCCAGCGTCTTGCACGGGCCGCACCAGGTCGCCCAGAAATCGACCAGTACCGGTACCTCCATCGAGCGCTGGATGACGTCCGCCTCGAAACGGTCGGTGGTGGCGTCGAAGACGTGCGGCCTGGCGGTATCGG
>CBIHRR010000076.1:0-9941 GCA_966212495.1 uncultured Gammaproteobacteria bacterium
CGCATCCTCGCGGCGGTGCGGGCCATCCCGCGGGGCGAGGTCGCCGCCTATGGCGAGGTCGCGCGCCGCGCCGGCCTGCCCGGTCGCGCGCGGCTCGCGGCGAAGGTCCTCAGCGGCAACACCGACCCCGCGCTGCCCTGGCACCGCGTGTTGCGGGCCGACGGGCGCATCGCCTTCCCGGCCGGATCGAAGGGGCATCGCGAGCAGTCGCGGCGGCTGAAGGCCGAGGGCGTGCGCGTGGAGAAGGGACGGGTGCGGATCGCCGCGACCGCCGGCTTCGACATGGACGCCGAGGTCTGGGCGCCCCGCGCGCCGGGCGGTTGACGCGGGCCGCTCGGCCGACCGGTATCATGGGCACCACGATGTTCTCCAATATCCCCCCCATCACCAAGGCGCTGCTGGTCGCCAACGGCGTCGTGTTCCTGCTGCAGCAGCTGGCCGGCGACCCCGCGTTCGCGCCCTTCATGCTCTGGCCGCTCGGCGGCGCCGAAACGTTCGGCCCGTCGGCGATGTTCCTGCCGTGGCAGCTCGTCACCTACGCGTTCCTGCACGGCAGCCTTGCGCACGTGGGCTTCAACATGCTCGCGCTGCTGATGTTCGGCGCGCCGCTGGAATACACCTGGGGCCAGCGGCGCTTCGTCGCGTTCTACTTCGTGTGCGTGGTCGGCGCCGGGCTGTGCCAGCTCGCGATCGCCTCGTGGGCGGTGGCGCAGGGCGGCGGCGCATACCCGACGGTGGGCGCCTCGGGCGGCATCTTCGGCTTGCTGCTCGCCTACGGGATGCTGTTCCCGAACCAGCGCGTCATGCTGCTGATCCCGCCGATCCCGATGCGCGCGCGCACGCTGGTGATCGTCTACGGCGCGATCGAACTGCTGATGGGCTTCACCGGGCTGCAGCCGGGGGTGGCGCACTTCGCGCACCTGGGCGGCATGCTGTTCGGCTGGCTGCTGATCCGTTACTGGCGCGGCCAGCCGCCCTTCGGCCGCGGCGGCCCGCGCAGGCCGCGCCCGCGCATTGTGCGTTGACGCGGCGCACCGGCTGCGGGCCGGGTTCGCCTGCTAGCGCCAGATCCTGAGCTGCTGCGCCGGGGCGCGCTGCATCGGCGTGCCGGCCTTGCACGAGAACGCCGCGCCGAACCCGGGATCGTTCGCGAGCGGGCCGTTGGCGCGCCACTGCCCGGGCGCATGCACGTCGGTCGCGGCGAGGCGCTGGGCGACGTCGGGCGACATCTGCTGCCCCCACAGGCGCGCCCAGCCCTGGTAGAGGGCCTGCTTCGCGGGCAGCGCGGGATCGGCCGGCGCGGACGCGGCAGGCTTCTTCTTCGCGGGCTTCGCCGCGGGCGGCGGCGCGGTCGGCGCGGCCGCGGGCATCGCGGCCTGCATCGCATCCATCGCGAGCTCGACGCCGGCGAGGTCGGCCGCGTTCTCGACGCGGGTCTGGTCGCCGGCGACGAACGTGCCGGGGAGGCCGGGCCACTTGTACGCGCCATACTGCACGGAGAGTGCGGACAGCAACGCGTCCCACGCCGTGGCATCGGCCGGCGTCCACCAGTCGTGCACGGTGCCGGCGGCATCGATGTTGCGGCCGATGCCGTCGAAACCGTGGGTCAGCTCGTGCCCGACCAGCGCGCCGAACGCGCCGTAGTTCGCGGCGTCGTCGCGCGCCACGTCGAGGACGGGGGCCTGCAGCATCGCGGCGGTGACGATCAGGCGGTTCTGCGCCGGGTCATAGGCCAGCGCGGGCTGCTGCGGCAGCACCGGCCAGCGCCGGTCGGCGTTGCCGCGGCCGATGCGCTTCATTTCCTCGCGATGGCGCCAGGTCGAGGCGATGAGCATGTTGCCGCCGAAGCTGCCGCGTCCCATCGGCTGCACGCTGTAGTCGAGGTCGCGCGCGGGCATGCCGACCTCGATCTTCAGCTGCGCGAGCTTGGCCTTCGCCTGCGCGCGGGTGGCGGGCGCCATCCAGGCCGCGCGGTCGATGCCGCGGCCGAGCGCGTCGCGGACCTGCGCGGCGATGGCCTGCGCGCGGGCGCGGGTCTCGGGGGCCAGGTAGCGCGCGGCGTATTCGTGGCCGAGCATCGGGCCCGCGGCGAGGTTCATCGCGGCGAGCACGGCGTCGCGGCGCGGCGGCGGCGCGGATTCACCGCGCAGCACGGTGCCGCGGAAGGCGAAGTCCACGTCGCGCCAGGCCTTCGACAGGTACGGCGCCATCGCGGCGGCGACCTGGTAGCGCAGGTAGGCCTTCCACTGCGCGGGCTTGACGCCGGCGGCGAGCGCGTCGAGCTGTGCGAACAGCCCCGCATCGGCCATCGAGACGGTGTCGTCGGAGACGCCCTGCGCCTTCAGGAAGGCCTGCAGTTGCAGGTGCCGGAACGTCCCGTCGAGCCCCGCGACCGGCACGGGCACGTAGTTCGCGCGCGGATCGCGCAGCAGCGTGAGCGGGCGCGAGGCCCTCGCGATGCGCGTCTCCAGGTCGATCACCGCCTGCACGTCCGCCTGCAGCTGCGCCGGCTTGGTGCCGGAGAGCGTCAGCAGCTTGCCGACGTAATCGCGATAACGGGCGAACAGCGCCGTCGCGTCGGCGTCGGTGCGCGTGTAATAGGCCGGATCCGGCAGGCCGAGACCGCCCTGGCTGAAATAGCCGACGTGGTGGTCGAGGTCGGCCAGGTCAACGTCCGGCCCGAAGTTGAACAGCACCGGGATCCCGACCTGGTGCAGCGCCATGACCGCCACCGGGACGTCCTTGGCCTTGCGGATCGAGTCGATGCGCGAGAGCAGCGGCGCGATCGGGTTGGCGCCGTCGCGCTCGATCGCGGCTTCGTCGAGGCCACTGGCCCAGAAGTCGCCGAGCAGCTTGGCGACGCCGCCCTGCGCGCTGCGCATGTCCTCGTCGAGCAGGTCGACCTGCTGCTGGTGCGCGCGGTCGGCGAGCTGGCCGAGCACGGAGGTCAAGTCCTGCGAGGTCGCACCGCCGGAAACGACCAGGTTCGCCTTGAGCCAGTCGGCGTTCGCCAGGCCGTAGAAATCCTGGCAGGCGGGCGCGATCGCGGGGGCCTTCGTCGCCGCCTTCTTCTTCGCGGCGTCGGCGGCCGGGGCAACGAGCAGGGCTGTCGTCGTGACCAGCGCGATGGAGAGTGCGAGCACGCGCAGCTTCGGCATTCGTCGGCGTCCGTGGGATCCGCCGCGAGTGTAGCAACGCATCGCGCGCCCTCCGTGAACGGAGCGCGCATCGCAAGCGGCGTCGCGGCGCGCGCCGGAAAAGGAAAGGCCCGGCGATGCCGGGCCTTTCGTGGACGGCGGTCGCCCGCGTCGTTACCAGATGATGACGCGCTTGTCCTCCGGCCGCACCATCGGGTCGCCGGCCTTGCACTGGAACGCCGCTGCGAAGGCCGGCATGTTCGACGGCGCGCCGATCGCGCGGAACTGCGCCGGCGAGTGCGAATCGCTGTTCAGCCGCACCAGCTGCGCCTCGTCGCGGATGCTGCCGCGCCACACCCGCGCCCAGTTGAGGAAGAAGCGCTGGTCGCGGCTGAGCCCGTCGATCATCGGGTCGGGCGTGCCGGCGGTGGCCGCCTTCATCGCGTCGTAGGCGAAGTTGAGCCCGCCCAGGTCGCCGATGTTCTCGCCCATCGTCAGCTTGCCGTTGACGTGCTTGTCGGGCATCGAGGCGATCGGCGCGTACGCGTCGAACTGCGCCCCGAGCTTCGCGGTGCGCTCGTCGAAACGCGCGCGGTCCTCCGGCGTCCACCAGTTGGCGTTGTTGCCGGCGCCGTCGAACTGGCTGCCGCTGTCGTCGAAGCCGTGGCCGGCCTCGTGGCCGATCACCGCGCCGATTCCCCCGTAGTTGATCGCGTCGTCGCCGTTCGCGTAGAAGAACGGCGGCTGCAGGATCGCGGCCGGGAAGTTGATCGTGTTGGTGCTGGAGCTGTAGTAGGCGTTGACCGTCTGCGGGGTCATGCCCCACTCGTAGCGGTCGGTCGGCTTGCCGATCTTGTCCAGGTCGTAGCGGTTGTTGAAGACGCTGGCCGCATGCAGGTTGGCGTACCACGCATCGGGCTTGATCTCGAGGCCGTCCCAGCTCCGCCACTTGTCCGGATAGCCGATCTTGGGCAGGAAGGTGCTCCACTTCTCCAGGGCCTTGGCCTTGGTCGCGTCGCTCATCCAGTCCAGGTGCTCGATGCGGGCCTTCAGCGCGTTGCGGACGTTGTCCACGAGCTGCTGCGCGCGCGCCTTGGCTTCCGGCGGGAAGTACTCCTTGACGTACAGCTGGCCCAGGCCCTCGCCCATGCTGCCGTTCACCGCGCCGAGCACGCGCTTCCAGCGCGCCTGCTGCTCGGGCTGGCCGTTGAGCGTCTTGCCGTAGAACGCGAAATTCTCTTCCTGGAACGGGGTGGAGAGCGCGCCGGAGGCGTCGTCGATCGCATGGAAGGCGAGGTAGTCGCGCCACTGCGCGACGGGCACGTCGGCGAGCATCGCGTCGAACTCGGCGAAGAACTTCGGCTGCGAGAGCGAGAAGCCGTCGGCGGCCGGCACGTCGAGCGCCTTGAAGAACGCGGCCCAGTCGAAGTGCGGCGTGATCTTGTTCGCCTCCTCCGCGGTCATGTAGTGGTAGCGGTTCTTCGGGTCGCGCAGCTCGACGCGCGACAGCGACGCCTTCGCCAGGCGCGTCTCGAAGGCGAGGACGCCCTCGGCCCTGGCCTGCGCCTCGGCGGCGGCCGTGCCGGTCAGCTCGAACAGCTTCGCGACGTGGGCCACGTACTTGGCGCGCAGGTCCTTGTATTCGTCCTTGGTGTAGTAGTCGGGCGTGGGCAGGCTGAGGCCGCCCTGGCCGGCGAACGCGATCTGCTTCCGCGCATCGGTGTAGTCGGAACCGGAGCCGAAGCGGAAGCCCTGGCCGTCGCCGTTGGCGAAGGCATGGCCGAGCCACGCGACGATGTCCTTCGTGTCCTTGAGCGCGGCGATCTTCGCCAGTTCGGGCTTGATCGGGCCGTAGCCGGCGCGTTCGATCGCGGCGCTGTCCATGCCGGAGCGGTAGAGCCAGCCGATCTTCCGCTGCACCGAGCCCGCGGGGGCCTTGGCCGCGCCCTTGTCGGCGGCTTCGACCAGCGCGTGCTGCGCATCGAGGCTCTTCTCGCCCAGTTCGTCGAAGGCGCCCCAGCGGGTGCGGTCGGCGGGGATCGGGTTGGCCGCGACCCACTTGCCGTTGGCGTAGGCGTTGAAGTCCTGGCACGCGGACACCGACGGGTCGAGTTCGGACACGTCGAACACGGGCGCGGCCTTGGCCGTGGCGTGGTTCATCGCGGCATGGCCGGCGTGCTTCGCGGCCGCTTGCTGCGCGGATGCGGGCAACGCGAGGATGGCGGCGATCGCCGCGGTGAGCGCCAGCGGCGCGGAGGTCTTGCGATTCATCGGAGGTTCCCCGGGAATGGAAAAACGCGCGCGGCAGGCGCCGCGCGCGTGCTTGCAGGTCGCGTTACCAGATGACGACGCGCGCGTCGTCCGCGCGCACCATCGGGTCGCCCGGCTTGCACTGGAACGCCGCCGCGAAGGCCGGCATGTTCGAGGGCGCGCCGATCGCGCGGAACTCGCCCGGCGCGTGCGGGTTGGTGTTGACGAGCACCTTCATGTAATCCGGCGCCATCTTGTCGCGCCACACCGTTTCCCAGTTGATGAAGAAGCGCTGGTCGCGGCTCAGGCCGTCGGTCATCGGATCCGGCGTGCCGGCGGTGGCCGCCTTCATCGCGTCGTAGGCGGTGTTCAGGCCGCCGAGGTCGGCGATGTTCTCGCCCAGCGTCAGCTTGCCGTTGACCTTCATGCCCGGCAGCGCCTCGTAGCCGTCGAACTGTTTCACGAGCTTGTCGGTGCGCGCGGCGAAGCCCTTGGCGTCGGCGTCCGTCCACCAGTTCTCGAAGTTGCCGGTCGGCCCGAAGCGGCTGCCCTGGTCGTCGTAGCCGTGGGTCATCTCGTGGCCGATCACCGCGCCGATGCCGCCGTAGTTGGTCGCGTCGTCCGCCTTCGGGTCGAAGAACGGCGGCTGCAGGATCGCGGCCGGGAACACGATCTCGTTCTGCGACGGGTTGTAGTAGGCGTTGACCGTCTGCGGGCTCATGCCCCATTCGGACTTGTCGACCGGCTTGCCGATCTTGCCCATCATCCACTTGTAGTTGAACGCGTTGGCCGCGAGCACGTTGCCGACGTAGCTGTCGCGCGACGTCTGCAGGCCGGACCAGTCGCGCCACTTGTCGGGATAACCGATCTTGGGCGTGAAGCTTTCCCACTTCGCGATCGCCTTGGCCTTGGTCTCCGGGCTCATCCAGTCGAGCTTCTCGATGCGGCCCTTGAGCGCGGTGCGCAGGTTCTGCACCAGCTGCTCCATGCGCGCCTTGGATTCGGCCGGGAACGCGGTCTTGACGTAGATCTGGCCGAACGCCTCGCCGGCGTTCGCCTCGATCGCGCCGAGCACGCGCTTCCAGCGCGCCCTCTGTTCCTTCTGGCCGCGCATCGCCTTGGCGTAGAACTCGTAGTTCTCCTGCGCGAACGGCTCGGCCAGGTAGGGCGAGGCCTCGTCCACGGCGTGGAAGCGCAGGTAGGCCTTCCAGTCGTCCAGCGGCACGTCGGCGAGCATCTTGTCCACTTCCTGGTGGAAGGCCGGCATCGCCAGCGAGAACATCGCCGGCACGGCCACGCCCTGGGACTCGAAGAACTTCGTCCACGGGAAGTTCGGCGTCAGCTTGTCGGCGTCGGCCGGCGACACCGGGTTGTAGTACAGCGACACGTCGCGCGAGAGTTCCTCGTTCGACTTCGAGGCCTTGGCGAGGCGCGTCTCGAACGCGACGACGGCATCGGCCTGCTTCGCGGCGGTCGCCGCGTCGGTGCCCGACAGTTCCAGCACCTTGGCGACGTGCGCGCGGTACGCGTCGAGCTTGTCCTTCTTGTCCTTGTCGAAGTAGTAGCCGCGGTCCGGCAGGCCGAGCCCGCCCTGGGTGGCGTAGGCGATGTTCATCGACGAGTTCTTGAAGTCGGCCTCGGGGCCGAAGTCGAACAGCACGTTCTCGCCCTTCGCCGCCGACGTGCGCAGGTACCCGGCGAGCCCGGCCTGGTCGGGGATCGCGGCGATCGCGTCGAGCTCGCCCTTCAGCGGCGCGAGGCCCTGCGCGTCGACCTTCGCCTGGTCCATGCCCGTCGCGTAGAAGTCGCCGACGATCTTGTCGATGCCCGTCGCGGCGGTGTTCGCGGCCGCCTGTTCGGCGAGCTGGTGGCGCACGGCGAGCGAGCGTTCGGCGAGCATGTCGAACGCGCCCCACGACGAGCGGTCGCCCGGGATCTCGTTGGCCGCGAGCCACTTGCCGTTGACGTACTGCCCGAAGTCCTTGCAGGCGTTGCCGGCGGTGTCGAGGTCGGAGAGCTGGAACCGGATGACGGGTGGCAGCTTGGCTTCATCCACCGCGTACGCGGCCGCGGCGGGCTTGGCCTTGGCGCCGCCGGCATCGGCGGCGGGCGTGGGCGAGGGCTTGCAGGCACCGAGCGCGAGCGCGGCGGCGAGGGCGACGGCGAGCGTCGCCGGCTTCATGGCGTGGTTCATTGCGTTGGGGTTCCCCGGGAAAAGTGGTTGTGGTTACCAGATGACGACGCGCTTGTCGTCCGGGCGCACCATCGCGCTGCCGGCCGGGCACTGGAATGCCGCGGCGAACGCCGGCATGTTCGAGGGCGCACCGATGGCGCGGAAGTTCGCCGGTGCGTGCGGATCCGTGTTCAACCGGACCTTCAGCTCCTCCGGGTTGAAGTTGCGGCGCCACACCGTGGCCCAGTTGATGAAGAAGCGCTGGTCCTCGGTGTAGCCGTCGATCTTGTCGCTGCCCGACTTGCCCGCGTCGGCGAGCGCCTTTTCGTAGGCGTCGTGGGCGACGGTCAGGCCGCCGAGGTCGGCGATGTTCTCGCCCAGCGTGAGCTGGCCCTTGACGTGGATCCCGTCGATCGACACGTAGTCGTCGAACTGCTTGACCAGCTTCGCGGTGCGCGCCTCGAAGCCCTTCTTGTCGGCGGCCTGCCACCAGTTGGCGAAGTTGCCCTTGGCGTCGAACTGCGCGCCCTGGTCGTCGTAGCCGTGCAGCATCTCGTGGCCGATCACCGCGCCGATGCCGCCGTAGTTGAGCGCCGGGTCCGCCTTCGGGTCGAAGAACGGCGGCTGCAGGATCGCGGCCGGGAACACGACCTCGTTCATCGACGGGTTGTAGTACGCGTTGACCGTCTGCGGAGTCATGCCCCATTCGGTGCGGTCGACCGGCTTGCCGATCTTGCCCATCCGCCAGTCGTGGTTGAACTTCGCCGCGGCCAGCGCGTTCTGCGCGTAACCGTCGCGCGAGGTCGCCAGGCCGTCCCAGCTGCGCCACTTGTCGGGGTAGCCGATCTTCGGCATGAAGCTGTTCCACTTCTCGATGGCCCTGGCCTTCGTCTCGTCGCTCATCCACTCGAGCTTCTCGAGGCGGGCCTTCAGCGAGGCGCGCAGGTTGTCCACGAGCTTTTCCATCGCCGCCTTGGATTCGGGCGGGAAATACTGCTTCACGTAGATCTGGCCCAGGGCCTCGCCGACGTTGCCTTCGGTCGCGTCGAGCACGCGCTTCCAGCGCGGCTTCTGCTCCTTCTGGCCGCGCAGCGCCTTGCTGTAGAAGTCGAAGCGCTCGTTGGCGAAGGTGTCGGCCAGGTACGGCGCCATGCCGTCGATCGCGTGGATGCGCAGGTAGGCCTGCCACTGCTCGACCGGCACGTCGCCGATCATCCGGTCGAACTCGGCGAAGAACTTCGGCTGCGACAGCGAGAAGCCGTCGGCGTCGACGCCGTTCGCCTTGAGGAACTCCGCCCAGGGGAAGTTCTTCGCGGCCTTGTCGGCGTCCGCGACGGTGACGTAGTGGTACTGGTTGTTCGGGTCGCGCAGCTCGATCGGCGACAGCGACGCCTTCGCCAGGCGGGTCTCGAACGCGAGCACGGCGGCGGCCTGCCCGTCGGCGGCGTCCTTGGCGACGCCGGCGTTCTGCAACTGGCGGCTCACGTGCGCGACGAACGCGTCGCGGATCTTCTTGTAGGCGCCGTCCTTGCCGTCCTCGAGGTAATAAGCCTTCTCCGGCAGCGACAGGCCGTCCTGGAACGCGTAGCCGATGTCCTTCGAGGAATCCTTGAAGTCGGCTTCGGCGCCGAACGAGAACACCTCGCCGCGGCCCGCCGCGAATTCGTCGCGCAGGTACTGCGCGATGTCGGCCGGCGCCTTGATCGCGTCGATGCGGTCCAGGATCGGCTGGATCGGCTTCAGCCCGGCGGCATTGACCGCGGCCTCGTCCATGCCGGTGGCGTAGAAATCGCCGACCAGCTTGGAAACGCCGGCGGCGTTCCCGTCCGCGGCGGCCGCCTCGGCGATGTTCCTGCTGGCCGCTTCCGAACGCTCGTCGAGCATCTCGAAGCTGCCCCACGTCGTGCGGTCGGCGGGCACCGGGTGCGCGGCCAGCCACTTGTCGTTGACGAACGCGGACAGGTCGTCGCACGCGTTCTTGCTCGTGTCGAGGTCGGCGATCGAGAACGCGGCGGTGGGCGGCAGTTCGGCGGCGACCGGCGCGGGAGTCTTCGCGGCGCCGGTGTCGGTGGCGGGGGCCGGGGCCGCGGCCTCCTGCTGCTTGCAGCCCACGAGGGCGGCGGCGATGGCGACGGTCAGCGCAAGGGCATGCGGTCTGGTGCTCACGAAAGGCTCCGGAAGGAATTCGGGGTTCCACGCCGGAAGCCGGCGCGGCGGCCCCCTGGGCGGAGGCGTCCGGCGACTCTAGCCCCTGCGCGCGCGGGGCAGGGGGTGTCGAAGGTCACGTTTCGGCCGGGACCGGCGATTCACGGCCCGGAAATGAAAAAAGCCCGCATTGCTGCGAGCTTCGAACCGGAGATGCGGATGGCGCCCGAAGTTGG
>CBIHRR010000077.1:0-9753 GCA_966212495.1 uncultured Gammaproteobacteria bacterium
GTCCCCCGGTCGGCGGCTGGGGCGGAGCCCACCTTCTTGTTTGCGCCGGGGGCGGCCGGCCCCCGGCGCCCCCACGGTTCCGGGCGGGCAAAAGGCGGTCCCCGTGGCAGTCGGAGCGCCGGGTGCGTGTGGGCCCGCAGGCGAAATCAAGGAGGAGGCGCCGGCCGCAGGCCGGCGACGGGGGACATTCGCCGGAGGGCCCACACGCATCCGGCGCACTCGCGTACCATCCGGCCGCCTTTGGGTGCGTCCGCTACAATTCGGGTACAGCCGCCGGAGAATCCCCATGTCGCAACTCGCCTATCGCCGCGTCCTGCTCAAGCTGTCCGGCGAGGCGCTGATGGGCGACGAGGACTACGGCATCGACCCGAAGCTGATCGGCCGCCTCGCGCGCGAGGTCATGGAGGCCCGCGAGGCCGGCGCCGAGGTCGCCCTGGTGATCGGCGGCGGCAACATCTTCCGCGGCGCCGGCCTGGCCGCCGGCGGCATGGACCGGGTGACCGGCGACCAGATGGGCATGCTCGCCACCGTGATCAATGCACTGGCGATGCAGGACGCGCTGGAGAAGCTCGGCGCCAAGGCGCGGGTGATGAGCGCGATCAAGATCAACGACGTGTGCGAGGACTACATCCGCCGCCGCGCGATCCGCCACCTCGAGAAGGGCCGGCTGGTGATCTTCGCCGCGGGCACGGGCAATCCGTTCTTCACCACCGATTCGGGCGCGGCGCTGCGCGCGATCGAGATCGGCGCCGACCTGCTGCTCAAGGCGACCAAGGTCGACGGCGTGTACGACAAGGATCCGAAGAAGTTCCCGGACGCGAAGCGCTATTCGAAGCTCACCTACGACGAGGTCCTGGCGCGCGACCTGCAGGTGATGGACACCGCGGCGTTCGCGCTCGCCCGCGACAGCGACCTGCCGCTGCGGGTGTTCGACATGTCGCAGCCGGGCACCCTGCTGCGGATCCTGCGCGGCGAGGACATCGGCACGCTCGTGAGCGGGCGCTCCGCGCAATAGTGTCCGCCCCGGCGCGGCGCGAGAATCCCGCCATGCACGGCCACCACGATCCCCATCCCGGCGCGAGCCACGGCCCCGGCCACGGCAGCGCGACGCGCGCGTTCGCCATCGTCACGCTCGCCAACCTCGCCTACACGCTGGTGGAAGCCGGGTACGGCTTCTCGACCGACTCGCTGGCGCTGCTGTCGGACGCGCTGCACAACCTCGGCGACGTGCTCGGCCTCGGCCTGGCCTGGGGCGCCGCGGTCATCGCGCGGCGCGCGCCCACCGACCGCCACACCTACGGCTGGCGCCGCGCGACGCTGCTGTCGCCGCTGGCGAACGCGGTGCTGCTGGTGGGCTTCGCCGGCGCGCTGTCGTGGGAAGCGCTGCGCCGCTTCGGCGCGCCGCCGCAGGTGCCGGCGATGCCGGTGATCGTGGTCGCCGCGGTCGGCATCGCGGTGAACCTCGGCGGCGCCTGGCTGCTGCGCGACGGCCACGGCCACAGCCACGCGAAAGACCTCAACCGCCGCGGCGCCTTCCTGCACCTGCTCGCCGACGCGGGCGTGTCGCTGGCGGCGGTGCTGGCCGGCTTCGGCATGCTGCGGTTCGGCTGGAACTGGCTCGATCCGGCCACCGGCCTGCTGGTCGGCGTCGTGGTCGCGATCAGCGCCTTCGGGCTGCTGCGCGACGCGTTCAGCGCGGCGATGGACGCGGTCCCCGCCGGCATCGACCAGGCGCGGGTGCTCGCGTGGCTGCAGGCCCAGGCGGGCGTCCAGGCCGTGCACCACCTCCACATCTGGTCGCTGGGCGCGGGCGAGATCGCGATGACCGCGCACCTGGTGCGGGCGACGGGCGAGGACCACGACGCCTTCCTCGACCGGGTCCACCACGCGCTGGACCACGAATTCGGCATCAACCACCCGACCCTGCAGGTGGAATTCGGCACCGCCTGCGGCCACGACCGGCACGATCGGGCGCCGCACGGGCACTGACCGCGGCGACGCCGCGCGGGTCCGCGGCACCGGGCCCGCGGGCCGCAGGCGGCGGCCCTTCGCTATACTCCCGAGGCTAAGTTGCAGGCCCGGAGCCCAGAATGATCAACGACATCCATCAAGACGCCCAGGCCCGCATGGCCAAGAGCATCGAGGCGCTGCGGCACACGCTGGTCAAGGTCCGCACGGGCCGTGCCTCGACCGCGCTGGTCGAACACATCCGCGTCAACTACTACGGCTCCGACGTGCCGCTGTCGCAGGTGGCCAGCGTCGCCGTCGCCGACGCGCGCTCGCTGGTGATCACGCCGTGGGAGAAGCAGATCGTCAGCGCGGTCGAGAAGGCCATCCTGGGGTCCGACCTCGGCCTGACCCCGAACACCGCGGGCACCACGATCCGCCTCAACCTGCCGGCGCTCACCGAGGAGCGCCGCAAGGAGCTGTCCAAGGTCGTGCACGCCGAGGGCGAGGACACCAAGGTCGCCATCCGCAACATCCGCCGCGACGCCAACCACCAGGTCAAGGAACTGCTGAAGGACAAGCAGGTCACCGAGGACGAGGCCGCGCGCAGCGACGCCGACATCCAGAAGATGACCGACAAGGCGATCAAGGACGTCGACGACGTGGTCAAGGGCAAGGAGCAGGAGTTGATGGCGGTCTGATGCCGCCCCTCGCTCCTTGATGGCAATCCCCCCGCCCGCGAAGGTTCCGCGCCACCTGGCCGTCATCATGGACGGCAACGGGCGCTGGGCGCAGCAGCGCCACCGCCCCCGCGCCATCGGCCACCGCGCCGGCGCCCGCGCGGTCAACCTCTGCATCGATTTCTGCCTCGACAAGGGCATCGGCGCGCTCACCCTGTTCGCGTTCTCGAGCGAGAACTGGGGCCGCCCGGCCGACGAGGTCGGCGCGCTGATGAAGCTCTTCATGAACGCCCTCGACCGCGAGGTCGACGAGTTGCAGCGCCGCGGCGTGCGCGTCCGCTTCATCGGCGAGCGCGACCGCTTCGCCGGCGCGATCCGCGCGCGCATGGACGAGGCCGAGGCGCGCACCGCCGGCAACGACCGGCTCGCGCTCAACATCGCCGCCAGCTACGGCGGCCGCCAGGACATCGCCGCCGCCGCGCGCAGCCTGGCCGCCGACGTCGCCGCCGGCCGCCTGCAGCCCGGCGACATCGACGAGGCCCTGTTCGACAGCCGCACCGCCCTGGCCGGCCTGCCGCCCCCGGACCTGTTCATCCGCACCGGCGGCGACCACCGGATCAGCAATTTCCTGCTCTGGCAGCTCGCCTACACCGAGCTCTGGTTCACCGAGACGTTGTGGCCGGCGCTGGATGCGGCGACACTGCAGCGCGCCCTGGACGATTTCGCCAGCCGCGAACGCCGCTTCGGCCTCACCGGCGCCCAGGTCGCGGGCGCGCACAACGGGATGACCCCCGCATGACCCGCACCCGCGTGATCGCGGCGCTCGCCATGACCCCGATCGCGATCGCGGCGATCCTCCTGCTGCCCACCCCGTGGCTGGTCGCGCTGGCCGCGATCATGTTCCTCGCCGGGCTGTGGGAGTGGTTCAAGCTCGCCGACATCGACGACACCCTCGCCCGCACCGTGCTGCTGGTGGTGAACCTGGCGCTCATGGTCGCGATCGTCTGGGGCTCGCGCACCAGCGGCGGCCTGAGCTACGTGCTGCTGCAGATCATGATCGTGGTCGGCGTGGCGTGGTGGCTGCTGGCGATGCTGTGGCTGCGGCATTTCGACTTCGCGTCCAACCACGAGACGCATGCGCGCGTGTTCAAGCTCGCGGCGGGCACGCTGGCGATCGTGCCGGCGTGGTGCGCGCTCGCGGTGCTGCACGGCAGCGAACCGAACGGCCACCGCTGGCTGTTCGTCGCGCTGATGATCGTGTGGGCCGCCGACTCCGGCGCGTATTTCGCCGGGCGCCGCTTCGGCAAGCGCAAGCTCGCGCCGCGCATCAGCCCGAACAAGACCATCGAAGGCCTCCTGGGCGGCGTCGCCTCGGGCCTCGTCGTCGCGCTCGCGTTCGCGCCGTTCGCCGGGGCGACGCTGCGCGAACTGCCCGCGGTGGCGCTGGTCGCGATCGTGGCCGTGCTGTTCTCGGTGGTCGGCGACCTGTTCGAGAGCCTGCTCAAGCGCCACGTCGGCGCCAAGGATTCCGGTGACCTGATCCCGGGCCACGGCGGCATCCTCGACCGCATCGACGGCGTGGTCGCCGCGCTGCCGGTGTTCGCGCTCGGCAAGGCGCTGATGGGCTTCTGAGGTGGACGTCGACGCAGGCATCCGCAAGGTCGCCGTCCTCGGCGCGACCGGCTCGATCGGCACGTCCGCGCTCGACGTGGTCGCGCGCCATCCGGGCCGCCTGCGCGCGACGGTGCTCGCCGCGGGCAGCCGCGTCGACGCGCTGCTCGCGCTGTGCCGGGCGCACCGCCCGCTGCACGCGGTGATCGGCGACGAGGCGCTCTACCCGGCCTTGCGCGACGGCCTGCGCGACGCCGGCCTGGACACGCAGGCGCACGCCGGCGACGCGGCGCTCGACGCGCTGGTGTCCGGCGACGACTGCGACACCGTGGTCGCCGCGATCGTCGGCGCCGCCGGCCTGCCGTCGACGCTGGCCGCCGCGCGCGGCGGCAAGCGCCTGCTGCTGGCGAACAAGGAATCGCTGGTGCTCGCCGGCGAACTGCTGGTCGATGCGGCGCGCGCGGCCGGCTCGCTGGTGGTGCCGATCGACAGCGAGCACAACGCGATCTTCCAGTGCCTTGGAGCGGGGAACAGGGAACGGGGAACGGGGAACGGGGCGCTGGCGCGCATCGTATTGACTGCGTCGGGCGGACCGTTCCGTGGTTGGACGCGCGACCGGCTGGGCGACGTGACGCCGGCGCAGGCGGTCGCGCATCCGAAGTGGTCGATGGGGCCGAAGATCTCGGTGGACTCGGCCACGCTCATGAACAAGGGCCTGGAAGTCATCGAGGCCCACCACCTGTTCGGCCTTCCCGGCGACCGGATCGACGTGCTCGTGCATCCGCAGAGCCTCGTGCACTCGCTGGTGGAATTCGTCGACGGCTCCACGCTGGCGCAACTGGGCCTGCCGGACATGCGCACCGCGCTCGCGGTCGGCCTGGGCTGGCCGGAGCGCATCGCCTCGGGCGTCGCCGGGCTCGACCTGCTCGCGCACGGCCGCCTCGACTTCGAGGCGCCGGACGTCGACGCCTTCCCCTGCCTGCGCCTGGCCTATGCCGCGCTGCAGGCGGGCGGCACCGCGCCGGCGGTGCTGAACGCGGCGAACGAAGTCGCGGTGTCGTCCTTCCTGCAGGGCCGCATCGGCTTCCTGTCCATTCCCGCGCTGGTCGAGGATTGCCTCGCCGCGCTGCCGGCGGCGCCCGCCGCGTCGCTGGAGGCGCTGCTGGCCGCGGACGCCGCCGCCCGCGCGCTCGCCGCCGCGCGCATCGCCACGAGTGCCTATTCCCCATGAGCGCCATGAGCAGCTTCCTCGGTTCCGTCTGGTGGATGATCGTCAGCCTCGGCGTGCTGGTGACCTTCCACGAGTTCGGCCACTACTGGGTCGCGCGCCGCTGCGGCGTGCGCGTGCTGCGCTTCTCGATCGGCTTCGGCAAGCCGCTGTGGATGCGCCGCGGCCGCGACGGCACCGAGTACGCGATCGCCGCGATCCCGCTCGGCGGCTACGTGCGCATGCTCGACGAGCGCGAAGGCGACGTGCCGCCGGAACTGGCGGCCGAGGCGTTCAACAACAAGCCCGTGGGCCAGCGCATCGCGATCGTCGCCGCGGGGCCGATCGCCAACCTGGTGCTGTGCGTGGCGCTGCTGTGGGGCATGTTCGTGATCGGGCGCCCCGACTTCCAGCCGGTGGTCGGGCAGGCGCAGGGGCTGTCGGCGCAGGCCGGGCTCGCGCGCGGCGACACGCTGCTGTCGGTCGACGGGCGCGAGACGCCCACCTGGACCGAAGCCGCGCTGGCGGTGGCCAGCGCCGCGATGGACCGCCGCGACGTCGCGATCCACGTGCGCACCGCCGACGGCGCGCTCGCCGACCGCCGCCTGCCGCTGTCGCGCCTGCCCGCCGGCGCCGGCCAGTCCGAGGCGATGGAAGCCGTCGGCCTGGTCCCGCGCTTCCAGCTGCTGCCGGCGGTCGTCGGCAGCGTGGCGCCGGGTTCGGCCGCCTGGGGCGTGCTGGCCGAGGGCGACCGGATCACCGCGATCGACGGCACCCCGGTGCAGACCCACGACCAGGTCAGCCCGCTGGTCCAGGCGATCGGCGGCCGCACCGCCATGGTCGAGGTGGACCGCGAGGGCCAGCGGCTGGCGCTGGAGGTCACCCCGCGCCTTCTCAAGGACCCGCGCGACCCCAGGGGCGGCAGCTACTGGGCGCTGGGCATCCTGCCCGCCCCGGCGGCCTTGCCGCCCTACGACGCGACGCTGCGCGAGGCGCCGCTGGCGGCCGTTCCGGCCGCGCTGCGCGAAACCTGGAAGCTGGGCAGCGATTCGGTGGCCATGATCGGCCGCCTGCTCAGCGGGCGCGCCTCGGTGGACAACATTTCCGGTCCGATCACCATCGCCCGCTACGCCAATGCCTCCGCCCAGCTCGGGCCGGCCTGGTTCCTGAACTTCCTGGCCCTGCTGTCACTCAGTCTTGCGGTCATCAACCTGCTGCCGATTCCCGTCTTGGACGGCGGACACCTGCTGTATTACCTTATCGAACTCGCCAAAGGCAGCCCGCTGGGCGAGCGGGCGATGGTCGCGGGCCAGTACATCGGGCTCGCCCTGCTCGCCGGCCTGATGGGGCTGGCGTTCTACAACGACATCCTGCAACTGCTCCGCTGACGCCCCCCAACCGGAAGTGACGATGACGCGACTCCCCCCACGCCGCCTGCTCGTCCTCGCCCTCGCGATGGCGGTAACGGCGCCCGCGTTCCCCGCCCTGGCCCAGGCGGGCAGCCCGTTCGCCGCGCCGGCCCCTGCGACGCCCGCCGCGCCCGGTGCTCCGGCGCAGGCGATGCCCCCGATCGCGCCCTCGATGCAGCCGTTCACGGTGTCCGACATCCGCGTCGACGGCCTGCAGCGCGTGCCGGCCGGCACCGCGTTCACCTACCTGCCGATCGAGCGCGGCGACCGCGTCGACGCCAGCCGCGTCGCCGACGCGATCCGCGCGCTGTACAAGACCGGCTTCTTCGAGGACGTCCGCGCCGACCGCCAGGGCGACATCCTGGTGATCACCGTCGTCGAGCGCCCGGCGATCAACAAGCTCACGCTCGTCGGCAACAAGGACATCAAGTCCGAGGACCTGATGAAGGGCCTCAAGGAGATCGGGCTGGCCGAGGGCGACACCTTCGACCGCCTGAGCCTGGACCGCGTCGTGCAGGAGCTGGGCCGCCAGTACAACAACCGCGGCAAGTACAACGTCGCGATCACGCCCACCGTGGCGCGCCTCGACCGCAACCGCGTCGACATCACGATCGACATCTCGGAAGGCAAGGCGGCGAACATCCGCCACATCAACCTGGTGGGCAACGAAGCCTATCCGCAGGAATCGATCACCGCCGGCTGGGAATCGAAGGAACACAACTGGCTCAGCTGGTACCGCAAGGACGACCAGTACTCGCGCGAGAAGCTTTCCGGCGACCTGGAGAAGCTCAACTCCTTCTACCTCGATCGCGGCTACGTCGATTTCAGCCTCGACAGCACCCAGGTCGAGATGAGCCCGGATCGCCGCGACATGTTCATCGTCGCCGGCATCACCGAGGGCGACCAGTACCACGTCTCCAAGGTCGAGGTCACCGGCGACACGATCCTGCCGAAGGAAGAGATCGAGCGCCGCGTGCTGGTCCGCGAGGGCCAGGTGTTCTCGCGCCGCCTGCTCGACATGACCTCGGACGCGATCAGCCTGACGCTCTCGAACATCGGCTACGCCTTCGCCAAGGTCGACGTCGTGCCGAGCATCGACCGCGACAAGCGCACCGTCGGCATCACGCTGCGCGTCGTGCCGGGCCCGCGCGTCACCGTCCGCCACATCGTCTTCAAGGGCAACACGCGCACCGCCGACGAGGTGCTGCGCCGCGAGATGCGCCAGTTCGAGGGCACCTGGTACTCGCAGGCCGCGCTCGACCGTTCCAAGATCCGCCTGCAGAACCTCGGCTACTTCGAAACCGTGGACGTCGACAAGGCGCCGGTGGCCGGCAGCAACGACGCGGTGGACGTGACCTTCACGGTCAAGGAGACCACGTCGGGCAGCTTCATGTTCGGCATCGGCTACGCCCAGCTCAGCGGCGTCAACACCTCGGTGTCGATCGCGGAGAACAACTTCCTCGGCACCGGCAACCGCGTGTCGCTCGCCGCGCAGAAGAGCTACTACCAGAAGGCGTACAACTTCTCGTTCGTCAACCCGTACTTCACCGACACCGGCGTGTCGCTGGGCTACAACCTGAGCTGGAGCGAGTTCGACTACTCCAACTACAACGTCGCCCAGTACTCGACCAACTCGATGGCCGCGCAGGTCACGCTCGGCGTGCCGATCAGCGAATGGGACGGCTTCTCGGCGATGATGGGCGTCGACAGCAACCAGATCGTGCCGCTGGCCGGCTCGACGCCGGACGCGATCCTCGATTACGTCAAGGCCGTCGGCCAGTACACTTTCCACACCTGGCGCACGCAGGTGGGCTGGTCGCGCGACACGCGCAACGACTACTTCATGCCGACGGCGGGCACCTACCATCGCGCCACGGCGGAAGTCGCGCTGCCCGGCTCGACCGTGCAGTACTACAAGCTCGAGTACGAGTTCTCCAAGTACTGGCCGCTCACCCAGGCGCTGGTGCTGCGCACCGGCCTCAACATCGGTTACGGCGACAGCTACGGCAAGGACATCACGCGCACGATCTGCTACACCGCGCCGACGCCGCCGACCACGACGACGCCGAGTCCGCCGCCCCCGCCGCCGCCCAGCGATCCGTGCACGCCGACGTCGCCGGACTACGTGAAGACGGTGACCGCGACCGGCCTGCCGTTCTTCGAGAACTTCTACGCCGGCGGCGTGACCGGCGGCGGCCGCGTCCGCGGCTTCGTGGACAACACCCTCGGCCCGACCGCCGTCAACGGCTTCGGCTACCGGCGCCCGGTGGGCGGCGCGCTGAAGACGGTCGGCTCGACGGAAATGTTCTTCCCGAAGCTGTTCGACACCAAGGCCGCGCGCATTTCCGCGTTCGTGGATTTCGGCACCGTGTACAAGGACTGGAACAGCTTCGACGCGGGCCAGATGCGCGCCTCCGCGGGCGTGGCGTTGCTGTGGCGTTCGCCGATGGGCCCGATCGCCATCAGCTACGCGATGCCGCTGCGCAAGCAGCCCCTGGACGAGGTCGAGCGCCTGCAGTTCACCTTCGGCGGGCAGTTCTAGCGCCGGCCGGCATGGAACTCACCGCCGCGCAGCTCGCCGAACGCCTCGGGCTGGCCGTGCGCGGCGATCCGTCGGCCCGCGTGTCGGGCGTGGCCACCCGCGCGCGGGCCACGCCCGCCGAGCTTTCCTTCCTCGCCAACCCGCGCTATCGCTCGCAGCTCGCCGCGAGCCGCGCGGGCATCGTCGTGGTGCGCGAGGAGGACGCAGGCGGCCTCACCGGCACGGCGCTGGTGGCGCGCGATCCCTACGTGGCGTTCGCGCGCGCCGCCGCGCTGTTCGATGTGCGCGAGGCGGCCTTGCCCGGCGTGCATGCGAGCGCGGTGGTCGATCCCTCGGCCGTCGTGGATGCGGGCGCGC
>CBIHRR010000078.1:0-9578 GCA_966212495.1 uncultured Gammaproteobacteria bacterium
GGCGACGCCGGGCGCGCCGGCGCCGGCCTGGATCCTCGCGCGCATCGCGCGGCCCGTGCCCAGCCGCACCCCGTTCGTCGAGCTGCGCGGCTCGAAGCTGCTGAAGGCGCCGCTGCGCATCTCCGGCGAATACCGCCATCCCGACGTCGCGACGCTGGTGCGCGAAGTGCGCGCGCCCTACGCGGAGACCACGACGATCCGCGCCGGCGAGGCCACGATCGAGCGGCCCGGCAAGGCGGCGCGGCGCGTGTCGCTGTCGCGCTACCCGGAGCTCGCCGGCATGCAGCAGAGCTTCGGTGCCCTGCTCGCCGGCGACATCGCGTCGCTGCAGCGCCATTACCGGCTGGCCAGCGACGGCCGCCGCGAGGCATGGCGGCTGGTGCTGGCGCCGCTCGACCCGTCCGTCGCCAGGCGCGTGCGCGACATCGTGCTGCACGGGCGCGGCGCGGAACTGCGCTGCATCGAGACCCGGCCCGCGGGCGCCGGCGAAGCGCAATACACGCTGCTTGCCGGCGCCGCTCGCGATGCCTCCGCCAATCCCGACGCCGATGGCGCCGCCATCGTGGCGCTGTGCGGCAACGGCAACGGCCACGCCAGCGACAGCGGCGGCGGTCGCGGCGCATGAGCGCAGGCCGGCGCCTCGCGTTCGCGCTGGCCTGGCTGGCGGTGCTGGTGCTCGCCGGCGCCTGGATCGGGCAACGCCTGCACGTCAGCGGCGACCTGCGCGAGTTCATGCCGGCGCCGCGCACGCCGGCGCAGAAGCTGCTGATCGAGGAAATGGGCGAGGGCCCGGGTTCGCGCCTGCTGCTGGTGGCGCTGTCGGGCGCCGATCCGGCGACGCTCGCGAAGCAGTCGCAGGCCTTGCGCGCGCGGCTCGCCGGCTCCAAGCAATTCGCCGTGGCCGAGAACGGCGGCGAGGGGCTCGAGGCGATCCCGGCGCGGCTCCGCCCGTACCGCTACCTGCTGTCAGGCACGCTCGACCACGCGACGCTCGATGCGGCGACGCTGGGCGACGCCCTGCAGTCGCGCATCGAGGACCTGGGTTCGCCCGCGGCGGCGCTGGTCGAGCCGCTGGTCGCGTCCGACCCGACGCTGGAGACGCTGAAGCTCGCCGAAGCCTGGCAGCCGCCGGTCGCGCCGCAGCGCATGTACGGCGTCTGGTTCGATCGCGCGGGCCGCGAAGCGCTGCTGCTCGCGCAGACGCGCGCGCCGGGATTCGATCCGGACGGGCAGCGCGCCGCGCTCGACGCGCTGCACGCCGCCTTCGCCGCGGTGTCGCGCGGCACGCAGGCGCGGATCGAGGCGACGGGGCCGGGCGCGTTCTCGGTCGAGGTCGCCGCGCGCACGTCGCGCGAGGCCGGCTGGATCGGCACCGTCGACACGATCAGCCTGGTCCTGCTGCTGTGGTTCGCCTATCGCAGCTGGAAGGCGCCGCTGCTCGGCGTGCTGCCGCTCGCCACCGCCGGCCTCGCCGGCCTCGCCGCGGTGGCGACGCTGTTCGAAGGCGTGCACGGCATCACCGTCGCCTTCGGATTCACGCTGATCGGCGTGGTGCAGGATTATCCGATCCATCTCTTCAGCCACCAGCGCGCCGGCCTGGCGCCGCGCGACAGCGCGCGCGCGCTGTGGCCGACGCTGGCGACGGGCGTGGTGTCGACATGCATCGCCTACGTCACCTTCCTCGCTTCCGGCGTCGAGGGCCTGCAGCAGCTGGCGGTGTTCACCATCAGCGGCCTGGCGGCGGCGGCGCTCGCGACGCGCTTCCTGCTGCCGGCGCTGCTGGATCCGGTGCCGGCCCGCGATGCCGCCGATTCGCCGCGACTGGCGCGGCTGTGGACGCGGATCGAGCGGCTGCCGCGGCCGCGCGCCGTGCCGCTCGCGCTGTTCGCCGCGGCGGCGCTCGCGGTCGTCGCGTTCGCGCCGGGCGCGTTCTGGCAGGACGACCTGTCGAAGCTCGCGCCGGTGCAGCCCGACGCATTGCGCCGCGACATGCAGTTGCGCGGCGAACTCGGTGCGCCCGACGTGCGCTACGTGATCGCCTTGCAGGCGCCGGACGCGGAACGCGCCCTTCGCCGCGCCGAGGGCTTGCGCCCGGTGCTCGATGCGCTGGTGCAGCGCGGCGCGATCAGCGGCTACGACAGCGCCGCGCGCTACCTGCCCAGCGCGGAGCGGCAGCGCGCGCGCCAGGCCGCGTTGCCCGACGACGCCACGTTGCGCGCCGCGCTCGCGCAGGCGCTGGCCGGCAGCCCGTTCCGCGCCGACGCGTTCGAGCCCTTCCTCGCCGACGTCGCGGCCGCGCGCCACGCGCCGCCCCTGCAGCCGCGGGACCTCGCAGGCACGCCGCTGGCGGCGGCGGTCGGCGGCTTGCTGCTGGAGCGCGGCGGCCACGCCACGACGCTGGTCTCGCTGGCCGGCCTCGTCCAGCCCGACGAGGTCGCGCGCACCATGCGCGCCAACGGCGCGGAGCTGCTCGACCTGAAGCAGGCGTCGGAATCCCTGGTGGTCGCGTATCGGGACCGCGTGCTGCTCGCGCTGGCCGTCGCCGCGCTGCTGCTGGTCGCCACGGTGTGGATCGCGCTGCGCAGTCGCCGCCGCGCGCTGCGGGTGCTCGCGCCGATGGCGCTGGCGATGCTGCTGGTGCTGGCGGTGCTGCGCGGCTGCGGCGTCGAGATGAACCTGTTCCACCTGGTCGCGCTGGTGCTCGGCGCCGGCCTCGGCCTAGATTACGCGCTGTTCTTCGAGCACGCCGGCGACGACCGCGACGAACAGTTGCGCACGCTGCACGCGGTGATCGTGTGCAGCCTGACGACGCTGCTGGTGTTCGTGCTGCTGGCGCTGTCGTCGATCCCGGTGCTGCGCGCGATCGGCAGCACGGTGGCGCTGGGCGTGCTCGCCAACTTCGCGTTCGCGCTGCTGCTGGCGCGTTCGACCGCGTCGAAGCCGGGGCGGGCGGCGTGAGCGGCATCGCGCTCGACCGCGAAGGCATCCTCGCCCTGGTCCCGCACCAAGGCGCGATGTGCCTGTGGGACGAGGTCGTGTCCTGGGATGGCGACAGGATCGCATTGCGCGCGCGCAACCACGCGGATCCGGCGCATCCGCTGCGCGACGGCGCCGGGCTGCGCGGGCTGCACCTGTGCGAGTACGGGGCGCAGGCGATGGCCGTGCACGGCGGGCTGCGCGCGCAGGCCGCGGGCGGCCGCGCGATGCCCGGCATGCTCGTGGCCCTGCGCGGCGTCGGCGTGCACCGCGCGCGCATCGACGACCTGGCCGGCGCGCTCGAAGGCGAGGCCGAACTGCTGGTGGATGGCGATGCCGGCTGGCAGTACGCGTTCCGCATCACGCATGGCGGCGCGCTGCTCGCCGAAGGCCGCGCCGCGGTGATCCCGATGGTGGCACGGGAGGGAGAAGCGACATGAGCGATCCGGCTGCGTCGACGGTTTCAACGACGCCGGGGGCTTCGACGCCCCAGTCGCCCGCGCGCCGCCGCGCGCTGGTCACCGGCGGCAGCGGCGACATCGGCGGCGCGACCTGCCGCAGGCTCGCCGCCGACGGGCTCCACGTCGTCGTCCACGGCCATGCCAACGTCGCGCGCGCCGAAGCCGTGGCCACCGCGATCCGCGGGGCCGGCGGCAGTGCGGAGGCCGTCGCCTTCGACGTCGCCGACAGCGATGCCGCGCGCGCCGCCATCGATGCGCTGCTGCGCGACGGCCCGCTGCACGTGCTCGTCAACAACGCCGGCATCCACGACGACGCGCCGCTCGCCGGCATGTCCGATGCGCAGTGGAAGCGCGTGGTCGACGTGTCGCTGCACGGCTTCTTCCACGTCACCCAGCCCTTGCTGCTGCCGATGGCGCGCGCCCGCTTCGGCCGCATCGTCAGCATTTCCAGCGTCGCCGCGGTCCTCGGCAACCGGGGGCAGGCGAACTACGCCGCGGCCAAGTCCGCGCTGCACGGCGCCACGCGCTCGCTGGCGCGCGAAATGGCCGGGCGCGGCATCACCGCGAACGTGGTCGCGCCGGGCGTGATCGAAGGCGCGATGGCCGCTGGAGCCTTCCCGCCGGAACTCGTGAAGCAGCTCGTCCCCGCGGGCCGCGCCGGCACGCCGGACGAAGTCGCCGCGCTGGTCGCGTTCCTGTGTTCCGACGTGGCCGGCTACATCAACGGCCAGGTCATCGGCATCAACGGCGGGATGGGCTGAGCCGGCGGCGACCTGCCGCCGGGCGCCGGCGCCTCAGCCGCGCTGCGGCTGCAGCGTGGCGGCGAACTCGCCGTCCGGATCGTCGATCACCGGCGGGTTGGCGCGGATCTCGCGATACACCGCGGGCAGCCCGCCATGGCGTACTGCCTGCAGCACGATGTGGCTGGTGATCCGCCACAGGTCGCGCAGGGGCCGGAAATGACTGGGCCGGAACTGTTCCTGCGAATGCACGCTCTTGTAGCGCGACTCGATCGGCACCGACACGCAGCGCACGCCGAGGCGCCGCGAGGCCGAGATCATGATCTGCGCCTCGAACACGAAGTCCTCGCCGGGCACGTCCTCGAGCGCGGCGACCGCGGCCGGATACAGGCGCTGGCCGCTCTGGCTGTCGGCGACCTGGTAACCGGTGCCCCAGGCCAGGCCCCAGTCGCCGAATTCGTTGGCGAGGCGGCGCAGCAGCGGCTTCTGCGAGCGACGGCGCAAGCGGGCGCCGATCACCACGCAGCCCGGGTGCCGGTTCGCCGCCGCGAGCAGGCGCGGGATGTCCGCGCCGGAATGTTGGCCATCGCCGTCCATGGTCGCGACGGCGCGCGCGCCCTGGCGCAGCGCCTCGCGGAAGCCGTCGCGCAGCGACGCGCCCTTGCCGAGGCGCGTCGCGTGCCGCAGCAGCGTCACCGGCAGCCCTTCGAGTTGCGCCACGGTGTCGTCGTCGGAGCCGTCGTCCACCACGATCACGTTCGGGCACTCGGCGAGCGCGCCTTCGACCACGCCGCGGATGCGCAGCGCTTCGTTGAGCGCCGGAATCACCACGGCGATGTCGCCGCGGTCCAGCGGCATCCGGTCGATGGGCGCGCGGGCGACCGGCGCGCGATTGGGGGACGAGGCAGCGTCATCCATGTGCGATCTCCACGCGCAGGGCACGACCCGGCCCCGCATCCAGCTGAAGGAGGTCCACGCCGGAGGCGAGGGCCTGGAACAGGGGCAGCATGGGCGCCATCGCGTTAGCGCCGAGTCGTTGCGCCAGCGGGCCCGACGGCGCCGGCGCGGTCGCGTCCACGAAGGTGCCGCGCAGGCGCGGCAGCCGCGGGTCCGCGTCGCGCGACAGCACCAGCGCGCCGCCGAGCAGGCCTTCGCTCGGCGACACCACCGCAAGGGGGCCCGCGGAAGGCGCGTCGTAGGCGACCAGCAGCACCCGCGGGGCGCCTGCCCCCAGTTGCGACATCGCTTCGACCAGACCCTGCGCGAACGTCGCGCCGAAGCTGCTGATCGCGGTCGCCGGCGCGTGGCTGCCCGTCCCGATCGTCCAGTAGCCGGCCGCGGCGTTGTGCACCGAATTGTGGAAGCGCGTCGGCGACAGCGCGGACGCATCGGTGGCGAGCGTCGAGCAGATGTAGTCGGTGATGCCGAGGTCGCCGTGCGTCGACGCGAACACCGAGGGCACCAGCGCCGGATCGGCGCCCGCCGCGCGGCATGCGGCCAGCGCCGCCTCGAGCGCGACGGCCACGCTGGCCGGCGCGCGCCGGCGTTCGTTCGCGGGCAGCAGTTCCGGAGACGGCCGCGCCGGCGCATCGGCGGGAAGCGCGCCCGTCGCCACGAAGGCGCGCGCCGCCTCCCAGGACGGCAGCCCGTCCGCCCAGAACCCGATGCCTTCCACGTGGGCGACGAGGCGGGTCACCGCGGGGCCCCGAACAGCAGCGAGCAGTTGTTGCCGCCGAAGCCGAAGGAATTGTTCATCGCGTAGCGCACCGTGCGTTCGGCGTTGCCGAACCGGACCTGCGGCCCGCAGGCCGGATCGGGCTCCACGCTGTCGAGCGTGCCGGGCAGGACGCCTTCGCGCAGCGCCAGCAACGCGAACACCGATTCGACGATGCCGGCGGCACCGAGCGTGTGCCCGGTCCAGCCCTTCGTCGAGCTGGCGTGCAGGGACGCGGGAAACAGCGCCGCCACCGCGCGCGCCTCGACCGCGTCGTTCGCGGGCGTCGCGGTGCCATGCAGGTTGAGGTAGCCGACCTTGCCGGGCGCGATGCCGGCGCTGTCGAGCGCGCCCTGCATCGCCAGCCGCGCGCCGAGGCCTTGCGGGTGCGGTGCCGACATGTGGTGCGCGTCGCTCGACTCGCCGTAGCCGCGCAGCGTCAGCGCGTCGTCGCGGGGTCGCGCGCGTTCGAGGATGGCGAAGCCGCCGGCTTCGCCGAGCGACAGGCCGTCGCGACCGGCGTCGAAAGGCCGGCACGGCGCGCGCGAGACCAGCCCGAGCGAATCGAAACCGAACAGCACGCTGCCGCACAGGGTGTCGACGCCGCCGACCAGGGCCGCGTCGGCAATGCCGGCGTGGAGCAGGCGTGCGGCCTGCGCGAACACCTTCGCGCTCGACGAGCACGCGGTCGCGACCGTCACGCAGGGCCCGCGCAGCTGCGTGGCGACCTGGACGAAGCCGCCGAGCGAATGCGGAGTATGCAGTTGCCGCGGCAGCAGGTCCGGCGGGAAGGCGCCATCCGGATCGAGGCGCGCGTAGGCTTCCTCGGTCGCCCCGATGCTCGACGTGGACGTGCCCACCACGACCGCAATCCGCGCCGCGCCGTGGCGTTCGCGCAGCAGGGCGATCGCTTCGGGCAGTCCGTCCTGCTGCAGCGCGAGCCAGGCCAGGCGGTTGTTGCGGCAATCCCAGCGGGCCCATTGCGCGGGCAGGGGCGCGTCCTCTAGGCCGTCGACGCGGCCGATCCAGGTGTCCAGCGGCGGCGCATGCTCGAAGTCGTTGCGACGCAGCCCGCTCCGCCGTCCGCGCAACGCCGCCAGCTGCATGGCACAGCCGCGCCCGAGGGCGGTGGTGGCGGTGAAGGCACGGATCGCGAGTGGCGGCAGGGGCGGCGGGTTCGTCGCGGGCGACAAGCGGGGGATCCGGTGGGGGAAGAGGGCGCCGGCAGATGCGGGCTGGCCTGAGTATAGCCAGCGCGAACGTGAGGCCAGCGTGGGCCCGGCGACCCGGATTCGCCCCCGGCGAAGCCAACCAATTGCACGGGTCACGCGGCCCGCGCCGCTGCTAGCATGCCGGGGCGGTGCGCCGTCCGCACCGATCGGGGACCTTCCGCATGCATTCGAGCACCGCGCGGCGCCTGCCCGGCGCCTTCCTGGCCTTCGTGGCCCTGGCCGCCACGCCCGCCATCGCCTCCGCGTCCGGCCGCACCCTCGCCGATGCCGACTACGCCCGCGCCGAACGTTTCCTCGGCAGCAACGCCGGCCCGCTGGTGGACCACGCGGTGACCCGCGTGACCTGGCTGGGCGACGACCGCTTCTGGTACCGGGACCACGATGCCGCCGGCGACCATTTCATGGTGATGGGCATCGGCCAGGGCGCGAAGCCCGCCACCGCCTTCGACCACGCGCGCCTCGCCGAGGCGCTGTCGAAGGCCACCGGCAAGCCGGTCAAGGCCGACAAGCTCCCGGTCACCGGCTTCACCGTCGCCGCCGACGGCGGCTACACGATCAGCGCGCGCGGCAAGGATTACCTCTGCGACGCGGCGCTCAAGGCCTGCGCAGAATCGACGGCCAAGGGCGGCGACGAGCCCGGCGTGCGTTCGCCGGACGACAAGTCCGAAGCCTTCGTGCGCGACTGGAACCTGTGGGTGCGCGACGTCGCGACCGGCAAGGAAACGCAGCTCACCCGCGACGGCACGACCGACTACGGCTACGCCACCGACAACGCCGGCTGGGTCCACAGCGACCGCGCGATCGTGCTGTGGTCGCCGGATTCGAAGCGCATCGCCACCTTCCAGCAGGACCAGCGCAAGACCGGTTCGATGACGCTCGTGTCCACCAAGGTCGGCCATCCGGACGTGCAGACCTGGAAGTACCCGTTCGTGGGCGACAAGGACATCACCATGATCGAGCGCGTCATCGTCGACGCGCCGACCGGCAAGGTGCTGCGCCTGAAGATGCCGCCGGACCAGCACCGCTCCACCCAGTGCGACGACGTCAGCTGCTTCGGTGGCTGGGAGGACGTGCAGTGGGCGCCCGACGGCAAGACCCTCGCGTTCGTGTCCAGCTCGCGCGACCACAAGGACGCGTGGCTGAAGATCGCCGACACGTCGACCGGCGCGATCCGCGAGGTCATGCACGAGCACGTGCCGACCTGGTTCGAGAGCGGCATCGACGCGATCAACTGGCGCTACCTGCCGAAGTCCGGCGAGATCCTGTGGTGGAGCCAGCGCACCAACTGGGGGCAGCTGTACCTCTACGACGCCGCGACCGGCATGCTGAAGCACGCCGTGACCAGCGGCGACGGCAACGTCGCCGAGGTGGTGCGCGTCGATGAGCCCTCGCGCACCGTGTGGTTCACCGGCACCGGCCGCACCGCCGGGCTCGATCCCTACTACCAGCAGCTGTTCAAGGTCTCGCTCGACGGCGGCGCGCCGGTGCTGCTGACGCCGGAGCCGGCCAACCACACGATCACGCTGTCGCCCGACGGCAGGCACTTCGTCGATTCCTGGTCGACGCCGGTCGAACCGCAGGTCGCGGTGCTGCGCGATTCCAGCAGCGGCGCCACCATCGCGCCCATCGCCACCGCCGACATCTCGCGCCTGAAGGCCGCCGGCTGGGTGCCGCCGGTGCAGTTCACGGTGAAGGCGCGCGACGGCAAGACGGACCTCTACGGCCTGATGTTCAAGCCGACGAACTTCGATGCGTCGAAGAAGTACCCGGTGGTCGATTACGTCTATCCCGGCCCGCAGGTCGGTTCGGTCGGCAGCCGCAGCTTCAGCCCGGCCCGCGGCGACCACCAGGCGCTCGCAGAACTCGGCTTCATCGTCGTGCTGATCGACGGCATGGGCACGCCGTACCGCTCCAAGGCCTTCCACGACGGCTACGCCGGCGACGTCGCCGACAACACGCTGCCCGACCAGGTCGCGGGCCTGAAGGAACTCGGCGCGCGCAATCCGTGGATGGACCTCGGCCGCGTCGGCATCTGGGGTCACTCCGGCGGCGGCAACGCCACCGCGGGCGCGATGTTCCATTACCCGGACTTCTTCAAGGTCGGCTGGGCGGAAAGCGGCAACCACGAGAACCGCAACTACGAGGACGACTGGGCGGAGAAGTGGCAGGGCCTGCTCGAGACCAAGGCGGACGGCACGACCAACTACGACACCCAGGCCAACTGGAAGTACGCGAAGAACCTGAAGGGCAAGCTGATGCTGACGCACGGCCTGCTGGACGACAACGTGCCGCCGTCCAGCACGCTGCTGGTGGTCGACGCGCTGATCAAGGCCAACAAGGACTTCGACCTGATCCTGCTGCCGAACGCGCGCCACGGCTACGGCATGGATTCGTTCTACATCATGCGCCGGCGCTGGGACTACTTCGTGCGCAACCTCGCGGGCGACACGCCGCC
>CBIHRR010000079.1:0-9441 GCA_966212495.1 uncultured Gammaproteobacteria bacterium
GCATCTTCACCAAGGGCGCCGACGTCGGCGCGGACCTGGTGGGCAAGGTCGAAGCGGGCATCCCCGAGGACGACCCCCGCAACCCCGCCGTGATCGCGGACAACGTCGGCGACAACGTCGGCGACTGCGCAGGCATGGCCGCCGACCTGTTCGAGACCTACGCGGTCACGATCATCGCGACGATGCTGCTCGGCGGCCTGATGGCCGCGCAGGCGGGCCACAACGCCGTCCTGTATCCGCTGGTGCTCGGCGGCGTGTCGATCATCGCCTCGATCATCGGCGCGTTCTTCGTCAAGGTGAAGGACGGCTCGAAGAACATCATGGGCGCGCTCTACAAGGGCGTGATCGTGTCGGCGGTGCTGGCGGCGGTCGCGTTCTACCCGATCACCACCCAGTTGATGGCCGATTCGTCCTACGGCGCGATGAACCTGTACTGGTGCGCGCTGATCGGCCTGGCGCTGACCGGCGCGATCGTGTGGATCACCGAGTACTACACCGGCACGCAGTACAAGCCGGTGCAGCACATCGCGCAGGCTTCGACCACCGGCCACGGCACCAACATCATCGCGGGCCTCGGCATCTCGATGAAGTCGACGGCGATGCCGGTGATTGCGGTGTGCATCGCGATCTGGGGCGCGCACGCGCTCGGCGGCCTGTACGGCATCGCCATCGCCGCGACCGCGATGCTGTCGATGGCCGGCATGATCGTGGCGCTCGACGCCTACGGCCCGATCACCGACAACGCCGGCGGCATCGCGGAAATGGCGGAACTGCCGCCGGAGATCCGCGACATCACCGATCCGCTCGACGCGGTCGGCAACACCACCAAGGCCGTGACCAAGGGCTACGCGATCGGTTCGGCCGCGCTCGCCGCGCTGGTGCTGTTCGCCGACTACACGCACAACCTGCAGGTGAACCATCCGGACACGGTGTTCGCGTTCGACCTGTCCGACCACATGGTGATCATCGGCCTGCTGATCGGCGGCCTGATCCCGTACCTGTTCGGCGCGATGGCGATGGAAGCCGTCGGCCGCGCGGCGGGCGCGGTGGTGGAGGAAGTGCGCCGCCAGTTCCGCGAGATCCCCGGGATCATGACGGGCACCGGCAAGCCGGACTACTCGCGCGCCGTGGACATGCTGACCAAGTCGGCGATCAAGGAAATGATCGTGCCGTCGCTGCTGCCGGTCGCGGTGCCGGTGGTCGTGGGCCTGCTGCTCGGCCCGAGGGCGCTCGGCGGCCTGCTGATCGGCACCATCGTCACCGGCCTGTTCGTGGCGATCTCGATGACCACCGGCGGCGGCGCGTGGGACAACGCCAAGAAGTACATCGAGGACGGCCACTTCGGCGGCAAGGGCTCCGAGGCGCACAAGGCGGCGGTCACCGGCGATACCGTCGGCGACCCCTACAAGGACACCGCCGGCCCCGCGATCAACCCGCTGATCAAGATCATCAACATCGTGGCGCTGCTGCTGGTGCCGCTGCTTTAGGGCAAGCCGGAAACCCGGCCATGCACAAGGGCCCCGCCGCGAGGCGGGGCCTTTTTTTGTTCAGTCCACGCCGGCCCGCACGGCGGGCTTGAGGGCCGCGGCCACGACGGCCTTGAACCAGGGCGTTCCGTTGCGCAGCGGGGACGCGGTCGCGGAATCCGGCAACTCGTCGAGGAAGGCCTGCAGGGCCGCGCGATAGGCCTCGCCTCCCGCGGCATCCCCGTAGTGCGCCCACAGCCCGCGCCACGCGCGCACCAGGCGCCTGCCGGCCGCACGGATCCGCGCGGCGTCCTGCGACGCGGGATCGACGAGGTCGGATTCGAATCCGAGCAGGTGGTGTTGCAACTCCCAGGGGCTCATCACCCGCGGGATGTTGAAGCGTTCGCAGCGCAATTCCGGCACGGCCGCGGCACCCGGGGCGACGCGCCGCTTCTCCCAGCCGGGGGGCTGCGCATCATGCGGCCGCCCGCGTTCGACGAGCGACCAGAACTCCGCGCCGCCCACCGTGTCGGCGACGAGATGGATGCGCTGTTCCGGCGAGTCGTTGTAGACCATGTGCTCGCGCCAGGTGTCGAAGATCCAGCAGTCGCCCTCGGCCATGTGCACCGTCTGCCCGCCGCACACGAAACGCACTCCGGGCTGGGTGCGGACGGGGATGTGCACCCGCACGCGTTCGGTCCAGTAGTAGTCGACGTCCACGTGCGGCGACACCTCGGCCTGCCCCGACAGCCGCATCAGGCGGGTCCGGCCGAGGGTGGCGCCGAGGCTCGCCAGCACCTGCCCCAGGTACGGGCTGCGCCGGAGCGCGGGCGTCGGCGCCATCTCGCCGGCGAAGGATTCGTTCGCGGGGTCGCCGGCGACGGCCAGCAGCGGCAGCATCGAGTTGCCCGCGAACTTCTGCGGATGGTCGCGCCACGCGTCTTCGCCCAGCGCGGCGACTTCCGCCGCGAGGGCGGCGGCGTCGAATTGCAGCGGCAGCTGCACGAACGGGACGGGCAGTCTCATGGCGACTCCGGCAGGAGTCCGAGCACGCGTTCCGCGCGCGCAAGGACGGGCTCGACCATCGGCATCACGCGCGCGATGGCCTCGGCATTGCGCTTCCACTTGTCGGCGCCCGGCGCGCTGACCGTCATCCGCGACGGCGGCAACTGGTGGACATCCTGGTCCCAGCCAAGTCCCGCATCCGCGCAAAGGCGCGTGATCCGACCCTGCGGATCGGCCAGCAGGTCTTCGTACCTGAGCGCCGTCCAGGCCGAACGCGGAAGCGCCTCCACGTCATCGAGCAGCACCGACATGCCCCGGGTCCACTGGTGGGCCACGATCTCCTCGAGCGGCCTGCCGTTGACCTGCTCCCAACCGTCCACCAGCAGCAGCGACCAGGGCAGCGATCGCCAGCCGGGCAACTCCGGATAGGTCACGAAGTGGCCGGACTGCCAGGCTTCCATCATGCTCGAAAGCACGGCGCGCGGGTCGCGCAGCAGCACCACGAAGCGTGCGTCCGGGAACACCTCGCGCAGGAACGGGACGCGCAGGATGTTCTTCGGCGTCTTCTCCAGGAAGCGGATCGGGCCGGGCGGTGGCGGAAGCCCGCGCCGGTCCCGAAGCCGGCTGGCGAAATGGAAACGGAGCGAGTCCACGATCTCGCCGCGCGCATCGGACGCGAGCAGGCGGTTGGAGCGGTAACCGGTCTTCCGGGGATGCAGGCCGGCGGCCCGGCCTTCGATCAGGGGATGGCTTTCCCGGCCGATGGTGTAGACGCCCGGCGCGCGCGCGAGGGCCTCGAACAGCAGCGTCGATCCCGAGCGCGGAGCGCTCAGGATGATCACCGGCCGGTCGAACCACACCTCGGCCGGATGCCTGCCCTCCACCGAAAGTCCTTGCATGGCGCAATTCCGGGCGCGCCCCGCGCCCTTCGCACACCATGATATCCGGGGACTGGCGGAACGCGCCCCGGACGGCGCCCCGGTTGCCGGCAAGATTCCGCACCCGCGCGCGAAGCAGCCGGATCGGTCACACTTCCGGCGCCGCCCCCGGACGGGGGCCATCCGCGGGGGCGGATGACGCGATGGGAACCGCGACCCTGTTTTCCAAGCTGTTCGCCGAACTGGCGCGCCGCAACGTCATCCGCGTGGCCGGCCTGTACCTGGTGGCCGCGTGGCTGGCGACGCAAGTCGCCGGAACGGTGCTGCCGATGTTCGGCGCGCCCGGCTGGATCGCTCGCACCGTGGTCATCCTGCTGGCGATCGGCTTCCTGCCCGCGATGGGCGTGGCATGGGCCTTCGAGCTGACGCCCGACGGCCTGAAGCGCGACGCCGACGTGGCGCCGGAAGCGTCGATCGCGCCCCAGACCGGGCGGCGCCTGCAACGCCTGATCGTCGCGGTGCTGGCGATCGCACTGGCCTATTTCGGCGTCGACCGGTTCGTGCTGTCGCCACGCGGCGAGGCCTCGCGCAACACCGCCGCGCAATCGCGCGAGCCGGCCCCCGTGCCAGCGGCGACTCCGGCGGTCCCCGCCAAGTCGATCGCCGTCCTGCCGTTCGAGAACCTGAGCGAGGACGAGGCGAACGCCTACTTCGCCACGGGCATGCAGGACGAGATCCTCACCCGCCTGGCCGGCATCGCCGACCTCAAGGTGATCTCGCGCACGTCGACCGAGCAGTACGCCAGCCATCCGCCGAACCTGCGCATCGTCGCGAAGGAACTCGGCGTCGCGACGGTCCTCGAAGGCAGCGTGCAGAAAGCCGGCGGCAAGGTGCGGATCAACCTGCAGCTGATCGATGCGGCCACGGATTCCCACTTGTGGGCGCAGAACTACGATCGCGGCCTGGAGGACGTGTTCGCGGTGCAGAGCGATGTCGCCGCGCAGGTCGCCGAGGCGTTGAAGGCGCAGCTGCTGCCGCGCGAATCCGCGCGCATCGCCAGCGTGCCCACCCGCGACGTCCTGGCGCACGACTACTACCTGCAGGGCCTGTCCCTGTTCCGGCAGTTGCAGACCAGCAGCGCGGGCGACCCCGCCGCGGCCGGCACGCTCGCCACCGCGCTTTTCCAGCGCGCCATCGCCAGGGATCCCGGCTTTGCGCTCGCGTTCGCCCAATTGTCCTACCTGCAGGCGTACCTGCACTGGTACGGCATCGACAACCGCGCCGAACTGGTCGCGGCGGCGGACGGTACCGCCCGGCAGGCGCTGGCCCTGCAACCCGGCTTGCCGGAAGCGCACCTCGCCCTCGGGTACGCGCACTACTGGGGCCATCGCGACTACGCGCCGGCGCTGGAGGCGTTCGAAACCGCGCGCGCCGGCATGCCCAACAACGCCGAGGTGATCGCCGCGATCGCCTACGTGCATCGCCGGCAGGGCGCCTCGCTGCGCGCGATCAGCGAACTGCAGCAGGCCGAGATCCTCGATCCGCGCGATTCGCTGGTCCCGCGCGAAATCGCCAATTCGTACGTGGCCCTGCGCCGCTACGCCGACGCGGACGTGGCCTACGCGCGCTCGCTCGCGATCTTCCCCGGCGACATCGAGGCGCAGGAACAGCGCGCCAACGCCCGGATCCTCGCCGGCGACCTGGCGGAGGCGCGGCGCATGGTCGAGGCGATCCCTGCCGATGCCGACCCGCAGGGATCGGTCTCGCTGCTGCGGATCAACCTGGCGATCATCGCGCGCGATCCCGCCGCCGCGCTGGCCGCGATCGACAGGGCGCCCGAATGGCTGGTGACGCGGTGGGAACACAGCGTGGTGCCGCGGAGCCTGTTGCGCGGTCAGGCGCTGGCCATGGGCGGCGATGCACCGGCTGCGCGCGCGGCGTTCCTCGAAGCGCGCGGGCAGCTGCAGTCCCTGCTCGGCAATCCCGGCATGGCGCCGGATGCGCTCAGTTACCTGGGCCTCGTCCATGCCGCGCTCGGCGACAGGGCGAAGGCGCTCGCTGCCGCGCGCGCGGCAGCCCGGCAAATGCCGATGGCCCGCGATCCGATCGTCGGGGCCTTCAGGCTCGACCGGCTTGCCCGCACCGAGGCGCGGGTCGGCGATGCGACCGCCGCCATCGGCCACTTGCGGGAACTGCTGTCGGCCAACGGCGGGTCGACCGTTTCCGCCGCGACCTTGCGCATCGATCCCGCATGGGACACGTTGCGTCGCGATCCGCGGTTCCAGGCGTTGCTGGGCCAGCCTCCCGGCCGGGCGGACGCCGCTGGCGCGACCGCGGCGGGCCGGCGATGAGCGGCCTGCTCGCGCGGCTGAAGCGCCGCAAGATGGTGCAGTGGTCGCTGGCCTACGTGGCCTTCGCGTTCGCGTTGCTGCAAGGCGTGGACATCGTCGCGCAACGCTTCGGATGGCCGGAGTGGATCGAGCGCGTGCTGATCCTCGCCCTGGCCATCGGCTTCTGCATCGCGCTCGTGCTGGCCTGGTACCACGGCGAGCGCGGCGCGCAGGAGATCAGCGGCACCGAGATCGCCATCGTCGCGCTGCTGCTGGCCATCGGCGGCGGCCTGCTTTGGCGCTTCGAACATGGCGCGCCTGCGGCCGGAATGGCCGCGGCTGCCGCGGCGCCGGACGGCGTGGTGTCGAGCCCGGCGACCACGACCGCCACGCCGAAGTCGGTCGCGGTGCTGCCGTTCGTCAACATGAGCGGCGACCCGGCCAACGACTATTTCAGCGACGGCATCACCGAAGAGATATTGAACGCGCTCGCGCAGGTGCCCGGCCTCAAGGTGGCCGCGCGCACCTCGGCGTTCGCGTTCAAGGGCAAGGCCGAGGACCTGCGCAAGGTCGGCCGGATCCTGGACGTCGCGACCGTGCTCGAAGGCAGCGTGCAGCGCGCCGGGAACGACGTGCGCATCACCGCGCAGCTGATCGATGCCCGCAGCGGCTACCACCTCTGGTCGGAGACGTACGATCGCAAGCTGACCAACATCTTCGCGGTGGAGGACGAAATCTCCGGCGCGATCGCGGAACGGCTCAAGGTGCAATGGCCTGGCACGCATCCCGGTGCCCGGCGGGGGCCGGTCGATCCGCGCGCCCACGACCTCTACCTGCGCGGACTGACCCTGTTCGCCCGGCGTTCGATGCCCGAAGCGGTCGCGGCGTTCGAGCAGGCGGTGCGCCTGGATACCGCCTACGCCCAGGCGTGGGCCGCGCTGGCCGAGGCGCGCGCGATCCTGCCGACATACGCGGAGAATGCCGCGCAGACCAACGGACAGGACGCGCTCGACGACGCCCGGCAGGCCCTGTCCCTGGATCCCGGCCAACCCCAGGCATACGTCGCGCAAGGCATCGTCCTCCTCAACCGGATGCGCTGGGCGGAGGCGGACGACGCCTTCCGGCGCGCATTGGCGGTGGCTCCCGGCGATGCGGAGGCGATCGATCAATACGCGCAATTCCTCTATGCGGCCGGGCAGCTGCAACCTGCGCTCTCGGAAATCGAGCGCTCGCTCCGGCGCGACCCGCTGTCCGGGCCCAGCGGCGCGATCCGCGCGCAGCTGCTGTCCGCGCTGCATCGCCCGGAGGACGCGATGGTCCAGCTGCGTCGCACCCTGGCGATGCATCCCGAGGGCCTCCTGGAACACCGGGTGGCGTTCTGGATCTATGCCGCGCAAGGCGACTACGTCGAGGCGGGGCGCCACTTGCGGATCGCCGCGGAACTGATGAACGGCAGGCCCGACCTGATCGACGTGCTGGTGCAGGGCATGACCGATCCGGCCTCGCGTGCGGCGGCCATCCGCACACTGGAAGCGGATCCGGCGCTCGCCAGCCTGCGCAGCGACGCCGTCGTGCACGCATCGTTCCTGATGGCGCTCTCGGACCGCGCCGGTGCGCTCTCGGCGCTGGAACATTTCGCCGGCGACGGCATCAGTACCACGCCGCAACTCTTGTGGTACCCGGTCTTCGACCCGATCCGCGGCGATCCGCGCTTCAAGGCAGTGCTCGGGCGCATCGGCCTGCCCTACGCCCCGAAGCCGCCGGCCTCGCCATGAGCGCCGGGCCGTCCCTGCTTGCCGAGCTCAAGCGCCGCAACGTGCTGCGCGCGGGCGTGCTGTACATCGGCGCCGGCTGGGCCCTGGCGCAGGGGCTGGCGCAGTTGTTGCCGTTGTTCGGCGACTACGCATGGATCGCGCGCTGGTTCGTGCTCGCGGCGGCGATCGGCTTCCCGTTCTGGATCGCGTTCGCCTGGTTCTACGAATTCACGCCGCAGGGCCTGAAGCGCGAGAGCGAGATCGCCCCCGAAGATTCCATCGCGCACTCGACCGGCCGCAAGCTCGACAAATGGATCATCGCGGTGCTCGCGCTCGCGGTGGTGCTCCTGCTGGCCAACACGCTCGTCCGGGAATCGCCCGATGGCACCGCGGGCGATGCGGCGATCCCGGCCCGCTCGGTCGCGGTGCTGCCCTTCGCCGACCTGAGCCCGGGGCACGACCGCGGCTATTTCTCCACCGGCATGGCGGAGGAACTGCTCAACGCGCTGGCGCGGGTTCCCGGCCTCAAGGTCGCCGGCCGCGCGTCGTCGTTCTACTACGGCGGCCGCAACGCGGACCTGCGCACGATCGGCAAGGCCCTCGATGTCGCCAGCGTGCTGGAGGGGTCGGTGCGCAGCCAGGGCGACGCCGTGCGCATCAGCGTGCAGCTGGTCCGCACCGCGGACGGTTTCGAGGTGTGGTCGCAGAGCTACGACGGAAACATGCGCGACATCTTCGACGTGCAGGAGCGGATCGCGCGCGCGATCGCGAGCCAGTTGCAGGTCGTGCTTTCGGTGCCCGCGCACGGGCGGCTGGTGCCCGTCGCCACGACCAGCAGCGAGGCGTACGCGAAGTTCCTCGAGGCGGAGGCGCTGGTCAACAGGCGCGTGGGCGACAGCCTGCCGCGCGCGATCTCGCTGCTGCACGAGGCCACCGCGCTGGATCCTGCATTCGCCCGCGCCTGGTCCAGCCTCGCGGTGGCACAGGCCGTGCTGCCGCAGTACGCCCCGGGGGACTGGAACGCGAGCTGGCGGGCTTCCGACGCCGCGGCGCGGCGCGCGCTTGCGATCGATCCGCGCGAAGCGCAGGCCTACGCCGCGCTGAGCTACAACCAGTTCTCGCAACGCCATTACCGCGCCATGGTCGAACCCATGGACCGCGCGCTGGCGCTGGGACCCGCGGATTCCGCGGTGAACTACTGGGCCGCGAACGAGCTGGCGGCGATGGGGCGTACGCGCGCCGCCGAAGCGCGCATCGACGCCGCGCTGGCCAACGATCCGGCGAACATGCTGCTGCTGTTCTACAAGAGCATGATCCGCTGGCGCGAAGGCGACGAGGCCGGCGCGCTCGACTACATCCATCGCGGTGGCACCACGGATTCACCCTTCGGCGCGTTGATGCTGGAGATGTACGATGCGGCGCATGGCGACAGCGAGGAGGCCGCGCGGCAATTCGCCAAATCCACGGGCACGATGGGCACGAAGATCCCGCTCGCCGACCTGCAGGCGATCTACCTGGGCACGTATGGCAACGTCGCGCAGCACCAGGCAGCGCTGGACGTGCTCGCCGCGCATCCGGACGACGACTGGGCACCGACGATGCTGCTGCAACTTGGCGAATCCGTCCGGGCGTTCGACCTGTACGAACGCGGGCACAGCGGCCTGTCGGACGGATTCCTGAACTGGTTGTGGCAGCCCGAGCCGTGGTCGCGCAAGGCGCGCCGCGATCCTGCGTTCCAGGGATTCGCGCGGCGGATGGGCATGGTCGACTACTGGAAGCGCAACGGCTGGCCCGACCTGTGCCGGCCGCTTTCCGGCGGGGATCCCGACGCGTTCGCCTGCGACTGAGGCGCTCCCGCGGGCGGGCGCCGCCGGCGGATTTGCTGCGATGCAGCAAGGTGCCGTATCCTTCGCGCCCTGATGCGCGCGCGCCGCGCCTGCCACCGAGAACCATCATGGGCCTGGACCTCGTCCCCACCGGCAAGAACCCGCCGGAAGAAATCAACGTC
>CBIHRR010000080.1:0-9383 GCA_966212495.1 uncultured Gammaproteobacteria bacterium
AGGGGGGCGGCCTGACGTTCGGCAAGTCGAAGATCGAGGACGGCACCGGCAAGTTCGCGGGCGTGGAGCGGATCAACGACGTGCTCGGCACGTACGTCTCGGCGGAAGCGCACGCTGGCGCGGTGAAATCGAGCAAGGCGACGGCGATGACGAAGGGCGACGTGTCGCTCGCGCTCGCCGGGACCGGCAAGGGCTTCGACATCGGGATCGGGTTCGGGAAGTTCGTGCTCGAAGCGCGCTGAAGCCGGGGCAAGACGCCGCGCGTTTCGCCGCGCGGCGGATCAGGGCTGGGAGCGGTCGCGCACGATCGCGGGCAGGGGCTGCAGGCTGCGGTCGACGCTGACTTCCACCTGGCGGGTCACCCAGGCCACGCCACCGGCATACCCGGCGAGCAACACCGCGGCGGCGATCGCGAGCAGGCACAGGCGGCGCACGCGCGCGTCGGCGTCGATCCCGCGGGCGGCGGGTGCTTCGGCGGCGGACTGAAGCGCCTGCCCCTGGAGGGCATGCTGTTGAAGCGCGTGGGGGTGCAGGGTGGCCATGGCCGGGGAAGCTACGCGCGGCGCCGTCACGGGCGCGTGCACGTTTTCGCGGCCGATCGATTCGCGGCCGCCCGCGCACATGCGTCCGGGGTCGCGGCGTTTTATCCTTGTGCGACGGTCGGTTGCCGGGGGTAACGATGCGCCACGCTGCCTGGGTCCTGATGTTGCTGCTCGCCACGGGCGCGGCTGCCGCGCAGGCGCAGGTGCCGCCGTCCGGGCGCGCGCAGCCGTCCACCGGGCAGCTGCCGCCCGGGCAAGCCGCGGCGACGCAGCCTGAATGGAGCCCGCGCACGGGCGATGGCTGGGTGGACGCGGCCCTGGCCGACATCAACGCCTACGGCCGCCGGTATCCCGATGCGTTCGCCGACGAGCTGGCGCGCTATCGCGGCGCACCGCGCGATGTCGTCGTGGCGTTGCTCGCCGATCCCGCCTGGACGCCGGGCGACGTGTATTTCGCGTGCGCGCTGGCCCAGGCCATCGGACGCTCCTGCCGCTACGTCGCCGACGAATGGCAGGCGCACGCGGGCGAGGGCTGGGGCGCGCTTGCGCAACAGCTGGGCGTGAAGCCGGGATCGCCGCAATTCCACGCATTGAAGGACGGGTTCGCCGACGCGTACGGACGCTGGGGACGGCCGTTGCCGCCGGCGTCCGCCGGCAAGGCGCGCAACGACAAGGCGCGCCACGGCAAGGCGCAAGGCCGCGACCACGGCGCGCGCAAGCCGTCCGGCCGCGCGAAGTGAGCGGCGCCGGCACGGTCGTGCATCGCGGCGGCTGCCATTGCGGCCGCGTGCGCTTCGAAGTGGATGCGCCTGCGCGACTGCAGGTGCTGGATTGCAACTGCTCGATCTGCCGCATGACCGGCTTCCTGCACCTGATCGTCCCCCTGCGCGCATTCCGGCTGTCGTCCGGCGCCGACGCGCTGTCGGAATACACGTTCGGCACCGGGACCGCGAAGCATCGCTTCTGCAGGCATTGCGGCATCAAGGCGTTCTACGTGCCGCGCAGCCATCCGGACGGCATCGACGTCAACGCGCGCTGCCTGGACCAAGGCAGCGTCGAGGCGCTCGAGGTCGTTCCGTTCGACGATGCCGACCGCGACGCGGCGACGGCTGCCCTGTCCCACCTCTCGCAATGAGGCCCCTCGCCTTGGAGACCATCGGCACGGTCCGCATCGTCGGCTTCGATCCGCGCTGGCGCGCGGACTTCGCGCGACTCAACCTGGAATGGCTGCGGCGCTGGTTCGTCGTCGAGCCGTTCGACGAGGAAGTGCTCGGCGATCCGGAGCGGCACATCCTCGCCGACGGCGGGCGCGTGCTGTTCGCGCTGCTCGACGATGCGCGCGCGGTCGGCACGGTCGCGTTGCGGCACGCCGGCGACGGCGTCTACGAGCTCACCAAGATGGCGGTCGAACCGGACCTGCGCGGCGCGGGCATCGGCCGCGCGCTGCTCGACGCCGCGATCGACGCCTACCGCGGGCTCGGCGGTCGCGAACTCTACCTGGAATCGAGCAGCGTGCTGGAAGCGGCCCTGCGCATGTACGAGAGCGCGGGCTTCGTGCACCATCCGGCGCCCCGGCCCGGTTCGCACTATGCGCGCGCCGACGTTCACATGATCTGGGAAGGCGACGGCTGAAGCACGATCCGCGCGCGGCGCGGCTGCGGAAACTCGATCCGCCAGCCCGAACGCTGCGCCAGGCGGTCCAGCAGGGCCGGCACGCTGCCCGTGTCGCTGCGCGTTGGGCCAGGCGCGGCGCCCACGGCATCCGCAACGTGTTCCATGCCGGCGGAGTCGAACGCCAGTGCCAGCGCGCCGCCATCGAGCCGCAGCGACAGCGTGCCGGGCGCGCCATGCGGCAACACCCGGCGCAGCACGCCGCGCAACAGCAGCCGCGCCTCGCGCGGCGCCAGCCGCAAGGATCCGATGGCTTGCACATCCAGCGCGACATGCGGCGCCAACGCCAGCGCGGCCGCGCCGGCCTCGCGCAGGAACGCGGCGGCATCGACATCCTCCAGTTGCGGCGGCCGGCGGCGCGCCACGTCGAGCATCGCTTCCAGGAGGTCCGACAGTTCGCCCATGCCGCGCTCGACGCGATGCAGGCGGGCTTCCTGGGCGGGCGCCTGCGGCTCGTCCATCAGCACTTCGATCGCGCCGCGCACGACCGCCACCGGCGTACGCAGCTCGTGGCTCGCGTCGGCGAAGAACGCCTGCTCGCGCGCATCGGCATCGACGAGCCGGGCCTGGTACGCGTCGATCGCGCCGGCAAGGCGGCCGAGCTCGTCGCTGCTGGTGGTCGCCTGCAGTGCCGTAGGTCGCGGCATCGTCGGCAATGCGTCCACCGCCGAGGCGAGGCGGCCGACGGGCGCGATCGCCCTGCCGGCGAGCCACCACCCGAGCCAGCCAGCCAGCGCCGTGCCCAGCACCACGATCGCGGCGAGCACCAGGTTGAGGTGCTCCTCGAGCTCCTCGATGTCGCGCAGGTCGATCACGAACGCCATGCGTCCGGCGCTGGTGTCGAACATGCCCACGTGCACGCCGCCTTCCGCCGGATCCTCGCTGACGCCCGGCGGATAGGCGGCGTAGCGCGGCGGGATGTCGCGTCGCAGGTAGCCACTCAGGCGGTGCGTACGCGGAAGCTGCGCCGGCAGGCCGTTCGCGATGCGCAAGCCGTAGTCATCGGCCTGGCCGCGCAGGATCTCGGCGGCGAGCACGTGTTCGTAGTCCTCGGCGACGACGGCCACGGCCGTCGCGAACAGCAGGCTCAGCAAGAAACCAAGCACCAGGAACGCCAGTGCCACGCGCCGGCGCAGCGGCATCGCGGGCTCGTTCATGACGGCATGCTCACGGCGCCTCCGCGATGCGATAGCCGACGCCGCGCACCGACGCCAGCAACGGCTGCGCGAACGGGCGGTCGACGAGCCCACGCAATTCGTAGACCAGCGTGTGCAACGCCGCCGCGTCGCCCTCGCCTTCCGGCCACAGCGTGCGCAGCAGGCGCTCGCGGCTGCAGACATGCGGCGCCTGCGCGAGCAGCGCGGCGAGCAACGCGCCCTGCATGCGGGTCAGCGGGATGCGGCGGCCTTCGCGAGTGGCGATCAGCGACGCCGGGTCGTAGCCCAGTCCGGCGTGGGCCAGCGGCGCCGCCGCGGCGGCGGGCGCGTTGCGCCGGTGCAGCGCACGCAACCGCGCCTCGAGCTCGCGCAAGGCGAAAGGCTTGACCATGTAGTCGTCGGCGCCTTCGGCGTAGCCGCGCAGCTTGTCTTCCAGCGTGTCGCGCGCGGTCAGCATGAGCACCGGGACGCCGTCGCCCGCATCGCGGAGCGCGCGGCACAGTTGCAGGCCATCGAGCCGCGGCAGCCCGAGGTCGAGCACGATCGCGTCGAAGCCGCCGGCGCGCGCCCGCGCCAGGCCGGCGAGGCCGTCGGCGCAATGGTCCACGGCATGGCCGCGGCGCTCGAGGAAATCCCAGAGGTTGGCGGCGATGTCGTGCTGGTCCTCGATGACCAGGATGCGCATGCCGGTGGGATCGGTGATGGACATGGCGCGCGAGGTCTTAACGTTTGGCTGAGATTGGGCTGAGGACGGTGAATCGCGCGGCGGCTAGACTGGAGCATACGCTGCGCGAGGAACCGGCTTGCAATCGCATCCCCTGTACGAACGCTTCCGGCCGCTGTTGTGGCTGGGCATTGTCTTCCTGTCGGTTTCCTTCCTGACCCGGCTGGTCCTGCTGCTCGCGACCGGCAGCGGCGTTCCCGCCAGTCCGTCCACCTGGGCCTTCATCTTCGGCGTCGGGCTCGGCTACGACCTGCTCGCCTACGTCTATCTCGCGATCCCGCTCGTGCTGCTGCTTTGGCTGCTGCCGCGGCGCTGGCTGGCGCGGCGCGGCGGCAGTTTCCTGGTCGGCTTCGCCTGCCTGGCGCTGCTGCTGGTGTCGCTGTTCGTGGCCGTGGCGGAATGGACCTTCTGGGAGGAGTTCCAGGCGCGCTTCAACTTCATCGCGGTGGATTACCTGGTCTACACCACGGAAGTGATCGGCAACATCCGCCAGTCGTACCCCGTGGGCTGGATCCTCACCGCGATCGCCGCTACCGCGCTGGCGGTGTTCTTGGCGACCCGGCGCTGGCGCGCCGTGCGCAACGACAGCGCGGGCTTGGGCGCGCGCACGCTGGTCGCAATCGGATGGATCGCGGCCGCGGTGCTGGGCACTTGGCTGGTGACTGGCGAGATGAAGGACCGCAGCGACAACGCCTACGCCAACGAGCTGGCCGGCAACGGCATTTACCAGTTCTTCGCTGCTTACCGCAGCGCCTCGCTCGACTACGACCGGTACTACCGCACCGTGCCGCTCGACGAGGCGTTCGCGAAGGTGCGCTACGAGCTGGCGACCCCGGACGCGACCTTCCTCGGCGACACGGGCATCGAGCGCCGCATCCACAACGCCGCCCCCGAGCGCAAGCTCAATGTCGTGCTGATCAGCGTCGAGAGCCTGTCGGCGGAATATTCCGGCACCTACGGTCGCAAGCACAGCCTGACGCCGCAGCTCGATGCGCTGGCGCGCGACAGCCTGGTGTTCGACAACCTCTACGCCAACGGCACGCGCACCGTGCGCGGGCTCGAGGCGCTCGCGCTGTCGGTGCCGCCGACGCCGGGCGAATCCATCGTCAAGCGCGAGCACAACGAAGGCCTGTTCTCGATGGCCACCGTGTTCAACGGCAAGGGCTACCGCTCGCAGTTCCTGTACGGCGGTTACGGCGCCTTCGACAACATGAACGCCTTCTTCGGCGCGAATGGTTACGAAGTCCTCGACCGGAAGGCGATTCCGTCGAACCAGATCCACCACGAGAACATCTGGGGCGTCGCCGACGAGGACCTGTACACGATGGCGCTGCGCGAGTTCGATCGCGACGCTGCGTCCGGCCGGCCATTCTTCGCCCACATCATGACCACGTCCAACCACCGGCCCTATACCTTCCCGGAGGGCCGCGGCCCATGGCCGCAGGGCAAGCGCGAGAGCGCGGTGGCGTACACCGACTGGGCGATTGGTGACTTCCTGCGCCGCGCGCGCATGAAGCCATGGTTCAAGGACACGGTGTTCGTGGTCACGGCGGACCATTGCGCGTCGAGCGCGGGCATCGCCGCGCTCCCGGTGTTCCGCTATCACATCCCGCTGTGGATCTATTCGCCAGGCAACGTCGCGCCGGGACATTTCGACGGGCTGGTCGGGCAGGTTGACATCGGGCCGACAATCTTCGGCCTGCTGGGCATCGACTACGACAGTGCGTTCTACGGCATCGACGTGTTCCAGCAGCGCCCGGACCGCGCGTACGTCGGCACTTACCAGTTGCTCGGCTACCTGCAGCCGGGTCGGCTGGTGCAGCTCGCGCCGCATCGCCGCGTCGACACGGTGCGGCCGTCGCACGACCGCGACCAGCCGCAGCCGCCGCTGCCGGAAGATCCGGCGGCGACGCTGCAGGCGGTATCGGACTACGAAACCGCCGCGTATCGCTTCACGCATGGACTGATGCGCGAGTCGGTACTGCAGGCGGCGGGTTCGCATTGATCCCGCCGGGCCGACCACTGACTCATTGACGCCACGAGGCCGAACCATGCGCCATCCATTGCTCGCTGCTGCCGTCCTGTCGCTAGCGGGGTGCGCTTCCGTACCCGGTGGTACTCCGGCTGCGGCTGCCCTGGCCGTCGCCGCGCATTGGCCTGTCGCCGGGCAGGGCCGCTGGGACCTGCTCGATGTCGATCCGGCTGCCCACCGGCTTTATCTCAGTCGAGGCGATCGGGTGCAGGTGGTCGACACCACGACCGGCACCCTCCTCGGGGAAGTGCGCGGTACCGAAGGGGTGCATGGCATTGCCGTCGTGGCCCCTCTCGGCCGGGGCTATGCCACCGATGGCCGCAGCGACCGCGTGACGGAATTCGACCTGCGGACACTGGCGGTCCTGGGTCAGATCCCGGTGTCCGGCCATTCGCCGGATGCAGTGATCTTCGATCCACATTCGGCCCATCTGTTCGTGTTCAACGCGCACAGCAACAATGCTTCGGTCATCGACCCCGGCTCGGAGCGGGAAATCGCCACCATTGCCTTTCAGGGCAATCCCGAGCTCGCCGCCGTGGACGGCGCCGGGCACGTTTTCGTGAACCTGGAGAGCTCCGGGGAACTCGTCGATATCGACGCAGGCGCTGGCCGGGTCGCGCACACCTGGAAACTGGAAGGATGCGAAGAACCGACGGGCCTCGCCATCGACGCCGAACACGCGCGGCTGTTTTCCGCGTGCGCGAACGGCGTCATGGCCGTGACGGACGCGCGCGATGGCCATGCCGTGGCGCGCGTGCCGATCGGCGAAGGTCCCGACGGGCTCGCGTTCGACCCGGCGCAGGGACTGGTGCTCGTGCCCAACGGGCGAAGCGGCAGCGTGACCGTGGTGCAGGAGGAAACGCCCGACCGCTACGCCGTGCGCCAGACGCTTGCCACGCGCACGAGCGCGCGCACCATCGCGCTGGATGCCACTTCGCACCGCGCCTATCTTCCGGCGGCACGGTTCGGGCCAAAGCCCACCGGCAGCGGGGAAGCGCGGCCGCCGATGATCGCCGGGAGTTTCGAAGTGCTGGTCCTGGCGCGGGAGGGTCGATGATCATGACGAACCAGGACCATGCGCTGAGCAAAGTCCCCGAGGTCGTGCTGGGGTTCTGGATCATCAAGATCCTCGCGACCACGCTGGGCGAAGTCGGCGGCGATGCCGTCACCATGTCGATGAACCTGGGCTACCTGGTCGGCACGTGCATCTTCGCGGCGATCTTCGCGGCGTTCGTCTACATCCAGGTGCGCGAGCGACGCTTCGACCCGTGGCTTTACTGGGCCACGATCATCGCAAGCACCACGGTCGGCACCACGCTCGCGGATTTCGCCGACAGGTCGCTCGGCATCGGCTATACCGGTGGCACGACGTTGCTCCTGGCGTTGCTCCTGGGCTCTTTGTTCGCGTGGTATCGGACGACCGGCACGATCTCGGTGCAAAGTGTGGGCGACCCGAAGTCCGAAATCTTCTACTGGCTGACGATCACCTTCTCGCAAACCCTGGGCACGGCGCTCGGCGACTGGGTCGCGGACACCCATGGCTTCGGGTATGCCGGCGGCATGGCCGTTTTCGGTGGCCTCCTGGCGTTCGTCGCGATCTTGTACTTCGCGACGCGAGTGAACCGGACAGCGTTGTTCTGGGCGGCCTTCGTCCTGACCCGGCCCCTGGGGGCAGTGGTCGGCGATTTCCTCGACAAGCCGCTCGCCCACGGCGGGCTTGCGCTGAGCCGATACACGGCCTCGCTCGTGCTCCTGGTCGCGATCGCGCTGCTCGTCTGGATCCTCCCGCAGCGGCCGGCGAGGCAGGCCCACTAGATGGGCGGTCGTTGGGCCTGGATCGCCATGCTGTGCCTGCTCGCGACGGCTTTCGCAGGGCGGGCCAATGCGCAGGCAGGACCACCGCTGGTCACCAACGATACCGGCACGCCGGGACCGGGCAACTGGGAAATCAACCTGGCCGTCGCGGGCGGTCGTGCCGGCGACGAACGCGGCTTCTCGGCACCCGATGCCGACATCAACTACGGGCTTGGTGAAGCGATCCAGCTTTCCGTCCACTTCGCCTGGGAGCATGCGCGGTCGGGCGAAGCCCCGCGCGTGTCGGGCCTCGGTGCAGTCGAATACGCGATGCGGTGGCGATTCCTGGACCAGGAACAGGCCGGCCTCGACATGGCGATCCAGCCCCAGCTCGTCATGCCTGGATCGGCGACGGCCATCGAACAGGGCCTGAGCCAGCCCCACCGCGAGTTCGTGCTGCCCGTGCAGGTCGTGCGCCGATGGGGTGCCTTGACGACAGGCGTGGAACTGGCCCGCCACTGGGTGGCGCATGAGCGTGGCGCATTGCAGGCGGGCGCCTTCGTCGCGCAAGACTGCGCGCGCGGGTGGCAATGCCTGGCTGAAATCAATGGCACCCACGCCATCGGGGGCTCCAGCGAAACTCTGGCCGGCGTCGGCGTGCGGCGCGCGACATCCGACCACGTCAGGCTCATGGGCGCCGTAGAGCGGCAAGTGAACGGCCCCTCCAGCCAACGCGCAACCACCTTCTATCTCGGAGTCCAGCTGACGCCGTGATGTTCCACCCCCACTGAACCTTGAGGTGCAAGATGAACAAGCGCTATTTCGTCCCCACGCTACTGGCCGCCAGCATTGCCGTGGGCGCCATCTGCAACGCATCCGCGCAGGAAGCGACCAGGATCTCCCAGGCAAATGCCGAACACATCGCGCTGGCCAAGGTGCCAGGCGGAAGGATCAAGAGCGCCGAGCTCGAGCACGAGAAGGGCGCGCAGGTGTGGTCGTTCGACATTGCCAGGCCGGGGACGCGCGACATCACCGAAGTCCTGGTGAACGCCCAGACCGGCGCGATCGTCGACATTTCCACCGAGTCGCCTTCGCAGCAGCAGGAGGAAGCCGAGGAAGACCGGCACGAAAAGCGCGGAAAGCATTAACGGAGCTTCGCCCGGGCGGAAGCGTCCCGGTGGCGGAGACATTCGGTCGGTTCCATGAACAAAAAGGGGCGCCTCGGCGCCCCTTTCCTGTCGGAACTCCCTCGTTGCGCGTGCCGGAGGCGGGCACCCGCCATGTGGTTCACAATTGCCTTGCACATCCGGACACGGCATATCCCGGGCCGGACGTTCCCGCGCCAGGGCTGAATTCATTGAATCCATCCAAATCCAGCATTCCACCAGGCATCCGCCTGTCCGTCGCCCCGATGATGGACTGGACGGACACCTTCTGCCGCGTGTTCCATCGCGTCATCGCGC
>CBIHRR010000081.1:0-9327 GCA_966212495.1 uncultured Gammaproteobacteria bacterium
ACACCTTCTGGAAGCGGCGCTCCAGCGCGGCGTCCTTCTCGATGTACTTGCGGTATTCGTCCAGCGTGGTCGCGCCGATGCAGTGCAGCTCGCCGCGCGCCAGCGCGGGCTTGAGCATGTTGCCGGCGTCCATCGCGCCTTCGGCCTTGCCGGCGCCGACCATCGTGTGCAGCTCGTCGATGAAGAGGATGATCCGGCCCTCGTTCTTCGCGAGGTCGTTGAGCACCGCCTTCAGGCGCTCCTCGAACTCGCCGCGGAACTTGGCGCCGGCGATCAGCGCGCCCATGTCCAGCGACAGCAGGCGCTTGCCGCGGATGCCCTCGGGCACCTCGTCGTTGACGATGCGCTGCGCCAGGCCCTCGACGATCGCGGTCTTGCCGACGCCGGGCTCGCCGATCAGCACCGGGTTGTTCTTGGTCCGGCGCTGCAGCACCTGGATGGTGCGGCGGATCTCCTCGTCGCGGCCGACCACCGGGTCGAGCTTGCCCGACTCGGCGCGCGCGGTGAGGTCGATGGTGTACTTCTCCAGCGCCTGGCGTGATTCCTCGGCGTTCTCGTCCTGCACCTTCTCGCCGCCGCGCATGGCGTCGATCGCCGCCTCCAGCGCCTGCTTCGACGCGCCCGCGGCCTTCAGCGCGCGCCCCGCATCGCCGTTGTCCTCGAGCGCCGCGAGCAGGAACAGTTCGCTCGCGATGTAGGCATCGCCGCGCTGCTGCGCGAGCTTGTCGGTGACGTTGAGCAGGCGCGACAGGTCATTGCCGACCGACACGTTGCCGGCCTGCCCCGACACCTTCGGCAGCCGGTCGAGGACTTCGCCGAGCCGCTCGCGCAGCACCGGCACGTTGACGCCGGCCTGCGCCAGCAGCGGGCGGGTGCCCCCGCCCTGCTGGTCGAGCAGCGCCACCAGCAGGTGCGCCGGCTCGATGAAGTTGTGGTCGCGGCCCACGGCCAGCGACTGCGCGTCCGCCAGGGCCTGCTGGAAACGCGAGGTGAGCTTGTCCATCCGCATCGTCGGGATCCTCGAGAGGGGGCCATCGCGTGGCCAATGTGTTCCAGATGCGGTTGATCCGCCGTGATTCAAGTCAATGACGTGAAGAAGCGCTGACGCCGCCTTCGCCACAATGGGCGGATGCCAGCGAGCTCCCGCAATCGCGCGCGGCCGCCGTCGCCGGCCGACGACTGGGCGCTGTTCCTCGACGTGGACGGCTGCCTCATCGACTTCGCCGACGCCCCGGACGCGGTCCGCGTGCCACGCCGCCTTCCGTCGCTGCTGGCGCGGCTTGCCGGGCGGCTGGACGGGGCGGTGGCGCTGGTCAGCGGTCGCCCGCTCGCCGACCTCGACCGCCTGTTCTCGCCGCTGCGCCTGCCCGCGGCCGGCCTGCACGGCCTGGAGCTGCGCAACGGTACGCTGCTGAAGCCGGCGCCCGAAGTGCCCGCCGCGCTCGCCGGCATCCACGACGAGGCGACCACGCTCGCAAGCACCTGGCCCGGCGCGCTCGTCGAGGACAAGGGACCGGCGCTCGGCCTGCACTGGCGCGGCGCGCCGGCCGCGCGCGATGCGCTGCGCGCGCTCGCCGAGGCGGCACTGCCGCGCCTGCCGGGCTATCGCCTGCAGCACGGCGACAGCGTCGTCGAACTGCGTCCCGCCGACGGCGACAAGGGCGCCGCCATCGCCGCGCTGCTCGAAGAAGCCCCGTTCCGCGGCCGGGTGCCGGTGTTCGCCGGCGACGACATCACCGACGAAAGCGGCTTCGCCGCGGTCAACGCGCGCGGCGGCATCAGCGTGCTCGTGGGCGCGCGCGAGCCGAGCGCGGCGCACTACGCGTTGCGCAGCCCCAACGCCGTGCGGCGCTGGCTCGCGGAAGGCGCCACCGGAGCAACCGACAACGGATGGACGAGATGAACCAGGAAGTCGACAAACCCGCCAACACGCTGGACCTTGGCCTGGTCGGCAATGGCAGCTTCGGCGCGCTGCTCGACGGGCGCGGCCGCGTCGTCTGGAGTTGCCTGCCCGCCTTCGACGGCGATCCCGCGTTCTGCGCGCTGCTCGAACCGAAGCTCGAAGGCGGCGACTGGGCGGTCGAACTCGAGGACTTCTCGCACGCCGAGCAGCACTACATCGGCAACACCGCGGTCCTGCGCACGGTGCTGCACGACCGACACGGCGGCGCGGTCGAGCAGGTCGACTTCGCGCCGCGCTGGCGCCAGCACGGCCGCTTCTACCGCCCGGTGATGCTCGTGCGCACCGTGCGCCCGCTCGCCGGCAGCCCGCGCGTGCGGATCCGCCTGCGCCCGCTCGCGGACTGGGGCGCGCGCGCTCCGGAACGCACCTGGGGCAGCAACCACCTGCGCTTCCTGCTGCCGGGCATGACCCTGCGCCTGACCACCGACGCGCCGCTGCGGCTGGTCCGCGACGGGCTGCCATTCGTGCTGGAGCGCGAGTTGCGCTTCGTGCTCGGTCCGGACGAAACGCTGACGCGCTCCATCCAGAGCTTCGTCGACGACGCGCGCCGCCAGACCGAGGACTACTGGTTCGAGTGGTCGCGCTACCTCTCGCTGCCCCTGGAATGGCAGGACGCGGTGATCCGCAGCGCGATCACGCTCAAGCTGTGCCAGTACGAGGACACCGGCGGCGTCATCGCGGCGATGACGACGTCGATCCCGGAAGCGCCGGGCTCGCAGCGCAACTGGGACTACCGCTACTGCTGGCTGCGGGACGCCGCGTTCGTGGTCCGCGCGCTCAACCGGCTGGGCGCGACGCGCACGATGGAGGAATACATCCGCTACATCTTCAACCTGGTCGCCGGCGACGAGTCCGAACTGCAACCGGTGTACGGCATCGGCTTCGAGCGCGAACTCGCCGAGGAGGACGTGCCGGACCTCGCCGGCTATCGCGGCATGGGCCCGGTGCGGCGCGGCAACCTGGCCTGGCTGCAGAAGCAGCACGACGTCTACGGCAGCGTGGTGCTCGCCTCGGCGCAGCTGTTCTTCGACCAGCGCCTGCGGCAACCCGGCGACCTGGCGATGTTCCGGCGGCTCGAGCCGCTGGGCGACAAGTCCTGGGCCCTGCACGACCAGCCCGACGCCGGGTTGTGGGAATTCCGCGGCCGCGCCCACGTGCACACGTATTCGGCGGTGATGTGCTGGGCCGCGTGCGACCGGCTCGCGCGGATCGCCGCGCGGCTCGGCGGGCTCGACGAACGCGTCGGCCACTGGCGCCTGCGCGCCGACACGATCCGCGAGCGCATCCTGGCCGAAGCCTGGAACGCCGAACGCGGCCACTTCGCCGATGCGTTCGGCGGCGAGCGACTCGACGCCTCGCTGCTGCTGCTCGCCGACCTGGGCTTCGTCGAGGCGCGCGATCCTCGCTTCGTCGCCACGGTCGAGGCGATCGGGCGCGACCTCAAGCGCGGGCACGGCCTGTTCCGCTACATCGCGCCCGACGACTTCGGCGCGCCGGAGACCAGCTTCACGATCTGCACGTTCTGGTATATCGATGCGCTCGCGGCGATCGGCCGCCGCGACGAGGCGCGGGCGATGTTCGAGGCGGTGCTGGCGCGGCGCAACCCGCTGGGCCTGCTCTCCGAGGACCTGGCGTTCGACACGGGCGAAGCCTGGGGCAACTTCCCGCAGACCTATTCGCACGTCGGCCTGATCATCGCCGCGATGGCGCTCAGCAAGCCCTGGCAATCGGCGGTCTAGGGCATGGGCCGCCTCGTCGTCGTCTCCAACCGCGTCGCGCTGCCGGGCGAAACCCGCGCCGGCGGCCTCGCGGTCGCGCTGCAGGCCGCGCTCGACGACCGGGCGCAGCAGCGCCGCGGCGGCCTGTGGTTCGGCTGGAGCGGCAAGATCGATCCGGCGCGCTCGGGCCGCCTGCACCGCCAGCACGCCGACGGCATCGACTACGCGACCATCGACCTGTCGCGGCGCGACCACGCCGACTACTACAACGGCTTCGCCAACCGCTCGCTGTGGCCGCTGCTGCACTTCCGCATGGACCTGGTCGACTACAGCCGCGAGACCTGGGCCGCGTACCGGCGCGTCAACGCGCTGTTCGCGGAGAAGCTGGCGCCGATGCTGCGCGACGACGACCTCGTCTGGATCCACGACTACCACCTCATCCCGCTGGCGGCGCTGCTGCGCGAACACGGCGTGCGGGCGCGCATGGGCTTCTTCCTGCACGTGCCGATGCCCTCCTCCGACCTGCTCGCGGCGCTGCCCCAGCACGGGCGGCTGTTCGAGGGGCTCTCCGCCTACGACCTGGTCGGCTTCCAGACCGAACGCGACCTCGAGCGCTTCCAGGATTACGTGCGCCTGTGGGGCCGCGGACAGGTGATCGCGCCGGGCGTGCTGGAGACCGCGGGCGGGCGGCGCCTCCGCGCCGGCGCGTTCCCCATCAGCATCGACACCGCGCAGATCGAACGCCAGGCCGCCGAGGCGGGCGACAAGCCCAGCGTGCGCCGGCTGCGCGAGAGCCTGTCTGGCCGCGCGCTCGCGATCGGCGTGGACCGCCTCGATTATTCCAAGGGCCTGCCGGAGCGCTTCCGCGCGTTCGGGCGCTACCTGCAGCGGCATCCCGAGCAGCGCGGCAAGCTGACCTTCCTGCAGATCGCACCGGTGTCGCGCGGCGACGTCGCGGAGTACAAGGCGCTGCGCCAGGAGCTCGAGCAGCTCGCCGGCCACGTCAACGGCAGCCACGCCGAGCCGGACTGGACGCCGATGCGCTACGTCAACCGCAATTTCGCGCATCCCACGCTGACCGGCTTCTACCGGATGGCGCGCGTCGGCCTGGTGACGCCGCTGCGCGACGGCATGAACCTCGTGGCCAAGGAGTACGTGGCCTCGCAGGATCCCGAGGATCCGGGCGTGCTGGTGCTGTCGACCTTCGCCGGCGCGGCACGCGAACTGGACGTCGGCGCGCTGCTGGTGAACCCCTACGACCTCGATGGCGTCGCCGACGCGATCGCAGCGGCCGTGCGGATGCGCGCGCCGGAACGCCGGCAGCGCTGGAAGGCGATGATGGACGTGCTGCGCACGCGCGACATCCATGCGTGGCGGCGCGACTACCTGGCGGCGCTCGAAGCCACCTGAGCGCGCGGGCCCCGCCGCGCGCGCGGCCTCATCGCCAGGCGAGCGTCGCCATGCGGCCGGTGCGCTGGTCGCGGCGGTGCGAGAAGAACCGCGCCGGATCCGAAATCGTGCAGGGCCCGCCGCCGTGGATGGCCTGCGGCAGCATTCCCGCAGCCACGAGGCGCTGCCGCGCGAGCCGGTAGAGGTCGACGCGCCAGTGGCCCGGGCGCGTCGCGACGAAGGCCGACGCGGCCTCCGCGTCGCGCGCGACGAAGGCATCGCGCACCTCCGCACCCACTTCGTAGGCATCGGGTCCCGCCGCCGGCCCGAGCCAGGCCAGCAGCGCCGCGGGCGGCACGTCCATCGTCATCACGGTCGCCTCCAGCACGCCGGCGGCGAGACCGCGCCAGCCGGCGTGCGCCGCGGCGATGACCGCGCCGTCGGTCGAGGCGAACACGACCGGCAGGCAATCGGCCGTGAGGATCGCCAGCACCTTGCCGGGAACGCGCGCGACCGCCGCGTCGGCTTCGGGCTCTTCGCCGGGATCCGGGTCGACCACGACGCGGGTGCCATGCACCTGCCGCAGCCAGCACGGCGCGGACGGCAGCCGCAGCCCGCGTTCGAGCAGCGCGCGGTTGGCGTGGACGGTGCCGGGATCGTCGCCATTGCGCAGGCCGAAGTCGAACCGGTCGAACGGCGCCGCCGAACCACCGGCCGGCCCGCGCAGCGTCGCCAGCGCGTGCACGCCGGGCGGCGCCGGCCACGCCGCGGGCAGCACGCTCGCGCGCACGGCGGCTTCGGTCTCGCCCTGCATCAGCGGCCCGACGCGGCGCGCGCCGCGGTGTCCTCGCGCAACGCGCGCACGAGGCCCTGCAGGTCGGCCGGCACCGGCGCGGACACGCGCACCGGCGCGCCGCCGATCGGATGCGCGAACTCCAGCACCTCGGCGTGCAGCGCCTGGCGGCGGAAGCCGCGCAGCGCCGCCACCAGCGCGTCGCTCGCGCCACGCGGCAGCTTCAGCGGGCCGCCGTACAGCGAATCGCCGACGATCGGATGCTTCAGGTGCTGCATGTGGACGCGGATCTGGTGCGTGCGCCCGGTCTCGAGGCGGCATTCCAGCAGCGTGTGCGCATGGAAACGCTCGCGCAGGCGGAAGTGCGTGACCGCGTCGCGGCCGTCCTCGCGCACGGCCATGCGCAGGCGATCGCGCGGATGGCGGTCGATCGGCGCGTCGGCGGTGCCGCCGGACACGAGCGCGCCGGACACCACCGCGAGGTACTGCCGGTGGACGTCGCGCGCGGCCAGCTGGGCCACCAGCGCCGTCTGCGCCTGCAGGGTGCGCGCCACCACCATGACGCCCGAGGTGTCCTTGTCGAGGCGATGCACGATGCCGGCGCGCGGCAGCGCCGCGAGCCCGGGATCGCGGTACAGCAGCGCATTGACCAGGGTGCCGTCCGGATTGCCGGCGCCCGGGTGCACCACCAGGCCGGCGGGCTTGTCGATCACGAACAGGTGCTCGTCCTCGTGCAGCACGTCGAGCGCGATGTCCTGCGGCACCGCCTCCACCTCGATCGAGGCCACGGCGCGCAGCTCGACCGACTCGCCGCCGCGCACCGGATCGCGGGGACGCGCCTCCGCGCCATCGAGGAGGACGTCGCCGGACTTGATCCAGGCGGCCAGCCGCGAACGCGAGTATTCAGGAAACAGCTCCGCCAGCACCGCGTCGAAACGGCGTCCCGCGGCCGACTCCGGGACCCGGGACAGGCGTGGCGTGGCGGGCACGGCGTGAACTTCGGGCATGCGGCGGGGTCTCCAGTGGGGCGGAAGGCGGGCGGGGTGCGGCACTGGCCGCGCTGCTATTATCCGACCTTCGTGCCCCCGCCGCCCCGAAAGATCCCCATGACCCCACGCTTCATGCCAGCACGCTCCATCACAGCAGGTCCCTCCCGCGGCATCTTCCTGCGCTCCCTCCTGCTCGCCGTGCTGGCCGCGACGCTGCTGGCCGGCTGTGGCGGCATCAAGGGCCTGTTCAAGAAGAAGGGCGACGCCAACGAGGGCGTGCCGGTGGCGCAGCTCTACGAGAAGGGCCACGCCCAGATGGTCCAGGGCGACTGGAGCGACGCGGAGATGGTGTACAAGCGCCTCGTGGCGCAGTACCCGTACGGCCCCTACACCGAGCAGGCATTGGTCGAGACGGCGTACGCGCAGTTCAAGCGCGGGGCCAACGAGGACGCGATCTCCACCATCGACCGCTTCATCCGCACCTATCCGACCCACCGCAACATCGCCTATCTCTATTACCTGCGCGGGCTGGTGAACTCGAGCCGCGACACGGTCTTCCTGCAGAAGGTCTGGAAGCTCGACGCCAGCCGGCGCGACCTGTCCACGCCGGAGCAGGCCTACAACGACTTCAAGATCGTCGCCGACCGCTACGCGAACAGCCGCTACGCCGCCGACGCGCGCGCACGCATGGTGGAGCTGCGCAACCTGTTCGCGCGCCACGAGCTCGACGTCGCGCTGTATTACCTGCGCCGCGGCGCCTGGGTGTCGGCCGCCGACCGCGCGACCTCGATGCTCGAGACGTATCCGCAGGCCGCGAACCAGAACGACGCCATCGCGATCCTGGCCGAGGCGTACACCCGGCTGGGCAACAAGGCGCTGGCCGACGACGCGCGCCGCGTGCTCGAGAAGAACGATCCGCAGCACCCGTGGCTGCGCGGCGACTGGCCGGGAACGCCGTCGCACCTGCGCCGCCTGAATCCCCTGGCAGGCGACCGCTCCCCGCTCGACCAGCGCTGACGCCTAGCGATACCCGTTGCTGATCGGGTAGCGCCGCTCGCGGCCGAACGCGCGCCGCGACACCTTCGGGCCGGGCGCGGCCTGGTGCCGCTTCCATTCGCTGGTCCGCACCAGCTTCACCACGCGCTCGACGGTCGCCGCATCGAAGCCGGCGGCGATGATCTCGGCGGCCGACTGCTCCTGGTCGACGTGGCGCAGCAGGATGGCGTCGAGCACGTCGTAGGGCGGCAACGAGTCCTCGTCGCGCTGGTTCTCGCGCAGTTCCGCCGACGGCGGACGGTCGATCACCGCCGTCGGCACCACCTCGCCGCCGTTCGGCGCGCTGCCGCCGACGGTGTTGCGCCAGCGCGCCAGCGCGAACACCTCGGTCTTGTACAGGTCCTTGAGCGGCGCGTAGCCGCCGCACATGTCGCCGTAGATGGTGGCGTAGCCGACCGCGTATTCGCTCTTGTTGCCGGTGGTGAGCAGCAAACCGCCGAACTTGTTCGACAGCGCCATCATCAGCGCGCCGCGGCTGCGCGACTGCAGGTTCTCCTCGGCGGTGTCGGCGGCGCGGCCTTCGAATTCGGTGGCCAGCGCGTCGAGGAAGCCCTGGAACGGCTTCTCGATCGGCACGGTGAGCAGGCGCACGCCGAGCGAGGCGCATTGCACCGCCGCCAGGTCGTTCGACAGCCCGGCCGTGTAGCGCGACGGCATCCGCACGGCGGTGACGTTGCCGGCGCCCAGCGCATCCACCGCGACCGCCAGCACCAGCGCCGAATCGATGCCGCCGGACAGGCCGAGCCAAACCTTGTCGAAGCCGTTCTTGCGGCAGTAGTCGCGCGTGCCGCGCACGATCGCCCGCCACGCCAGCGCGTCGCGGCTCTCGTCGCCGTCCACGACCCAGTGCACCGGCGAGAAGCGGCGCGTCCCCGCGTCGAAATCGGCGACCAGCCAGTCGTCGAGGAACGCGGCCGCGGCCGGATGCACGATGCCGTCGCCATCGGCCAGCACCGACGCGCCGTCGAACACCAGCGCGTCCTGCCCGCCGACCGCGTTGAGGTAGGCCAGGGCGACGCCGCCGGCAGCCGGGGCGCCGTGATCCTGCGTTTCCGCGACGCGCTGGGCGATCAGCGCATCGCGCTGCGCGTGCTTGTCGCGCTCGAACGGCGAGGCATTGGGCACCAGCACCAGTTGCGCGCCCGCGGCGCAGGTCTCGGCCAGCGGCTCGGGGAACCACAGGTCCTCGCAGATCACAAGGCCGACGCGCACGCCGCCGACGTCGAACACGCAGGCCTCGCCGTCGGGATCCACGTCGAAATAGCGGCGCTCGTCGAACACGGCGTAATTGGGCAGTTCGCGCTTGCGATAGGTGCTTTCGACGCCGCCGTCGCGCAGCACGCTGGCGGCGTTGTAGACCACCGCGCCGGCCGCCTGCGGCCAGCCGACGACCGCGACGATGCCGTGGATGCCGCGCGC
>CBIHRR010000082.1:0-9323 GCA_966212495.1 uncultured Gammaproteobacteria bacterium
TCGAAGTGCAGCGTCGCGCCGGCCGCCTCCGCCGCATCCAGCAGCGCGATGTTGAGTTCGCCGCGGCTGACCGACCAGATCACCTCGCTGTCGTCGCGCCCGTAGCGCTGCAGGTGCACGTCGCCGTGGAGGGGATGGATCATGCGCCCGCGCATCATCACCGCGCGTTCCAGCACGGTGCCGTCGGCGCCGGCCTGGCGCAGCGCATGCAGTCCGCGTTCGGCCAGCGCCAGGTTGATCGAACGGCCGCCGGCATAGCCGTGCAGGCGCGGATCGCCGCGGCGCTCGAACACGTCCACGCGCCAGCCGCGCTGCGCCAGCAGGATGGCGAGCAGCGTGCCCGCGAGGCCGGCACCGACGATCGTCAGCGAGCCTTCGGGCTTCATGCGGCCGCGCCGCGCCAGGCTTCGACGCCGCGCACGAAGCGCAGGATGTCGGCGTGGCTGTTGTAGAGCGGGGCGGGCGAGATCCGGATCACGTCGGGCTCGCGCCAGTCGCCGACGATCCCCCGGCCTTCGAGGAATGCGAACAGGGCGCGGCCGCGCTCGCGTCCGCCGGCGACGCGCAGCGACAGTTGCGCGCCGCGCTGCGACGGGTCGGCGGGCGTCACGACCTGCAACGTGTCGGCGAGGCGTTCGCGGATCAGCGCCTCGAGGTACCCGGTGAGCCGCAGCGACCGGGCCCGCAGCGCGTCCATCCCGCCGGCGCGCGCGAAGAGGTCGAGCGAGGCGCGCAGCGGCGCCAGGCCCAGGATCGGCGGATTGCTGAGCTGCCAGCCGTCGGCACCGGGCGTCGGCACGAAGTCCGACCCCATGCGGAAGCGCGAGGACTGGTCGTGGCCCCACCAGCCGGCGAGCCGGGGCCGGTCCGTGCGCGCGTGCCGCTCGTGCACGAAGCAGCCCGCGACCGCGCCCGGACCCGAATTCATGTACTTGTAATGGCACCACACCGCGAAATCGGCGCCGTCGTCGTGCAGGCGCAAGGGCAGGTTGCCCACGCCGTGGGCGAGGTCGAAGCCCACGCTCGCGCCCGCCGCCCGCCCGAGCCGCGCGATTTCAGCGAGGTCGAACGCCTGCCCGGTGCGGTACTGCACGCCCGGCCAGACGATCGTCGCGATGCGCGGCGCGTGGCGCTCGATCGCCTCGGCGATCGCCGCCATCGAGAACGTGCCTTCGGGCGCGTCGGGTTGCACCTCGATGAGGTCGGTCGCGGGATCGAAGCCGTGGAAACGCACCTGTGACTCGAGCGCGTAGCGATCCGACGGGAATGCGCCGGCTTCCATCAGGATCGCCGGGCGCTCGCGCGTCGGCCGGTAGAAGCTCGCCAGCATGAAATGCAGGTTGGCGGTGAGCGAGTTCATCGCCACCACTTCGGCGGGCTGCGCGCCGACCACGCGCGCAAGGCCGTCGCGAACGAGCTCGTGGTACGGCATCCACGGCGCGGGCTGCAGGAAGTGGCCCTCGACCGCCTCGTTCGCCCACTTGTCCATCACCTGGTCGACGACGGCGCGCGCGCCCTTGGGCTGCAGGCCCAGCGAATTGCCGCAGAAGTAGGCTTGCTCGGCGCCGTCGTGGCGCGGCAGGTGGAATTCGTCGCGCAGTGCCGACAACGGGTCGGCGGCATCGAGCGCGCGGGCGTGCTCGTCGGTGGCGGGCGTGCTCATGCGTGCGTGCTCGTGCTGGGCGGGCTCATGCAAAGCGCGAGGCCGGGAGGCCCAGCCATTCCAGCGCCGTGCCGTGGTAGAGGCGCTCGCGCCCGGGCGCGTCGAGGTCGAGCGCGTCGATGCCGGCGCCCGGTACCTGTTCGCCGAGCGGGAACGGATAATCGGTGCCGAGCATCACCCGGTCGACGCCGCAGACGTCGAGCAGGTAGCGCAGCGCGCGCTCGTCGGCGACCCAGGAATCGAAATACAGGCGCTGCAGGTACTCGCGCGGATTGCGCGGATTGTCGGTGGCGACGAGGTCCGGGCGCATGTTGAAGCCGTGCTCGATGCGGCCGATCGTGTACGGGAAGCTGCCGCCGCCGTGCGCGAGGCAGATGCGCAGCTTCGGCAGCCGCTCGAGCACGCCGCCGAACACGAGGCAGCACGCCGCGCGCGACTGCTCGGCCGGCATGCCCACCAGCCACGGCAGCCAGTACTTGGGCATCGAATCGGTGCCCATCATGTCCCACGGGTGGACCAGGATCGCGGCGCCCAGGTCGCTGGCGGCCTGGAAGAAATCGAACAGCTCCGGCGCGTCGAGGTTCCAGTTGCCGCCGCCGGGCGTTTCCACGTGCGAGCCGATCTGCACGCCCTGCAGGCCGAGCTGGTCCACGCAGCGTTCCAGTTCCTGGATCGCGAGTCGCGGCGACTGCATCGGCACCGTGCCGATCCCGGCGTAGTGGCGCGGGTGCGCGCGGCAGGTCTCGGCCATGTGGTCGTTGAGCGCGTGGTGCAGCGCCAGCGCCTGGTCGGGCTTGGCCCAATAGCTGAACATCACCGGCACCGTGCTGATCACCTGCACCTGCACGCCGAAGCGCGCGTAGTCCTCGATGCGCTCCTCGGGATCCCAGGTCTTGGGCAGGATCTCGCGGAAGAACCTGCCGTCCTTGTAGATGCGGTGGCGGCCGTCGTCGCCGTGGTGGATCACGGGGAAGCGGTTGTCGCCGTAGCGCGCGGCGAGGTCCGGCCAGTCGCGCGGCAGGTAATGGGCATGGACGTCGATCTTGAGCATCGGTGCAGTTTACCCAGCCGTCGAGGCCGGCGCCGCCGGACGGGCGAGGTGGGCCAGGGTGTCGACGCTGTCGGCGATGCGGTCGCAGGCGTCGGCGACGGCCAGGGCGACCGGCTCCTGCGCCGCGAGCGCACTGGCCAGCGCCGCCGCGACGAGGCGTTCGCCGGGGCGGAGCGATTCCACCGCCAGTGGCGCGTCGCCGGCAAGGGCGGCGGCGATGGCCCGCAGGGCCGCGTCGGTACGGAGGGCGAACGCGTCCAGCGTGCCTTCGCGCGGAATGCGGCGCCCGTCGAGTTGCAGGGCCTCCAACGCGACGCCAGCGCGGACCAGGCGGCTGGCGTTGGCGAGGAGGGCTTCGGCCCGCTCGATCTCGCGCACCGAACGCTTGCCGCGCGGCTCGCCACGCAGCCGCTCCAGCGACGCCTGCGCGTTGGTGCGTGCGCGGCGCGCGGCGGCGCGGGTCTCCGTGAACTCGCCGAGGCGGCCGGCGAACACCGCCGCCAGGTGCGCGCGATAGGCGTCGATGACCGAGGCCAGCCCGGCCCGGTTGCGGCGGCTTTCCCAGGTCGGCCACAAGGCGTAGGCGCACAGGGCGAGCGCGCTGCCGGCGAGCGTGCCGACCACGCGGGCATGCATCGCGTCCGCGGGCGCCATGCCGCGGAAGGTCAGCAGCACCACGACCATGCCGGTGAGGAAGGCCACGCCGATGCCGTAGTTGACGGTGGCGGTCAGCCGGAACCCGATGCACAGCCCGGCGAGCAGGAGGATGCGCAACGCCGGGTCGCCCATGGCGTAGTGCGCGAGCAGCGAGGCGAGCAGCAGGCCCGCCAGGGTGCCGGCGACGCGCAGGACGCCGAAGCGCAGCGTGCCGCCGAAATCCGGCTTCAGCACGATGGCGGCGGTCATCGGGATCCACGCGCCGTGCGGCACCGCGAGCGCGCGCTCCACCGCGGCGGCGGCCGCGACGCAGGTGGCGCAGCGCAGCGCATGGCGGAACGCGACCGAGCCGGGCCCGAAATTGGCGCGCAAGGTGGGCCATGCCGCCGCGGTGCGCAGCGCGCCGGGGAGGCGCGCCTCGGCGCGTTGCGCCGCCGCCTCGCCACAGCTGCTGGCCTGCGGCGCGTTGCGGAGCAGCGAGCGGAGCTGGCCGCCGAGGCTTTCGGCGCGCTCGCGCGCGATCCGCGCCAGGCGCAGGTCGCCGCCGGCGATCGCCACGTCCTGGTCGGACAGCGCGCGCACGCGCAATGCATAGCCTGCGGACAGCGCCTCGGCGCCCGGCGGCGGCGTCGCGCTGCGCATCCCCTCGGCCAGCGCGTCGAACACGATCGCGGCCTGGTCGAGCACGTCGCCGATCCCGCGCCGCGCGCCGGGCCCGTTGCTGCGCGCATGCAGGTCGCTGAGTGCCAGCAGATCGATGCGCGCCCGCTCGCAGACCTCGGCGATCACGCGGAACGCACGCATGGCTTCGCCGCGGGCGCGGTATTCGCCGTGCAGCAACACCAGCGCCTCCATCGCGGCCTGCGACACGGCCGGTTGCTGCGCGGCGTCGGGCCGCGTCCGCGCGGTCGCCGCGAGTTGCGCGAGCACGTCCGCGAGCGCGAAGCGTTCCGGCCGGTAGCGCTGCAGCGGCCAGGCCGCGATCGCGAACAGCGCCTGCAGCGCGCCGCCGGCGCAGATCAGGGCCGCGACGCCGGCGGCCTGGCCGCGCGGGATCGCCATCGAGGCGGTGAGCACCAGCACGATCATGCTGGTCAGGCCGACCCGCCCGGCCATCGGCCCGAGCGCGACCAGCATGCCGCCGGAGAAGGCGACCGCGAACGCGGCGATCGCCAGCGGCCACAGGTGGTCGCCGACGAGGATGCCGAGCAGCGCCGCCAGCCCCGCGGCGAGCGCCGCCAGCAGCATGCGTTGCAGCCGCAGGCGATACGGCCCCGGCTGGTCGGTGAACATGGTGTTGAGCGCGCCGGTGGAAACCGCGAGGCCCGCGGCTTCATGGCCCGTCACCAGGCCGGCGACCAGCGGCGCCACGATCGCCAGCGTGTTGCGGACCGCGACGCGCACCGGCACGTCGCGCGGCTTCAGGGCGAGCAGCGAGCCGAGCATCGGTGAGCGCAGCACGCGCGCCGCCGCCTCAGGTGTCCGGCATCGTGTATCGCGCGGGCGCGGGGTTCAGGTGCCCGCAGGCCTTGCAGGTGCGGTGTTCGACCGAGGAATAGAAGCGGTCGAACACCGGCGGGAAGTCCTGCTCGATGTCGTGCAGGTGGAAGTACTCCTCGTACACCTTCGCGTTGCATGCTTCGCAATACCACTGGAGGCCGTCGTCCTCGTGCGGCAGGCGCCTGCGCTCGATCACCAGGCCCACCGAATCGGCCATGCGTTGCGGCGAATGCGGCGTCCGCGGCGGCAGCAGGAAGGTTTCGCCGGCGCGGATCGGGATGTCGCGCACCGCGCCGTCCTCCTGGATGCGCAGCACCATCTCGCCTTCCAGCTGGTAGAACCACTCGGGGCCTTCGTCCCAGTGGTAATCGGTCCGCTGGTTCGGCCCGCCGACCACCATCACGATGAAGTCGCCGTCGTAGATGCACTTGTTGCCGACGGGCGGCTTGAGCAGGTGGCGGTGCTCGTCGATCCAGGCTTGCAGGTTGAGCGGGGCGGGCAGGGGCATGGCGATTCCTTCAGTCCGCGACGGCGGCGATGCACTTGAGCTCGATCGCGATCGGCGTCGGCAGCGCGGTGATGCCCAGCGTGGTCCGGCACGGCGCGCGCGCCGGGTCGGGGAAATGCTCGGCCCAGATCTCGTTCCAGGCCTTGAAGTCGCGGGCCATGTCGGTCAGGTACGCGGTCACGTCGACCAGGTCCTCCCAGCGCGCGCCGCTGGCTTCGAGCACCGAGCGCACGTTGGCGAGCACGGCGCGCGCCTGGGCGCGGATGTCGTACGCGCGCACGCGGCCGTCGGCGAACAGTTCGTTGCCGGGGATGGCATCGGTGGACGGATCGCGGGGGCCGATGCCGGACAGGAACAGCAGGTCGCCGACGCGACGCGCGTGGGGATAGTTGCCCACCGCCCTGGGCGCCGCCGCGGCGTGGATGCCGGTCGCGGGCTGGCTCACGCCGGCACTCCGCGCCGCGCGCGCACGCCGTCGAGGGCCTTGAGGTAGGCGCCTTCGAGCGCCTCCGGCGAATCGACGTCCATGCCCAGCTCGCGCACGCGCCCGTCCTGCAGGCTGTACACCCAGCCGTGCACGGCGAGCTTCTGCCCGCGCGCCCAGGCGTCGCGCACGACGGTGGTGAGGCAGACGTTCTCGGCCTGCTCGATCGCGTTGAGTTCGCACAGCGCGTCGTGGCGCCCGTCCTCCGCCACCCCCTCCAGCAGGGCGGCGTGCTTCTGCGCGACGTCGCCGACGTGCCGGATCCAGTTGTCCGCCAGGCCGACGCGGGTGCCGTGCAGCGCCGCGCCGACGCCACCGCAACCGTAGTGGCCGACCACGATGATGTGCTCGATCTCCAGCACGTCGACCGCGAACTGGATCACCGACATGCAGTTGAGGTCGGTATGCACCATCACGTTGGCGATGTTGCGATGGACGAAGACCTCGCCGGGCGCGAGCCCCATGATCTGGTTCGCGGGTACGCGCGAGTCGGAGCAGCCGATCCAGAGGAACTTCGGTGCCTGCTGTCGCGACAGGCGTTCGAAGAACTCCGGGTCGTCGCGGACCATGGCATCGGCCCAGTCGCGGTTGTTGCGGAGCAGTTCGCGGAGTTTCGTCATCATGATGGGTGCGTGGACGTGGTTTCGTTGGGGGGAGGCGGTCGCATCGAGGGCATGCGGGTGGGGTCGGCGGGCATCTCCTGCACCGCGGGTGTCTCCGTGATCTCGAGCGGGCGCACCGACATCAGCGCGCCGTCCTCGCCGCGTATGCGGAGCCGATAGCGGCCCGGTGCCAGGAACAGCGGCCAGCGCCCGTCGTTCGTTCCAAGGAGCACGAACTGGTCGGCGGGGATGGCGTCGTCGCCCTCGGAGGCGTGGAATGCTTCGAACAGGCAGGGGAAGCTGCCGTTGCAGGCCGCGGCCTTGATCCTGAGCGATCGCCGCAGTCCGTCCCGCGACAGCCAGGCGGGCCGCATCTCCGAGGGATCCTGGCGCGGCAGCAGCACGGTGACGTCGTGGTACCCCGGTCGATACGACCAGGCGGCGCCGCCCCGGCGCGGGACCAGCACGCTGGACACCTTGATCGGGAACGCCTCGACGACGTGGCGATAGGGGGACGTCGCGTCCGACATGTCGCCCGAGCCAAGCATGGTCTGGTCGACGGTGTACGGCTCGATCCCGGTGAGGCGCGCGAGTTCCGCGGCCATCGGCCGCGCGTTGCCGGGCAGGCGGCCCGGCGCCTTGTCCGCATGGGCGTAGCCGGCGTGCACGAACAGGCGAGCGCCCGGGTCCTTGTCCAGGATCGCCTGCAGGGCCTTCGCCTGGGCGGTTTCGCGCTCCTGCGGCGCCATCCGGCCGGCGTCGCCGGGTTCGTAGGCATGCACCACGAAGCCCAGGCGCAGCGCTTCGCGCACGATCTCGCCGTACAGCGGTTCCTGGATGTAGTACCCCGACTTCTCGGTGGGATAGCCGCGCCCGGCCAGGCCGGTATCCGCCGGATCGAGGCCTTCGACCGCGAAGTGGTTGAAGCCGAGCGCGCGCAGCTTCGGCAGCAGTGCGAGCGTGAGCAGCCGCGTCTGCGGCCGATGGTGCGCTTCGTTGACCACCAGGATGCGGCGTCCCTTGACCGCCCCGGCGATGTAGTCGGCCGCGGGAACGGCGTCCCAGTCCGCTGCGACCGGCAAGGGCGCCGCCGCGGGCACGGCTTTCTGGGACACGGTGAAGGCCGCTTCGGCTTCCCCGATGCGGCCGAACATCGACCACTCCGTGACCAGGACCTGGTCGACGATCTGGCGCAGTTGCGGGTCGGCGCTGCTCCGCCGCCGGCTCGCGTAGCGCAATCTTGCGTAATTGTCGGGCTGTTCGTTGAGCCGGTTGAAGAACGTGGCGATCCTGCTCGACAGCATCCCGTCGTCCTGCGCCGCGGCGACCGTGCGCGGCGCGACGGCGGCGGCCAGGAGGCCGCTGGCTGCGAGCATCGCGACTAGGCGTGCAGCGCGATGCATACGTTCCTCGGCTCGGTGAAGAAGCGCATCGCCTCGGCGCCGCCCTCGCGCCCGAGGCCGGACTGGCCCATGCCGCCGAACGGCGTGCGCAGGTCGCGCATCAGCCAGGTGTTGATCCAGACGATGCCCGCGCGCACGCGCGCGGCCAGGCGGTGCGCGCGCTCGAGGTCCCGCGTCCAGATCGACGCGGCGAGCCCGTAATCGCCGGCGTTGGCGAGGGCGAGCGCCCCGGCCTCGTCGTCGAAGGGCTGCAGCGTGGCGACCGGGCCGAAGATCTCGTCGCGGTTGGTCGCGCAATCGGGGCCGAGGCCTTCGATCACCGTCGGCGCGATGAACCAGCCGGGCCTTTGCAGCGCCTGGCCGCCGCACAGGATCGTCCCGCCTTCGTCGCGCGCGCGCGCGATCGCCGCCATGACCTTGTCGAAGTGCGCCTGCGAGACCATCGGGCCGAGGTCCGCGTCCGGATCCATCGGGTCGCCGGGGCGCAAGGCCAGCGCGGCCGCGACGAAGGCGTCGCGGAATTCGTTGTAGGCGGCGCGTTCGACCAGGATCCGCGAGCCGCACAGGCAGATCTGCCCGGAATTCTGGAACGCCGAGCGCACGAGCAGCGGCAGGTGCGCGCGCCAGTCGCTGTCGGCGAACACCAGCGTCGGATTCTTGCCGCCGAGTTCCAGCGACACCTTCTTCAGCAACGGCGCGGCGAGGCCGGCGATGCGCCGGCCCACCGTCGTGCTGCCGGTGAAGGAGATCGCCTTCAGCGCCGGATGCACGACCATCGCCTCGCCGGTTTCCGGGCCGAGGCCGTGCACGATGTTGAGCACGCCGGCGGGGAAGCCGACCTGCGCGGCCAGTTCGCCGAGCAGCGTCGCCGTGTGCGGCGTCACCTCCGACGGCTTGGCGACCACGGTGTTGCCCGCGGCGAGCGCCGGCGCGATCTTCCAGGTGAACAGGTACAGCGGCAGGTTCCAGGGCGAGATCGCCGCGACCGCGCCGAGTGGCTCGCGCAAGGTGTAGTTGAGCCCGGCCTGGCCGTGGTGCGATTCGCTGCCGAACTGCGTCGCGGCATGGGCGAAGAAGCGCAGGTTGCTGATCGCGCGCGGGATCTCGATGTCGCGCGCGAGCTTCAGCGGCTTGCCGCCGTCGCGCGCCTCGGCGCGGGCGAAATCGTCGAGGCGCGCCTCGATCGCCGCGGCGAGGCGTTCCAGCCACGCGGCGCGCTCGCTTGCCGGCAGGGCGGCCCAGGTTGGGGCCGCGCGCGTCGCGGCGGCGACCGCGGCTTCGACATCCGCCGCGTCGCCCCGGGCGACTTCCGCGAAGGCACGTCCCGTTGCCGGTTCGAACACCTCCAGCCAGCGGCCGCCGGCAGGCTCGCGCGCCTGTCCGTCGATCCAGTGGGGAAGTCGCAGGGTCACGGCTGGCATGCGCGAAGCTTAACGCAGCGGGCGCCGCCGGGCG
>CBIHRR010000083.1:0-9220 GCA_966212495.1 uncultured Gammaproteobacteria bacterium
TGCCACAACCCGATGACGCTGCTGCGCGGCGTCGCCGACGACCTGCCGCTCAAGACCTGGCTGCAGGACCACATCTGGCCGATCGAGGCCGCGGTGATCGCGCCGGGCTTCGTCGCCGACGGCATCACGCTGGCGATCGCCGAGATGCTGCGCGGCGGCACCACCTGCTGCAACGAGAACTACTTCTTCCCGGACGTGCAGGCCGCGACCTACCGCCGCCACGGGTTCCGCGCGCGCGTCGGGTTGCCGGTCATCGACTTCCCGACCGCGTGGGCGGGCAGCGACGACGAGTATTTCGACAAGGCCGGCGAAGTCCACGACCAGTGGCGCGGCGACACGCTGGTGGCGATGGCTTTCGCGCCGCACGCGCCGTACACCGTCAACGATGCGAACTTCGAGCGCATCCGCATGCTGTCCGACCAGCTCGACGTGCCGGTGCACCTGCACCTGCACGAGACCGCGCAGGAAGTCGAGCAATCGCAGCAGAAGCACGGCCAGCGGCCGCTGGCCCGCATAGATCGGCTGGGCCTGCTCAACGACCGGCTGATCGCCGTGCACATGACCCAGCTCACCGATGCCGAGATCGCGCTCTGCGCGCAGCGCGGCGTCAGCGTGGCGCATTGCCCGGAATCCAACCTCAAGCTCGCCTCGGGTTTCTGCCGCGTGGCCGACCTGTCGCGCGCCGGCGTCAACGTGGCGATCGGCACCGACGGCTGCGCCAGCAACAACGACCTCGACATGTTCGGCGAGACGCGCACCGCGGCGCTGCTGGCCAAGGCGGTGGCGCAGGACGCGGCCGCGTTCGACGCGGCGACCGCGCTGCGCGCGGCCACGCTGGGCGGCGCGAAGGCGCTGGGCTTCGACCATCTGGTCGGCTCGATCGAGCCCGGCAAGCAGGCCGACCTGATCGTCGTGGACATGTCGCCGCTGGAGACGCAGCCGCTGCACCACGTCGCCTCGCAGCTGGTCTATGCGACCGGGCGCCAGCAGGTGCGCGATGCCTGGATCGCCGGCCGCGCGAAACTGCGCGACCGCGCGCTCGTGGACATGGACGAGGCCGCGATCGTCGCCAACGCGCGCCAGTGGCGCGAACGCATCGCCGCGGTCGACCTGTCCGGCGCAGGGCGCGCGTGAACGCGCCGGGCGCCGGCAACCATCGGCAGGCCGAGGTCGACAAGTTCGACGCGCTCGCCGCGCGCTGGTGGGATCCGCAGGGCCCGCAGAAGGCGTTGCATGCGCTGAATCCGGCGCGGCTGGGCTACATCACCGCGCGCGTGCCGCTGCGCGGCCTGCGCGCGCTCGACGTCGGCTGCGGCGGCGGGCTGCTCAGCGAGGCGCTGGCGCTGGAGGGTGCGGAGGTCACCGCGATCGACCTGGCGCCGGACCTGCTCAAGGTGGCGCGCCTGCACGCGCTCGAATCCGGCGCGCGCGTGGACTACCGGCAGGTCGAGGTCGAGACGCTCGCAGCCGAACGGCCCGGCGCGTTCGATGTCGTCGCCTGCATGGAAATGCTGGAGCACGTGCCGGATCCGGCGTCGGTGCTGGCGGCCTGCGCCACCCTGCTGAAACCGGGCGGACGCCTGTTCGCCTCCACCCTCAACCGCACGCCGGCCGCGTTCGCGCTGGCCATCGTCGGCGCCGAATACGTCGCGCGCATGCTGCCGCGCGGCACGCACAGCTATCGCGATTTCATCCGTCCGGCCGAACTGGCCGGCTGGCTGCGCGAGTGCGGGCTCGAACTCGAGGACGTGAGCGGCCTGGCCTACGAACCGTGGCGCAATGCGGCGCGCGTGGGCGGCGGCACCTCGGTCAACTACCTTGCCTGCGCGGTGAAGCGGTGACGGCCGCGTTCCCGCAACTCGTCCTGTTCGACCTCGACGGCACGCTGCTCGACAGCGCGCCGGATTTCGTCGCCACCATCGCCGTGCTGCGCTCGCGCCGCGGCGAACCGCCGATGATGCCGGGCGCGCTGCGTCCGCACGTCTCCCGCGGTGCGCGCGCGATGCTCGCCGCCGCGTTCCCCGCACTGGACGAAGCGGAACGCGAGGCGCTCGTGCAGCCGTTCCTCGACGTCTACCGGCAGGAACTCGGCAAGCACGGCGCGCCGTTCGAAGGCATCGAGGCGCTGCTCGCCGCGATCGAGGACGGCGGCAGCCGCTGGGGCATCGTGACCAACAAGCCCGAGGCGCTGGCGCGCGCGCTGCTGCCGCTGCTGGGCTGGGAGCGCCGCTGCGCGGTGCTGGTCGGCGGCGACACGCTGCCGGTGCGCAAGCCGGATCCTGCACCGCTGCTGCACGCGGCACGCGCGCAGAACCTCGCCGCGGCCGACTGCGCGTACGTCGGCGACGACGAGCGCGACATCCTGGCCGCGCGCGCGGCGGGCATGCCGTCGATCGCCGCGTTGTGGGGTTATCGCCTCGACAGCGATGATCCGCTGGCCTGGGAGGCGTCGGCGGTGGCCGGGTCGCCCGCCGACCTGCTCGACGCGGGCACCTGGCCGCGCGCGTGAGCGACGAGGCCGCGCTCGAGGCCTTCCTCGACAAGTGGCGCGCGCGCTGGCCGGAATGGCGCATCGCCGAAGTGTTCCTGCCCGCGCGCGAACGCGCGAAGACGCTCGCCTGGCTGGCCTTGCGGCAGGAGCTTGCCGATGCCGCGTGGGAGGGCGCCGATCCGCGACCGGGCGCGGCCAAGCTCGCCTGGTGGAACGACGAACTGCGCGGCTGGGCGCAGGGCCGGCGCCGTCATCCGCTCGGGCTAGCGCTGCAGCGCGTCGCCGCGCCCTGGGAGGCGCTGGCCGCTGCCTTGCCCGCGCTCGAGGCCGTGCGCGAAGCGCCCCTTCGGGCGGGCGGGGACCTCGATGCCCTGCGTGCCGCGCTGGCGCCTTTCACGCGCGCGGGCAGCGCGGTGTCGGCCGCGATCGCCGCCGATGCCGCTCCGGCTGCCACGTCGGCGGGAAACGCGACGCCCGCCAGCGCGCTGGAAGCCTCGTTGCCCGCGGTGCGCGCGCTCGCGCGCGAGGGCGACCCCGCCGCCGCGGCGCCGCTGCTCGACGCCTGGCCATCGCGCCCGGCCGGCACCCGCGCCGACCGCATCTTCGCGGCGCTGGCGCGCGAGCGCCTGCGCGCGCTGCGCGCGCACGGAGGCCATCGCAACCCGGCGCCTTCGCACTGGCACGCACTGTGGACGGCATGGCGCGCCGGACGCAGCATTCCACGGGCGTGACCGGCCCGCGGCCCCCTCGCCGGTACAATGAGGCCATGCCAGCCCCCACGCGCCCGTCGCTCCTGCCCGATGTCGCCGCCGATCCGGCCGCGCTGGCGCGCCCGCTCGACTGGGTCGGCATGGACAACATCGCACTGCCGGTCCGCATCGCGGGGCAGGGCGGCGAAGCGCTGCAGGTCGCGGCGTCCGTGGACGTCGCGGTGGACCTGCGCGACCCCGTCGCGCGCGGCATCCACATGTCGCGGCTGTACCTGCGCCTGCAGGACGCCTTCGCGGCCGACGCGATCACGCCGGGCGGCCTGCGCCGCGTGCTCGACGACCTGGTGGACTCGCAGCAGGGGCTGTCGTCTTCGGCGCGCCTGGTCGTGCGCTACGAGCACCTGCTGCAGCGCGGCTCGCTGGCCAGCGGCCTGCTGGGCTGGAAGCGCTATCCCGCCTCGATCGAAGCGGTGCTGCGCGACGGCCACATCAAGGTCGCGATTGCGCTGGAAGTCGAGTACTCGAGCACCTGCCCGGCGTCGGCCGCGCTGTCGCGGCAGCTCAACGCCGATCGTTTCGCCGGGGACTTCGCCGCCGCGCAACCGCTGTCGACCGCCGTGGTGCGCGACTGGCTCGCGTCCGAACGCGGCCTGGCCGCGACGCCGCACGCGCAGCGCAGCCGCGCCCGCGTGCGGGTCGAACTGCGGCCGTCCTTCGACGGGCTGCCGGTCGCCGCGTTCGTGGACCTGCTGGAGGCCGCGCTCGGCACGCCCGTGCAGGCCGCGGTCAAGCGCGAGGACGAGCAGGCCTTCGCCGAGCTCAATGCCGCGAACCTGATGTTCTGCGAGGACGCCGCGCGCCGCATCGCGGCCGCGCTCGCCGCCGACCCGCGCGTCGATCGCTTCGACGCCGAGGTCTCGCACTTCGAGTCCCTGCACCCCCACGACGCCGTCGCCCGCGTCTCCGGCTGACGTTTCCGCGTCAGCGGGCGAAGCGGAGGCGCTGGCCGTTCGGGGCGCCGACGAGCGTCGCGCCGTCCCATGCGAGCTGGCCGTTCACCCAGGTGGCGCCGATGCGCGAGCGGAAGGTCATGCCTTCGAACGGCGACCAGCCCACCTTCGACAGCACGTCCTCGCGGCGCACGGTGAGCGGCACGTCGTCGATGAGCACGAGGTCGGCGAAGTAGCCTTCGCGCAGGAAACCGCGCTCGGCGACGTCGAACAGCTGCGCGGACGCGTGCGAGGCCTTCTGCACCACCTGCGCGGTGCTCATGCGCCCCTCGTGAACCAGTTCCAGCGCCGCCAGCAGCGCGTACTGCACCAGCGGCAGCCCGCTCGGCGCCTGTGCGTAGGGTCGCGACTTCTCTTCCAGCGTGTGCGGCGCGTGGTCGGTGGCGAGCACGTCGATCACGTCCTCCGCCACCGCGCGGACCAGCGCCTCGCGGTCCGCCGGATCCTTGATGGCCGGGTTGCACTTGATGAAGTTGCCCAGCCGCGCGTAATCGGAGCGGTCGAAACGCAGGAAATGGATGCAGGTCTCCGCGGTGATGCGCTTGCGCGACCCGTCCGCGCGCACCAGCGGGCCGCGCTCGAACAGCGCCAGCTCGTCGGCGGTGGAGATGTGCAGCACGTGCAGGCGCGTGCCATGGCGCCGCGCCAGGTCGATCGCCAGCCGCGTGGACTTGATGCAGGCCTCGCGCGAGCGGATGTCCGGGTGGCACTCGACCGGGATGTCCTCGCCGTACTTCGCCTTGTACGCCGCGAGGTTCGCCTCGATCGTCGGCGTGTCCTCGCAGTGGGTGATGATGGGCACCGGCGTTTCGCGGAAGATCCCGTCGAGCGTTTCCGGGTTGTCGACCAGCATGTTGCCGGTGGACGCGCCCATGAAGACCTTCACGCCCGGGGTCGCCAGCGGATCGATCACGCGGATCGCGTCGAGGTTGTCGTTGCTCGCGCCCATGTAGAAGCCATGGTTGCCGCGCACCCGGCCGAGGGCGCGCCGGTACTTGTCCTCCAGCGCCGCCGCGTCGAGCGTCGGCGGGTTGGTGTTGGGCATGTCCATGAAGCTGGTGATGCCGCCGGCGACGGCCGCGGCCGACTCGATCGCCATGTCCGCCTTGTACTCAAGGCCCGGTTCGCGGAAGTGCACCTGGTCGTCGATCATGCCCGGGAGGAGGCGGCGGCCGCGCGCATCCACCACTTCCTCGCCGGCGGCCGCGGACAGGCCGCTGCCGATTTCGGCGATGCGCCCGTCGCGGATGCGCAGGTCGCCATCGGTTTCGCGACCTTCGTTCACGAGGCGGGCATTGACGATCAGCGTGCCGGGCATGTGGCTTCCTTGTTGTCAGGAGGGGGGCGGAACGGGATCGTGGCCGCCGGGATGCAGCGGATGGCAGCGCGCCACGCGCCGCGCCGCCAGCCAGCCGCCGCGCAGCACCCCGAACCGCGCGATCGCCGTCATCGCGTATTCCGAACAGGTCGGCACGAAACGGCAGCGGGGTCCGAGCAGCGGGCTGATCCAGCGCTTGTAGCCGCGCAGCAGGGCGATGAGCAGGCGGGCGATCACGGTCCTTGGACGCGGCGCAGCGCAGGCTTGCGCGGTTGCCGCTGTAGTCAGGGCAGGGTATAACAGCGCGCTTTCCCGTCTCAAGGGAATCCCGGAGGAAACGCCAGTCGTGGCAGTGAAAAAACCCGCGAAGAAGGCCGCAAAGGCCACCAAGCCCATCGCCAAGGCGAAGTCCGCCCCGGCGCCGGCCCGCAAGTCGGTTCCGGCGAAGAAGGCACCCGTCGCGAAGAAGGCTGCCACGAAGAAGCCCGTGCTTGCCAAGGGCGTGACCGGCAAGGGCGCGCCTGCCAAGGCCGCGCCAGGCAAGTCGGCAGCGCCGAAGAAGGCGCCTGCGCGCCCGGTGGCGAAGAAGGCTGCGCCGGCGAAGCCGGTGGCGGCCAAGTCCGTGGCGAAGAAGGCTCCGGCCAAGGCACCTGCGAAGAAGGCCGCCGCGCCGGTCGGGAAGGCTCCCGCGGCGAAGAAGGCGGCCGCGCCCGCCCGCAAGCCCGCGCCGGCGCCGGCCAAGGCTGCTCCAGCCAAGGCTCCGGCGAAGAAGGCGCCCGCGCGCCCGATCGCCAAGGCCGCAACGCGTCCTGCCAAGCAGGCTCCGGTCGATCCGGCGCCGAATGCGGCCGGCGTCAAGGTCGCGCTCGCAGGCAATCCGGCCTCGCCGGTGACCAAGCCCAAGCCCGTCGGCAAGGTCGCCGTCGCGCGCGTCGCAGCGCCCAGCGCACCCGCGCCGCGCGGCAAGGTCAAGGTCGTGCCGCACAAGACCGACGATTCCGGGCGACCGATCATCCCCGATGGCTACCGGCCGTCGGTGGACGAGGAGTACATGAGCCCGCTGATGCTCGAGTACTTCCGCCAGCGCCTGCTGCAGTGGCGCGCGGACCTGGTCGAGGAGTCCAAGCAGACCATCGAGAACCTCAAGGACGAAGTGCGCGACGTTGGCGACGAAGCCGAGCGTGCCACCCGCGAGACCGAGAACTCGCTGGAACTGCGCACGCGCGACCGCTACCGCAAGCTGATCGGCAAGATCGACAGCACGCTCAAGCGCGTCGAGTCGGGCGAATACGGCTACAGCGTGGATTCGGGCGAGGAAATCGGCCTGGAGCGCCTCGAGGCGCGCCTGACCGCCGAGCGCACGATCGACGAGCAGGAGCGCTGGGAGCACCTGCAGAAGCAGATCGGCGACTGAAGCACGGCGCCGCAATCGCCGAAAGGTGGAAAGCCCCGCGATCGCGGGGCTTTTTTCATGGGCCCTCGCGCAGCGCCGCCTCGATGGCCAGGTTCTCGTGGTCGCGCCCGCAGGAGGCTGCCGCGACGAGCTCGCCGCGCCGGTAATAGCGCACGGTGAAGTCGCGCGAGGGCAGGGCACCGTCGATGCGCGTTTCGTCCCAGCCCGTGCCGATGCCGGTGTAACGCAACTCGAAGTCGTGCTGGTGGGTCCAGAAGAACGGCACGTCGCGGAAGGGCTGCGCGCCGCCGAGCAGGTTCGCCGCCGCGGCCTGGCCCTGGCGCTGGGCATGGACCCAGTGCTCGACGCGCGTCCGCTCGCCGCGATGCGGGTAGCTGGCGACGTCGCCTGCGGCGTAGTGGCCCGGGATCGATGCCTGCAGGAAGACGTCGACGAGGATGCCGTTGCCGGTCGCGAGCCCCGCCGCTTCGGCCAGCGCGGTGCGCGGCGTGACGCCGGCGCCGACCACGAGCAGGTCCGCGGCGACGCGCCCGCCGCCTTCGAGCGCGAGTTGGGTGCCGTCGTAGCCGGCGGGCTTCGCGCCCAGGTGCAGGCGGACGCCGTTGGCGCGATGCAGGCCGGCGATGAATTCGCCCAGTTCGCGACCGAGCACGCGCTCCATCGGCACCTGTTCGGGCGCGACGACATGGACTTCCAGTCCGCGCGCCTGCAGCGCGGCGGCGGCTTCCAGCCCTATGAACCCGGCGCCGACGAAGGCGACCGATTTCGCGCACCGGGCTGCCGCGATGATCCGGTCCGCATCGGCGAGCGAGCGAAGCGCGAACACGCGCTGCCCCTCGAACCCGGGCAAGGCCAGCGTGCGCGGCTCGGCGCCGGTGGCCAGCAGCAAGGCGTCGTAGTCGAACGCGTCGCCCGCGCGCGCGTGCAGGCGGCGCGCCTGGGCATCGATCGAGGCGATGTCGCAGTCCAGCCGCAGGTCGATGCCCAGGTCGAGGTAGAAGTCCGGCCCCTGCAGCGGGATCCATTCCGCGGGCGCGGTACCCGCGAGGTAGTCCTTGGAAAGGTTGGGGCGATCGCAGGGCGCGCTCGCGTCGGCGCTGAACATGGCCAGCGCGCCGTCGTAGCCGAGCTCGCGCAGGCGCAGCGCCGCCGCGTAGCCGGCCGCGCCGCCGCCGACGATCGCGATGCGGCGCGGTCCGGCGTCGCGCGCATGCAGTGCCGGCGCAGGCAGCGACGTGGCGGTCGCTTCGGCAGGGGCGCGCACGAACACCGTGTCGCCGACGATTTCGGTGCGCCACGTCGCGAGCGGCGCGAATGCGGGCGCGCGCCGCGCGCGGCCGGTGCGCAGGCTGAAGCACGCGTGGTGCCAGGGGCAGCGGATCTCGTCGCCTTCGACCAGTCCTTCCGCGAGCGGTCCGCCGTAATGCGTGCAATGCGCGGCGACGGCATGCACCCCGTCGTCGAGGCGCGCGAGCAGCACGGCCTCGTCGCCCACGCGGCCCGCGAGCACGCCGCCCTCGGGAATGGACGCCAGCGGCACGCCGGCGGTGAAGTCGGGACCGGGCGGAGGGCCTTCGGCCTGGGACATGCGGCGGCTCCGCCGGGACATCGGCCCGGCATGGCGGCACGTTACGCCCGGCACCGGCCTTCATGCGGGGATTGCATGTGCAAAGCCACCGCGTCGGCGAACCGGCTATTGCAGCTCGCGCAGGTCCAGCCGCCGCAGGCGCGGCGCGCGCAGCGCAGTGATCGCGACCACGCCCAGGGTCACGCAGCCGCCCAGCACCACCGCCGGGACCAGGCCGAGCAGGCGCGCCATGGTGCCGTCGTAGAACGCGCCGAGCTCGTTCGACGAGCCGATGAAGATGCCGTTGATCGACGACACGCGCCCGCGCATGTCGTCGGGCGTGGCCAGCTGCAGGATCGTCGAGCGCATCACCACCGACACGCCGTCGCACATGCCGTAGGCCACCAGGATCGCGGCCGACAGCCAGAAATGCCGCGACAGCCCGAACGCGATCGTGCACAGCCCGAAGCCCGCGACCGCGAACATCAGCACGCGGCCGGCGTGCTTCTCCAGCGGATGCCGCGCCAGCCACAGCGCGACGCAGATCGACCCGGCCGCCGGCATCGCGCGCAGGATGCCGAGGCCTTCCGGGCCCCAGTGCAGGATGTCGCGGATGAAGGCCGGCAGCATCGACACCGCGCCGCCCAGCAGCACGGAGAACATGTCCAGCGCCATCGCGCCGAGCATGATCTGGTTGCCGAACACGAAGC